>JACNKZ010000040.1 GCA_014381785.1 Kiritimatiellota bacterium
CGCTCATCTTCACGCCGATTCCGCCGGTGCGCGTCTTCGGTGCGCACGTCGCCTTCGGGGTCGCGCTGGCCTGGCTGCTGACCATGACGCTCGTGCCCGCCTACATCATGCTCTTCGTCCCCAAAAAGATGCTCGACCGCATTCCGGACAAAGAATCGCACCATGCACGCAGCGGCCTCGACGGCCTGCTCGAAACGCTCGGCGCCTTCTCTTATAAACGCTGGAAGCTGATTCTGATTTTCAGCGTGCTGACAATCATCGTTTCCGCCATTGGCATTCAACGCATCCGCGTCAACGACAACCCCGTCAAATGGTTCACCCCGGCTCACCGCATCCGGATTGCCGACGACGTACTCAACCGCCACTTCGGCGGCACCTACACAGCCTACCTCACGCTGACGCCCGAAACGGCCGGCGGCTGCACCTGCATCGAAGCACTCGAACAAATGACCGCCGCTGCCGAAAAACGCTTTGCAAAAAAACTGCCGGAACAGACCAAGGCCTTCACCGCTCTGCTCAAAACGCAGCAAATCAAATACCGCAACCTCAGCACCTGCAACCCCGACGAATGCTTTACCTTCCTCATCGGCGAAGCGGAGAAACTGGACGCGCAGATCACCAAGCCGTGGATCGCCCTCGCCGACAAAATCAATTATCTCGAAGATGCTGATCTGGCCTCTTTCCAAGCATTGGAAAATAAAATGGGTGAAGACTCCGCCTTCTTCCAGACATTGGAAAAACTATCTGGAGAAGAGTTGCGCGAAGCGGCGCTGGCGATTACCGACGAATACACCGCGCTCTCCTTCGTTGATTTCCTTTATGAAATGAAAGCGGAGATCACCGCTCCGCCGATGAAACAGCCGGAAATGCTGCGCTGGGTGGCGAAGCTACAGGATCATCTCGCAGCGTTTCCAAAGGTTGGAAAAACCAGCTCGGCGGTCGATGCGCTCAAAAAAGCGTCGTATGAGCTGCAGTATCTCGACCCGTCCGTCGCGCCCGAAAACTTCCGTGCGGAAATCAAAACGAAAAACGACGCCAACTACAGCGTGCCGGACAGCTCCGCCGCCTGCGGGCAGGTCTTTATTCAGCTCGAAGGGATGAAGAAGAAGGACAGCCTGTTCCATCTGGTGACTCGCGACTACCGCGAAGCGAATATCTGGGTGCAGCTCACCAGCGGCGACAACACCGATATGTCCGCCGTCGCCGAAAAAACCGAAAAATGGATTGCCGAAAATCCGCCTCCGGTTCCGATGAAGGTTCAGTGGGCGGGTCTCACCTACCTCAATGTGGTGTGGCAGGACAAAATGGTCACCGGCATGCTCTCCGCACTCGGAAGCAGCTTTATCGTCGTGCTGATCATGATGATGCTCCTATTCCGCTCGCCGCTCTACGGACTGCTGGCGATGATCCCGCTCAGCGTCACCATCACCTTCATCTACGGATTGATCGGCTGGGTCGGCAAAGACTACGACATGCCGGTCGCCGTGCTCTCGTCGCTGACGCTGGGGTTGAGCGTCGACTTCGCCATCCACTTCCTGGAACGCGCCCGCGAGCTGCAGAAAAAACTCGGCAGCTGGGCGGAAGCCATTAAAGAAATGTTCAAGGAGCCGGCGATGGCGATCAGCCGCAACGCGATTACCCTCGCGTTCGGATTCCTGCCGCTGCTGCTGGCACCGCTGGCACCCTACCGCACCGTCGGTTTCTTCCTCGCCACCATCATGACCGTCTCGTGGCTGGCAACATTGTTTATCCTCGCCGCACTCGTAACCGGCCTTCGCAAATGGCTTTTCAACAGGAACACGTCAACGCAAAGCCGCAAA
Organism: Kiritimatiellota bacterium; assembly: GCA_014381785.1. Classification (GTDB taxonomy): domain Bacteria; phylum Verrucomicrobiota; class Kiritimatiellia; order Kiritimatiellales; family Tichowtungiaceae; genus Tichowtungia. Next base: position 1,821 of record JACNKZ010000040.1, read on the forward strand.
GAACGCGAAGTTCCGCAAAGCATAACTAAATAAACTCTGCGAACCTTAGCGACCTCTGCGTCTTTGCGTTTAACAAATTGGAGAAATTGAAATGAAAAAGTGGATCACAGCAATCCTGACACTGGCATCGATCAATACATTCGCGCTGACGGTAGATGAGATCGTCGAAAAGGCGAATCAGGTGGCGTACTACGCTGGAGAAGATGGACAGGCTGACGTCAAAATGGTGATCACCGATGCGGGCGGCGGCGAGCGCGTGCGCGAGTTCCGCATCCTGCGCAAGAATACCGGCGAGGGAACCCAAAAATTCTATGTCTACTTCACAGAACCGGCCGACGTGGCCCGTCAGGTCTTCATGGTCTGGAAAGAGGTGGCACAGGGTAAAGACGACAGCCGCTGGCTTTTCCTGCCCGCGCTCAACCTGGTCAAGCCAATCGCCCCCGGCGACAAACGAACCAGCTTCGTCGGCTCCGACTTCGTTTATGAAGATGTCTCCGGCCGCGCGCTATGGGAAGACACGCATGAACTGACCGGGGAAACCGACACGCACTACATCGTCAAAAACACGCCCAAGAATCCCGACGCGGTCGATTTCAGTGAGTACACAGTTTCCATCGACAAAGAAACCTTTCTGCCGGTCAAAGCGGAATACCTCGACAAAAACGGCAAACTCTATCGCCGCGTTGAAGCCACAAAAATCGAAACCGTTCAGGGCTTCCCGACCGTGATCGAATCCAAGGTGAGCGACCTCGCTCGCGGCGGCCACACCGTCAACACCTTCAACAACATCAAATATGACACCGGCCTCAAGGAGATGATCTTCACTGAGCGGTTTTTAAGACGCCCGCCGCGCGAGGCGACGAGATAACAAAAAAAAGGAAGGAACACAAAAATGGAAGAGAACATCATACCAATGCCGAGAATCGGCGACAAAGCACCGGCCTTTAAGGCCGTTACCACACAGGGAGAGATCGACTTTCCTAAACAATACGAAGGCGAGTGGGTCATTCTCTTCAGCCATCCGGCTGACTTCACCCCGGTCTGCACATCCGAGTTCATCACCTTCGCCAGCATGGAAGAGCAGTTTGCTGAAGCCGGATGCAAGCTGGTCGGACTCTCGATTGACGGGCTCTATAGCCACATTGCCTGGCTTCGAACGATCAAAGAAAAGATCGAATACAAGGGCATGAAGGATGTGGAAGTTAACTTCCCGCTGATCGAAGACATCACGATGAATGTGGCGAAAAAGTATGGTATGATCCAGCCCAATGAAGACTCAACCAAGGCGGTTCGTGCCGTATTCTTCATCGACCCGAAAGGCGTCATCCGGACAATTCTCTACTACCCGCTAAGCCTCGGCCGCAACTTCGATGAGCTCTACCGGGTGTTGCAGGCTCTAAAAACCGCAGATGCCTTCGACGTGGCCACTCCAGCCGACTGGCGTCCCGGCGATGATGTCATCATCGGCCCCGCCGGCTCCTGCGGAACCGCCAAGGATCGTATGGATGGCAAAGAGGACATGGTCTGCCAGGACTGGTTCTTCTGTCAGAAGAAAATGGACAAGGACGCGGTTCTCAAAGCCATCGCCAAAAAATAACTGCGACCAAAACCATAGCCACAAAAAGCACGGAAAGGCACAAAAACAAGAGTCGTACCCTTTAGTGTTTTTTGTGGCTAAAAAGCCGCCCCAGCCCGGAGTTGAAGAATGAAAAAGCTAATTTTAGCAGCGATCCTGATTGCGAGCCTTAGTTTCGCGGCGGACATTGAAACCAGCGGATTTGTGGATGCCCGCTACGGCATCCGCACACAGAGTGATCCGAACAGCGATCAGGAAACGCTGAACGAGCTGCGGCTGCAGCTGAGTTCAATCTGGTATCACGATCTGTTCACGCTGACGGCGCGATCGGATTTTCTGGTTAATGGTGTGGCGAACAGCCACGACCGCATAGATCTCGAAACCGGTGAAGGGCCGATTGATCTGCGCGAGCTGAATGTGCTCTTTACCCCGGTCGACTGGGCCGACGTAAAAATTGGCCGCCAGATTCTGACGTGGGGCACCGGCGATCTGCTGTTTATCAACGACCTGTTTTCCAAGGATTGGAAATCGTTCTTCGCCGGGCGCGACGAGGAATACCTGAAAGCCCCGTCTGATGCCCTCTTCATGAGCTTTTTCCCCTCCTTCGCGACGATCGATGTCGCCTATATGCCGCGCTTCGACTCCGATCGTTTTATTGACGGCGAACGCTTTTCCTACTGGGGCGGCACGGGCCTCACCGGAACCGATCTGCAAACCGACAAACCGAACGACTGGTTCAACGACGATGAAATCGCCGTGCGCGTCTACCGTACCTTTAAAGGTGTGGAATTTGCCGGATACCTTTACGACGGGTTCTGGAAAACGCCGCAGGGCTTTGATCCGCTCAGCGGGCAGAACACGTTTCCGAAGCTGACCGTCTACGGCGCCAGCGCGCGCGGCGCGCTGGCCGGCGGAATCGCCAACCTCGAAGCGGGATATTACGACTCGCGCGATGACCGCAATAGCACCGACCCGTTCATTCCCGACAGCCAAGTCCGTCTGCTGGCGGGTTATGAACACGAACTGGCCACCGATCTCACCGGCTCGGCGCAGTACTATCTGGAGCACACGCCGGACACTGATCACAACCGTCACGTGATGACCGTGCGCCTGACACAAAGGCTGATGAATCAGAACCTCACCCTCGGGCTGTTCACCTACTGGTCGCCGTCGGATCAGGACGGCTACCTCCGCCCGAGCGCCGCCTACAAACTGACCGACAACTGGCTGCTCGAAGCGCGCGGAAACTTTTTCTTCGGCAAAAACAACAGCACCTTCTTCGGCCAGTTCGCCGATAATAACAACGTCGCCCTCGCCGTTAGATATAGTTTTTAAATAACCAAAGGAGTCATTATGAAGAAATACACACTGGGAATTCTAACCGGTCTCATTCTTTTCGCAATCATCGCCAAGCTGGCCGCGCCGAGCATGATGCTTAAAGAACGGGTCAGCCCGATGAGCTACGAAGAAACCGTCGCAACGATCGAAGCGGCCGTCACCAATGGCGGCTGGGAAATCTCGCGCAAGATGAACATGCAGAAAAGCCTCGCCAGGTTCGACCAAAAGGTCCCGCGCGTCACCCTGCTTAAAATCTGCGAACCCCATCACGCCGCCAAAATCATGAACGACGACAATGCCCTGTACGTGACGCTCATGATGCCCTGCACCATTTCAATCTATGAGAAAAGTGACGGCAAAACCTATGTCGCGACGATGCGGGCCGATGTGATGGGTCGCATTTTCGGCGGCACGGTTGCGACGGTCATGGCTGGCTCCGTCGCGCCCGAAACTGCTCAATTTACTAAATTTTTAAACGAATGAAATCGCGAAGGAACGCAAGGAACGCAAAAGGAAAGATTGGCTCACAGAGCCAACCCTACAATGTAGCGTCGGCTCTGTGAGCCGAATGAAGTACGCTCGGTATTTTTCTGCGATCTCTGCGTTCTTTGGCGGTTAATTCTCACATCCAAGCACAGGAGCCCATCATGAAAGTAGAAAACGGAGTGCGCGTATTCGCCGGGATCATGATTCTGATTTCCGTGCTGGTGGCCTGGCTGGTCAGCGAGTGGTGGCTGCTGTTCACCGCCTTCATCGGCATCAACCTCATCCAGTCGGCCTTCACCGGCTTCTGCCCGGCGGCCATGATTCTAAAGCTCTTCGGAATGGAAGAATAACTTTCCAAAGGTTGGAAAAAAACCTGAGTCGCCATAAACTGGCTTCCGATGTTTGGACCAAAGCAAAGCGAAAGTGCTTTTTGATATCCCAAAAAGAAATGACTGAAAAGGAATGACAAACTCACACACCCTATTCCGGCCGCCGGGCGAGGCGGACAGCCTGATCATCCGCGTGGCGGACGGCTGCCCGTGGAACGGCTGCCGCTTCTGCGGAATGTACAAGGGCGTGAAGTATCATTTCCAAGGGTTGGAAAACGCGGAGCGCGAAATTTCCCGCGTCGCTCGCTTGCACTCGCAAGCGGCTGGCAAGGCTGGGAAAGGCGGGCCGGATGCGCACCGCATTTTTCTTGCCGACGGAGATGTGATGCACCTCGATTTCCAAACATTGGAAAAAATGCTGACTCTGATTAACCACACTTTCCAAAGTGTGGTTAGAATCAGTGTTTATGCCAACGGCACATCGATTCTGGCAAAAACGGATGATGAGCTGCGCCGACTGAAAGAGCTGAAGCTCAACACGCTTTACATGGGGCTCGAAAGCGGCGACGAGCAAACGCTTAAAGAGATGAACAAGCAGGAGACGGCTGAGAATACGATCGAAGCCGGCCAGCGCGCGCAGGCCGTTGGGCTTCGGATGTCGGTGATGGTGTTGATCGGCCTGGCGGGGGAACAGGGTTCCTCCCGGCACGCGCAAGCCACAGCCAGAGTGCTCAATGAAATGCAGCCGCGCCTGCTCTCCGCCCTGCGCTTGGTGACCACCCCCAATACGCCGATTTATAAAAATTTTAAAATGATCACCGAACATCAGGCCGTTGCCGAAACGCGCGAGCTGATTGCCGGCCTCGAACTCGAACAAACGGTTTTTCGCGCGGATCATTCATCGAACATCATTCCGCTGGAAGGTCGCTTCCCGAAAGATAAACAGCGTCTGCTGACGCAGCTCGACGCCCTGCTGGCTTCCGGCCGGCTCGACAAAAAATCGCCCGGCCGCCTGCCGTGGAGTTTATAACCGAAGGAGAACATCATGAAGAAATACGCATTGTTTGTTTTTAACGGCGATCCCATGTGCTTCATCCATGTGGTGCTGAATGCGCTGGATATGCACACCAAAGGCGAGGACGTGAAGATTATTGTTGAAGGCGCAGCGGTTAAACTGGTTCCTGAACTGGTTAAACCCGAGAATCCGCTGAACGGGTTGTGGAAGAAGTGCCTGGGTGCGGGGCTGGTTGAAGGCGTCTGCAAAGCCTGTTCCAATAAACTCGGAACTCTGGACGATGCCAAGGAACAGGGCCTGCCCCTGCTCAGCGATATGGCCGGCCATCCCGGCATGTCAGCGTACCGCGAACAGGGATACGAAATCATTACGTTCTAAAATGAAAGTTGAAATCACAACCTCAGACGGGCTGAAGCTCTGCGGACAGGAATGGACACCGGATGCCGAAGTTAAAGCCGTTGTCTGCCTCGTGCACGGTCTGGGCGAGCATTGCGGCCGCTACGAACATGTGGCCGAGACGCTCAACCGCCACCGGATCGCGCTGGTCGCATTCGACCTGCGCGGCCACGGGCAATCCGGGGGGAAACGCGGCCACGCCCCGAGCTACGAACGTCTGATGTCGGACATTTTCCAAGGTTTGGAAAACGCCCGGAAGCGTTACCCAAACCTCCCGCTGTTTCTGTACGGCCACAGCCTCGGCGGAAACCTTGTGATCCACTATGCCCTTCAGAAACACCCTGATCTAACGGGGGTCATCGCCTCGGCACCGCTGCTGCGGCTGCCCTTTGAACCACCGGCATGGAAAACCGGACTGCTCCGCCGGATGTATGCGCTATGGCCGAGGCTGACTCTGCCAAGCGGTCTCGAAACGGCAGCGCTTTCGCGCGATACCGGGGTTGTGCGCGCCTATCGGAATGACCCGCTGGTACACGACCGGATCAGCGCCCGGCTTGGAGTCGATATGCTTGATGCGGGCGAATGGAATCTTGAGCACGCGGCGGAGTTTCCGCTGCCTCTGCTGCTAATGCACAGCGATACCGACCGGATTACCTGCGCGCAGGCCTCGCGCGAGTTCGCCAAGCGGGCGGGCCAAACCTGCACCCTTAAGGTATGGGAAAAGCTCTACCACGACCTGCACCAGGAAGCGGAGCAACGGGAAGTTCTTGCCGTTGTGCTCGAATGGATGGAACAAACCGCAACTTATTCAAACGTGAATTCAAACTCGAAGGGAAGCAGTTCGCCGACCGGCGCGCCGTAATTGCGGCCGATGATTTTCGCGAGCATCTTTCCGAGCGCCTGCCGCAGAATCCGATGACCCCCTTCCCCGAGGACATCCGCCGAAAGAATCGTTCCATTTTCTCCAACACGAATGCTGAGATCAAACGATCCGGTGATTCCGAAACGCTCAGCCGCGGCGGGGTAATACTTTTCCGTCTCCAATTGTTCAACCAGCCAGGCCTGCACGTTCGCGGCCTGAACCGCCACGATCGGCGAGGCGGCTTCCTGCGTGACCTGCGCAACCGGCGCGTCCGGTTCGGGCGGCGGCTCCGGTTGAGGCTCTGGCTCGGACTCTTCAACAATCTCTTCGATCGCCACGTCGGCTTCGTCCGGCTCCGGCTGAATTTCCGGGTCCGGTAACATCTCCGGTTCCGGCAACGGCGTTACCGGAGCCTGCAGTTCCATCTGAACAAAATTGAGCGTCACGGAACTGACAACGGGCGCGCTTTGGTTGTTTCGTTTTTCCAACCCTTGGAAAATCAGCCCGAGCACCGCGAAATAAACCGCACCACACAGGCACAACGCGATCAGCCGGATCAGCCGCTCCCCTGGATGTGCCTTATTCACGACCAACGGGCAAGGTAGTTATGGAGACATCATCACGCCCCATCAGGCGGGTTTCGTCGATGACCGACAAAAACGATTCGAACGGCGCGGCGCGATCGACAAACAGATTGATGCCCAGATCCGGGTTCGCCCGGATCAATGACGGGATCTCTTCGCGGGCCATGATCATTCCTTCGTGAAAAAGAGTCCCATCCGCGTCGATGGTAATCACCAGCTGCTCCTTGCGCTCGGTTGATGCGGAAGCAGACGCCGCCTTAGCCAGGTTCACCGGCAGTGACGGCTGAATAAAGGTGGAGGTGATGAAAAAGAAGATGAGCAGAATAAAAACCACGTCGATCAACGGCGTCAGGTCGATCTCCTCATCGAATTCTTTGTCTAGAGAAAAGTCCTCTATCATGACGGTTTCAACTCCATGAGATCAGAATAATTACGGACAGAATAATTTTCCAAACATTGGAACCCTGATCCTGCTTGAATTATTCTGTCCGTAATTATTCTGATCATTTTTCCTCCTGCATCAAACTGCGGGCAGCTTCGATGGTTTCGATCATGAGCGAACGGGTGCGGAGGCGGAGCAGGTAGTAGAAAACGAGGGTCGGGATGGCGACGCTCATGCCCATGATGGTGGTGATGAGCGCCTCCCAGATGCCGCCGGCGAGCGCGGCATTATCCACCGCCGCCTGCAGCGACATTTCGCGGAAGACGCGGGTGATACCCAGCACGGTTCCGAGCAGTCCGAGCAGTGGGGAAATTACAGAGATCAGCCGCAGAATGGTGAGCGACACATAGGTTCCGCCGAGGTTGCGCTGAAAAAGATAGGAGACCTCGCCCTGCAGTTCGGTGCGCGGGGTCTTATGCTCCAGCGCCGTCCACAGCACCTGGGAAATCGGATTGTTCGCCGCATCCTCTTCGGTGACGACGGGCTGATCTTTTTTAAGCGCAGCCAGAAAGCGCCGGAATCCGACCGGCACCACCGCCAGATAAATGGCACTGGCCATAAAAAAGTAGAGACTCAGGAACGACAACACGGCAATCACCGCGCCGGCCGGTCCAATTTTCACATAGAGGGTTTCAAACATAGGCTTTCTCCAAAGCCTGAAGCATAGGCCCGCGCAGCGGGAATATTCAATGCTCAATATTCAATGTTCACCATCCAAGGGTTGGAAGCCACTGCGTTGCGGCACAGATTTTTTCCAATGCCTGCAAACCGAGTTTGCCCTCGCCCCGCGTCTTATCCGCCCCAATCTTGACTTTGAATACAAAGAAACTGCATTGTCCCTAAATGGCAACTCTATCCTGGAATGAAATCCGTCATAACGCGATTCGGTTCACCCGCGAATGGACCGGAGAGCGACGCGAAGCCGCTGAAAAACAAACGTTCTGGAACGAATTTTTCGATGTATTCGGCATCCGCCGCCGCGTTGTTGCCAGTTTTGAGGAGCCTGTCAAAAAGATTTCCGGGGACTACGGCTTCATTGACTTATTTTGGCCGGGCATCGTTCTGGTTGAACATAAAAGTGCAGGGGCTAACCTCGGCAAAGCCGAATCCCAAGCATTCCGTTATATTCAGGATCTGGCCAGCAGCGGACGAACCAAGGAGATCCCCCGTTATGTCATAGTCTCTGACTTTACCCGCATCGCTCTTCATGATCTGGAGCCGGAAGATCAGCGCGGCCTGCCGCTGTTTGACAACATTCGTGTTGCCACCACAGAATTCATTCTAAAAGAGTTTTACCGCCATATTCATTCCTTTGCGTTTATCCCCGGCTACAAACAGCACCGCTTTAAGGAAGAAGACCCGATTAATATTAAAGCCGTTGAAATCCTTGGCGCACTGCATGACACGCTGGAAGCCGGCGGCTATTCCGGTCACAAACTTGAGCGCTTTTTGGTTCGCATCCTCTTCTGCCTGTTCGCTGAAGACACCGGGCTTTTTGAGCGTGAAACATTTAAACTCTACATTCTTAACCGCACCGCCGCAGACGGGTCTGATCTTGGCCTGCACCTTGCCCGTCTGTTTGACGTCCTCAATACAGATCGAAAAGACCGTCAGCAAAACCTTGATGAAACACTCGACGCCTTTCCCTATGTCAACGGAGCCCTCTTCGCAGAAAACCTCGGATTTGCCGATTTTAACCGCGATATGCGTGAAGCGCTGTTAACCGCCTCGGCATTCGACTGGTCGCGCATTTCCCCTGCTATTTTCGGATCGCTTTTTCAGGCGGTTATGGAGCCGAAGGAACGCCGACAGATCGGCGGCCATTACACCAGCGAACGTGACATCCTGAAACTCATCCGCTCCCTTTTTCTCGATGACCTCCGCGAGGAGTTTGAACAGATCAAGGCCGACCGTTCAACGCGTCGAAAGGCACGGCTGGAAGAATTCCTCGCCGGACTCCGCGAACTACGCTTCCTCGACCCGGCCTGCGGATGCGGAAACTTCCTCGTCATCACCTACCGCGAGCTGCGCCAAATTGAACTCGAAGTTTTACTGGAACTGCTCGGCGGTCAGCGCGAACTGACCCTCGACGAAGTCAACCGCCTCTCGCAAGTAGACGTAGATCAACTCTACGGCATTGAACTCGGCGAATGGCCTGCCTGTATTGCCGAAGTCGCCCTCTGGCTGATGGATCACCAGATGAACCTGAAAGTCTCTGAGGCGTTCGGTCAGCTCTACCAGCGTCTGCCGCTCAAAAAATCACCGCATATTTTCTGTGGAAACGCCCTGCAGATGAACTGGAACCATCTGATTTCGGGGAGCTATCTCGACTTGAGCGCCGACACACTAAATGTCATGCAGGTGGAAGACCCCCCTGCACACTACAAAACCATCAATGTGGCGGCGAAAGAAATCAATATTCTGACCGAAGAAGAGGTTCGAAAACAAAAACCTCTTCAGCACAAAACATTCGATTACATCCTCGGAAACCCGCCGTTCATCGGCGCAAAATTTCAGGATGAAGGGCAGCGCACCGATATGGCATCCGTTGCGGGCGACGTGAAAAACTCCGGACTGCTCGACTACGTAACCGGCTGGTATTTCAAAGCTGCGGAAACCATCCAGGACACCGGAACAGTTGTCGGATTCGTTTCAACCAACTCCATCACACAGGGCGAACAAGCCGGCGTATTATGGAACACGCTCTTTCAGAAATACGGGGTGAAAATCCATTTTGGCCATCGCACCTTTCCGTGGATGAGCGAAGCACGCGGAAAAGCCCACGTCCACGTCGTCATCGTTGGATTTGCCACACATGATGTGCCCGACAAAAAGATATACGATCACGAGGGCGATCAGGTTTCAGTCATCCCGGCAAAAAATATAAGCCCGTATCTGGTTGAAGGATCTGACCTGGCCGTCATCAACCGCAACAAACCACTTTGCGACGTGCCGCGAATAGGCATCGGCAACAAACCGATTGACGGCGGAAACTATCTTTTCACGCCGGAAGAAAAAGAAGAGTTTCTAATAAGGGAGCCGAAGGCGGAGCCGTTTTTCCGGCGCTGGCTCGGTGCTGATGAGTTTCTAAACGGCATTGAACGCTGGTGCCTCTGGCTAGGCGACTGTCCGCCCGGAAAGCTCCGCGAAATGCCGGAAGCCATGAAACGCATAGAAGCTGTACGCGACCTGCGCCTGAAAAGTAAAAGCGCACCAACTAATAAACTCGCCACCGTCCCGACTCGCTTCCACGTCGAAAATATGCCGGAGAAAAATTACCTGCTCATCCCGGAAGTTTCATCCGAACGGCGGAGCTATATCCCGATGGGCTTCATTTCTCCAGACATCCTCTCCAGCAACCTGGTCAAAATATTTCCTGATGCCACGACGTATCACTTCGGAATTATGTCGTCGGCGATGCACATGGCGTGGGTGCGGCAGGTTTGCGGACGGCTGAAATCCGACTATCGCTACTCGGCCAAGCTGGTTTACAACAACTACCCGTGGCCGGAACCGACGGAGAAACAACGCAAAGCGGTCGAAGATGCGGCGCAGGCGGTGCTGGATGCGCGTACAGAATTCCCGAATGCGACACTGGCCGCCCTCTACGACCCGCTGACGATGCCACCGACTCTGTCAAAAGCACACGCCGCGCTCGATCGGGCGGTGGATAAGTGCTACCGACCCGAGCTCTTCAAAAATGAGCGCCAGCGCGTCGAACATCTTTTCTCCCTCTACGAAAAGCTCACCGCCCCCCTTCTGCCCGAGACACCAAAGAAAAAAAAGCGCCGCAAACCAAAAACGTCCGGCTAAAAAGTTCCAACCATTGGAAACATTTTTTCCAATGGTTGGAAAAAATCAGTCCGTTTTTTCCAAGGTTCGGAAAATGGCGGCGTCTTCGGGTTTTACTTCGATGCAGCCTTTGCAGTTGGAGCACTTCGTGTTGAGCTTCTCGATACGGCCTTTGGACAGAAGCGTGTCGAGCATGCCTTCCATCGCCGGAATTTCCGTTTGGAAATGAAGCGCCAGTTCTTTGAGCGACATCGCTCCGCGTTCTTTTAACAAACCTAGAATCTCAGATAACATAACCCACCCCGCCCTCCGGGCACCCCTCCGCAGGAGGGGAATTTCCAATACCCCAGTATTCCTTTATTCCATTCTTCATCGGACCTGAATTTTAGCAGCGGCTTCTTTGTCGATGATGTAGCGGCTTTCGCCTGCGGCGACGAGCATGTTGCCGTCGCGCGGCCGGTTCTTGAGGACGGTGACGTGCGCGCCGGTGAACAGCCCCATTTCGAGGGTCTTGCGGTCCCTGTTGGAGATCACC
>JACNKZ010000071.1 GCA_014381785.1 Kiritimatiellota bacterium
TAAACACTGGTTGGTAAATGGTGAGATTATGGCGGTTGGTCAGGAAGAACTGACGTTGGAGAATATTACGGCGGATATGACTGTCGAAGCCGTCTTCGAAAAAATCAAAGCCATGCCGTGGCTGAATCTGCTGCTCGAGTAATGAGTGGCATTACTCGACAGCTGTTTCCAGTGGAGTATATTTCCAAGGAATAAGTGGGGGGATGGCTGCGAATCCAACGATTTCACGGCTTCCAAACCTTGGAACAAAATTTTCCAACCATTGGAAAATCTGATGGGGCCGAGTTTTCACAAGGCCGATGAACAGTTGGAAAAAAAGGCCGGTGTGCGGGATGTAATAGCATGATGAATGAGCAGGTTAATCCAATGATGAAGGCGGCCCTAGCGATTGCCGGGGTCGCCACCTTTTTACTGGGGCTGGCTGAAGGGTTTTTTGATTGGGATGGCGAAAAGCTATCGGTTTCTGATGATGCGTCAGCAGGTCGGCGCCCCGCTTTGACCCGGCATCTGCTTGAGGGAGTTCGTGTTCGCTCCGCGTACGAGCAAAGGAGCGGTGTATGAAAAAGGGGTTGTTGACTGAATCGCTCGTTTTGCCAAAGAGAACTCTCATCCCAGACCGGCCGGTTTCATTGGCTCAGGTTATCATGAAGAAAGCAACTCGAGGGGTTTGCGCCCGCCTGTCCATGGGACGGATCGGGGTGCTGGTGGTCTGCTTGTGGGCAACCGCAGCAACGTCGGAGGCAGAGCAGTTCGGTGATTTTACCTACACGATAAATAATGCCCCAGATACGAATACCGTCACCATAATCCGCTACACAGGTTTCCTCGACAGCGTGGCCATTCCACCCACTATTAACGGCAAGTCTGTAACTCACATCGGGGACGATGCGTTCTGCGACCTTCCCACACCACTGAGGAGCGTGACGATTCCCGACAGCGTTACCAGCATTGGAGTCGAGGCGTTCGCCAACTGCACCGGCCTGTCGAACGTCACGATTCCCGCCAGCGTTACCTCCATCGGGAGCCGTGCGTTCTATGAATGCACCAGCCTGACGAGCGTCACGATGACCAACGGCGTCATCTTCATCGGGCACTCTGCGTTCGCCAACTGCACCAGCCTGTCGAACGTCACGCTTCCCGATAGCGTCACCTCCATCGGGGACTCTGCGTTCAATTACTGCACTAACTTGACGAGCGTGACGATTCCCGACAGCGTTACCTCCATCGGGAGCTATGCGTTCTATTATTGCACTAGCCTGACGAGCGTGACGATTCCCGATAGCGTCACCTCCATCGGGGACGGGGCGTTTCTTGAGTGCCACGGCCTGACGAGCGTCACGATTGGCAACAGCATTACCTCCATCGGGAACGATGCGTTCAGGATCTGCACCGGCCTGATAAGCCTCAATTTCAAGGGCAATGCCCCTGGTCTTGGTTCGAGCGTGTTTTCAGGTTGCGACAATGCGACGGTTTATTATCTGCTCGGCACTATGGGATGGACAAATCCGTGGGGCGGTCGCCCGACTGTATTATTGGATTTGGACGGGGACCTGGATGGGGACGGACTGAGTAACAGTCAGGAGCTTCAGCTGGGAACCGATCCGCAAAATCCGGATTCGGATGGCGACGGCGCGAAAGATGGGCTTGAAGTCCGCCGGGGAACCGATCCGCTTGATCCGGAATCGAAACCCGTTCTTGCCATGCCGTGGCTCAATCTGCTGTTGGAGTGATGGATGCGGGACGAACTCCATCCGGTGATGAAGGTGGCCCTGGCGATTGCCGGGACAGGTCGCTACGGGTGCAGAATGTGTGTATACAGCCGATCTTGACACAAAGTGCGCTACGTGTGACATTTGTGACAAATGGAGGCCGAAAATGAGTGCAACAGCAACAATCAGGTTGAGCGAAACCCTGTTAAAAGAAGCTCGAGTTAAGGGGAAAGTGGAACACCGGAAGCCTGCTCAACAGATAGAGTATTGGGTTCATATTGCTCAGTGCGTCATTGATAACCCCGATCTGTCTTTCACGGAAGTTAAGGACATTTTGACAGGAATGGCCGAGGCGGATGCCGGACAGGTGTCGGATTATAAATTCGGGTGAACTGATACGGAATCAATCTGATTGGTATTGATCGGATCCGGGGAAAGATTTTTTACAACCGCTCCGCTAGAGGAACCTCCGAGGGGTGCAGGGGGGGCTTCTGAAAGATGAACTATGACAGATGAATGCGGTATTTGGAATAAACGGTGCGGTCGCGGACCGCAGCCCTGCGAGCAGGGCTTGATGTGGAACAGAGAGTCCACACACGAACTGGTTCGCGTTTGAATTCTCTGCTCCGCATCTGTTTCGTTTATTCTTGGATGTTCTCTGTATTACTCGGAAGTCACTCTAGCGAGCCTGTGAGCGGTTGTGAAAAATAGGAGTTAAGTTAATTTCGTATGACTGGTTTAAAGTGAAGAGTTCTTACGCAAGCGCGTTTGCTGTCAAACTCTGCCCTTTTAACCAAGCCCTGTGCGCAGGGCTGCGGTCTCCCCAAGGTCTCCGACGGGGTAAGTCGACCGCCCCGTTTATTAGAATCCAACAAATCCCGGTCGCGATTAGCGACACTTCACAAACCCAAACCATACCATTCTGCGCCCCATTGGGAGTGCAGCAATTAGTGCAGATAAGTGGTCAAAAACTCTCTCCCCTCTGAAGTCCCTCAGGACCCCTCTAGCGAAGCGGGTGGTGGAAGATCCCGCCGAACCTCAACTGCGTCCATCTGCGGATGGCTTTAAAAGTGAGTTTATCCATCCCGCGATGCGGGCGCAAAACAGGACTGGAAACAGTTTTTGTTACAGCTATTTCTAACCACTAATCCTCACTAATTTGCCGCTTTCGCCAACGGCGGCGGGAGGTATTGTCTCTGTTCACACAAGGTGGCGTCTAATCGAAGCCGCCAGTCCACCGTGTTGAGAAAAACAAACGGGATACGGAATCAATCTGATTAGTATGGGTCGGATATTTGGAATAAACGGCGCGGTCGCGGACCGCAGCCCTGCGAGCAGGGCTTGATGTGGAGCAGAGAGTCCACACACGAACGGGTTCGCGTTTGAATTCTCTGCTCCGCATCTGTTTCGTTTATTCTTGGATGTTCTCTGTATTACTCGGAAGTCACTCAAGCGAGCCTGTGAGCGGTTGTGAAAAAATAGGAGTTAAGTTAATTTCGTATTAAAAGTGAGTTTATCCATCCCGCGATGCGGGCGCAAAACAGGACTGGAAACATCATGTTTATCAAATAATTAATAAAGATTTTTCTTCGGGGGGGGAGGGGTAATCTTGTAGATTGCGAGCCATGGGTTTTAAACAAACAGTTTGTTTTATTGTGATCGGTGTCCTGCTGATTTCTAGCGCGGTGTTTGCTGCTGAGCCGAAAATCAGCCTTTCTGCTGAAAATCAGCCGCTGGGCGAAGTGCTCAAAAACCTCGAAGAACAGTCCGGGCTAGAGATCGTTCTCAAAGACAAAAAATGGGCAACGGAACCTGTCAGCTTTTCTGTTCGCAATGTAGATGCCGAGAAGGTGTTGGACGCAGCACTCGGGCAATACGACTACGCCCTAGAGTGGAACGCCGAAAACGGCCAACTCACCAAAGTCCTCGTCACCGTCCATGAGCGTAAATCTGTAGCCGTTCTTCAGCACGCCGGCCAGCTCGACGACGTTGATAACAAACAGCAGAGACCGTCGAGGGAGTTACTTGTTGCGATGGACGAGGTTGCTATGGCGGAAAATATAAAAGATAGTAAGTCTCGCTTGATGGAAGGGCTGGGGCTCACTGAACAGCAGTACCAGAAAATGGTGGTGGAAAATTAAGGAGATAAGGATGAAGAAGTTGTTGATTGCGTTGATTGTAGGGTTGATAAGCATGAATTCTCAAGCTGTGACAATGGGCTACCATAATATAGTGATTAAAAAAGTAATTCAGCATTTTGGCTATACTGTTTTGCAGGCCGATTCGGAGGCCGGAAACACTGAGACATTTACTGATAAGTATTTCATTGTGCCAAAAGCAGACAATACTTTGGTTGTAAATAATAGGATTCTTGCAACGTTATTATCTGCTCAGGCGTCGGGAGCGCGCTTAAAAATATGGGTACATTCTAACATCCTAGATGCAGGGGCGGGTGTTACTGGAAATTCTCTATTCTCCGTGCAGGTTATTTCTGAATAAAGGTCGATCGGCTAAGTCGCGTTAAGGGTGTCTTGTTCGGGCACCCTTTTTAATGCCTCATCCGCAGAATCTGTGGATTGATTCCGGCTCGGGTAGACAGCCCATCGTATGAAACAGGGCGATTTTAAGCACTTCGTAGCTTCTGAAGCCGAATGCTTTTCTCGTTACCAGATTCACTTTGCGGTTCAACCCCTCGACAACACCGGACGAATAGACCTTTTTGGCCTTGAACCAGTTCATGATCAGCGGCTGGTGGGTGCGAAGGGTTTTGACGAACTTCTTGATCGGTTCCAGCCGCGAGCGCATGGCGCGGTTGCACCATTTATCCAGATACCATTCGGCCCAGTACGGACTGTCGTAGTTCCAAAACAGCTGAAAGCTCTCCTTCAGCAGGTAGGCCCGGACACTTTTCAGATCGTACTCCAGCACGTCGTCGAGTTTGGTTTGCTGTTTCTCCGTCAGATTCTCCGGGTTTTTCAGGAAGCAATATTTCGTATGCTTCAGAACGGTTTCGTCATAGCCCCTGTCTTTGAGCTTGCGCACCTCGTCCACCCGCACCTGATTGACCGCTTGGGTCAGGTGAGTGTCGGCGGTCGGTTAAAATGCACCACCCCTGGTCGATTCAAAATGCACCACCTTGAGGAATAATTTTGCTTCTATTTTCCGCTTTCTAAACCAGAAAGCAGAAAGGCGGAAAATGTGAGCAATATCCTTAAGGGAAGTATGATTGAAACAGTAAAGCAGTTGGGGCAGCGTGGCTGGAGTATTCGGCATATTGCCAAAGAATTATGCATTAATCGCCGAACGGTCAGCAAGTATCTGGAGAACAATTCAAAGTGCGCCATTTCGACCCCCGGCTCCGATAAAGGGCCGGATTCAAAATGCACCATTCCGACCGCCGGGGATTCAGGCGGTTCCCCGTCAAAGTGTACCACTTCGACCGCCGGGCGGTGCAGCTTGTGCGAGGCTCATGGTGAGTACATCCGCGAGCGTCTTCAATGCGGATTAAGTGCTCAACGGATCTTTCAGGATTTGCAACTGGAGAGGGCTTTTGATGGCAGTTATGAATCGGTAAAGCGTTATGTGCGTAAGCTCGAAGAGTGCGTTGAGGTTCCATTCCGCCGTATGGAGGCGTTGCCAGGCACGGAGTGTCAGGTCGATTACGGAACCGGGGCGTGGATCGTCGGTGCGGATGGAAAGCGCCGGAAGACCCACTTGTTCCGAATCGTGCTCAGTTGCAGCCGGAAGGCCTATTCGGAGGTCTCTTTCACGCAGGAGACGGAGTGCTTTGTGCGGGCGCTTGAGAATGCCTTCCGTTATTTTGGCGGGGTGCCGGAAACCACCGTGATCGACAACCTGAAAGCGGGCGTGATTAAGCCCTGTGTTTACGATCCGGAGCTCAATCCCAAGTTACGTGATTTTGCGAAGCATTACGGAACCTGTATTCTTCCGTCACGAGTGCGTACGCCCCGACACAAAGGTAAAGTCGAGCGGCAGGTCGGCTATGCACAGGACAACGCTCTCAAGGGCAAGAGCTTCAAGTCATTGGCTGAACAGAACGCCCACCTGCGCGACTGGGAGGCCCGTGTGGCCGACCAGCGCATCCACGGCACGACCCGCCGCCAAGTGCAGCAGATGTTCAACGAGGAGAAACCGCACCTAAAACCCTTGCCGCCGGATCTGTTCCCTGCCTTTCAGGAAGGGAGGCGCAAAGTACATCGCGATGGGCACGTGGAAGTCGCCAAAGCCTACTACTCCGTTGCACCGGAATACACCCGCCGCGAGGTCTGGGTGCGTTATGACGGCCGCCTCATCGAGATCTTCAACGAGGCGATGGCGCGCATCTGTGTTCACGCACATAAAGAACCTGGGCAACGCAGTACCCGCAAAGAACACATCCCGCTCGAAAAGGTCGGCAATCCCGAACTTGGCAACGAATGGATGCTCACGAAAGCATGGAAAATCGGCGATGCGGCTCATGCATGGGCCATCGCTATGCTGGTGGAACGCGGCGTCCCCGGAACCCGCGTACTCAACGGCCTGCTTTCGCTACGTAAAAAGCATGCAGCCTCCGCGATCAACACCGGATGTTCTAAAGCGCTCGAAGCACAGGAGTTCAGCCTGAAAGGGCTTCGGCGACACATCGCCAACAGCTCGCACCAGCAAGAAAGCTTCACCTTCATCGGAGAGCATCCGCTCATCCGAGCCACCGCCGAATACGAACAAATCATCAACAGCAAAGGACTATTCCAATGAACACACACCTCGATGCCAACCTCAAACAGCTCCGGCTCCCCGGCATGCGCGACAACCTCGCCATCCGACTGCAAGAAGCGCAGGCCGCACAACTCGGGCACGAACAGTTCCTCGAACTGCTCATCCAGGACGAACTCGCCTTGCGTACTGATCGTAAAACCGCCCGCGCGCTCAAAACCGCATGCTTCATCAACCTCAAGCCGCTCGACCGCTTCGACTGGCAGTTCAACCCCAACATCGACCGCCGACAGATCCTCGACCTCGCCACCTGTGCGTTCATCCGACAACACACCGACCTGCTCATGATCGGGCCGCCCGGCACCGGCAAAACCCACCTCGCCCAAGGCATCGGCTACGAAGCCATCAAGCGCGGACACACCGTGCACTACATCTCCATCTTCGAGCTTGTACGCGAACTCATGGACGAAGAAGCCATCGCCGACGGACGTCTACTCAGTAAATACCTCAAACCCGATCTGCTCATCATCGACGACATGGGGCTCAAACAGCTCCCCTCCCGAGCCGGAGAGCACCTCTTCGAAGTCATCATGCGACGTTATGAGTTACGATCAACCCTCATGACCAGCAATCGGCCCATCGAAGACTGGGGGCATTTAATCGGCGACGTCCCCGCCGCCGGAGCCATCCTCGACCGGCTGCTCCAAAGTGCCGAAATCATCCCCTTCAAAGGGCGCAGCTACCGGCTGCGCAACAAAACCGCAAATCCATCGGAACCACCGGTTGACAACCAGGAGAAAAAAGGCGACTTATGAGGCCTCTGGGGTGGTACACTTTGAACCGCCCACAGGTGGTACATTTTAAACGCCCGGTGACAGTCCAGATTGCGGTGAGCCAGACCGTAGGCGACGACTGCTTTTACCGAGCGATAGACCGTGTCCCAACAGGTTCCAAAGCTCGTCGCCGTTTCCTTCCAGGAAAGCTTTCTGGCCCACTGCGCTAGAAACAGTTCGAAGGTTTTGGTCGTATGGGACTTCCCGTCGGCCCACGGCACGCGCTCGACGCGCACACCGCATTCAGGGCAATGGACCCGCCGCATTGGGTACTCCAGACGAACCGGGATATTCCAGAGCGGAACAAAGTCGAACTCCCTCGTGTCCAAATGATCATAGCAACGACAAGCGTTGCCGCAAACAGAGCAATACACCTTCCCGTTCTTGCGCGGTTTGATGACGGCCACCAATGCCGGGCGGACATTTCGAATTTCCAGTCGGCATTTCGTATAAACGAATGATTTGAGCGGATGGCAATAGTTGAGTAAAGTTTCGATTCGCACTGGGCACTCCTTTGTGTCGTTTTAAGCGACAACACTTTGGAGTTTAAATGCTCGGTGTGTTAACTCTTTTTACCCACAGATTCACCGGAAGACCCTTTTTAATTAATAGACTTTTCCTGGTCTAAATTTTCCACTTGGTGATTGTTTCTACTATGCGCTGAGAGGCTTTCCCGTCGCCGTAAGGTGAAATATTTCTAGCTAATTGTTTATATGCATATGGGTTGTCCAGCAAGCGTTGCGTTTCAGATATGATGTTTTCAAACACGGGGCCTACCAATTTAACCACGCCAGCTTCGACGGCTTCCGGCCGCTCTGTTCTGTGGCGCATTACGAGAACTGGTTTGCCGAGGGCTGGGGCTTCCTCCTGCACGCCACCTGAGTCACTAAGGATTATATGCGCGGCTTTCATTGCTGCCACAAAGGGTAGATACCCAAGGGGATCACAGAGAATAATTTGAGAATGATGTCCGAGCAATTCATGGGCTATTTGATGAACATTCGGGTTCGGGTGAACAGGAAAGAGTACTTGAATGTCGGCATTATGTTCTACCAGATGCAAAATGGCTCGGCAGATTTCTTTAATGGGTTCTCCAAAATTTTCGCGTCGATGTGCGGTCACAAGGATTAAGCGCTTTGAGGAGTCTAGAGGAATGCCAATTTCGGGAGAGGAATCGACGACAGAGTGGAGGGCGTCAATAACCGTGTTCCCAGTCACCTGAATGTCATTCTCATCAACACCTTCGTTCAGAAGGTTTTTTCGGGCTCTTTCTGTGGGTGCAAAGTGCCATTTTGCTAGTTTTCCGGCGACGACCCGGTTCATTTCTTCGGGAAAAGGGTTTGATAAGTCTCCAGTTCTCAAACCGGCCTCCACATGGCCAAAGGGAATGCCGTGGTAAAAACAGGCCATGGCGATAGTCATGACAGTGGTTGTGTCTCCCTGCGCAAGCACCGCGTCTGGTTTCTCAGAGTGGAAAATACTGTCGAGGTTAAGAAGCAGGCGGGCTGTCAGCGTAGTCAGAGTCTGGTTAGGGCGCATGATATCTAGATCAAAGTCAGGAACAATATTGAAAATATCGAACACCTGATCGAGCATATCGCGATGCTGGGCGGTAGCAAGAACCTTGCAGTTAATATGTTCTGACTGTTTTAGGGCAAGAATGACCGGTGCCATTTTTATAGCTTCCGGTCGCGTTCCAACTGCGCAGATTATTTTTTTCATTAAACAGTCTCGTTTGTCGTGGTTTTAATTTGAGAGGGTTTTCGGGCGGTAATAACTCGAGATGCAGGCCCCCAGTTTATTCCATGCTGCGGGAGATTCTCATCATGAACTACAATGTCGGTAAAGCCTGTTGAGCGAAGTTCATTGATGAGACGAGATCGATTAAATAATCTAACTTCTAGCGTTTGGCCGGGGCCACCATGAAACTTCGGATCCTTATCGGTTTCTTTATCCCCATTACTATATTCCAAGTCCGCGACCCATTTCCTAGAGATTAGCCTTTTTCGCGCGATGCAATTAGTTAGATCTTCCCTGTAATGCTCAATGGATTTTCCTTTATTAATAAATGGAACGGTTAGGATTAAATTGCCATTAGGCTTTAGAATATTAAAGGCCCCTTGGAATGCTTTGATACTTGGTCCAAAAACGTGCTCAAAAACTTCCGTTGAAATTAAAATATCAAAAGCTTCGCGATATTCATCAGGTGGGCTAGTGATATCAAGAAATGGTTCGCGGTGGTAAAAGCTATTTATATAATCATATTTCTCGTTTAGGATTCTCGCATAAACAGGGCTGTCAGAAAGGCCGATAATTTTCTTAGAGGTTTCCTTGGGATGTTCAATTAAAGGCGTCCCGCTGGTTGCTAAGATTTCACTAAGGTAATGCGCAATTGCCTGTGCTCGTCCGGATGCGCCACAGCCAGGGCAAAGCTTCTCCTCTCTACTTGGTTTTGTTAAGTCTAGCAGATAAAAAGTGCCGCATACTGGGCAAATGGCATTTGAGATATTATTTCTTTGTGCATTTCCAAGGCTCAACTGCTTGTGTAAATTTTTATCGATAGCGGGCCCATTTGATTGAGGCTCAAGGGGGGTGTTTGTTATGCAGTGCATGATGAACTTGATCCATGGAATAGTGCTGGCCGGATACGTGGTCATGTTAGGGTGGTTTCCGCTAAGGATTGTCGAGAATAGATACTGATGCCTAGTCGTCATAAAAAAATCTCTTCTTATTATTTCATTTTGAGTTTCAAATTGCTTTAGGAAGTTTTCATGTATTTCTGTATTCATGACTACGCCTGGACCCTTGAAGAGGGTCTCACATTTTTCCAAAAGTGCAGAGCGACATTTGTTAGCCCAATTTTTATTGGTCTTTTTTAATAATAATGATATCAGTGCCAGGTGTTTAATAACTCTGGCATCAATAGTTTTATTTGAATTTTCTTCGGTGGTTCCCGTCGCTTGTAGAGAAACGTCGATCTGGTTGAGGAAATCACAGCAGACATTGCCTTCTGGGAAAGTTGCTCGATCATATACCCGTACTGTTAAATTTTTACCAAACGAAGACCTCAGGTTGTTCAAAATTTCTAGATAAGAAAATCGGTATGGTACGGCATTAAATACGGGCAAAGGGTTTTCTAAGTCAAAGCTCGATAGGTTTCCGGATTTTACAGCTTCGCTAAATAAACTTAGGCGAAACTGATCTTGTCTTCGGAGATAGATAATTACGGATTTGATGCTGCCAATTTCTTCGCATATCCGCTTGAAGTTCAGGAGGGTTTCTTGGCAAGAAAGATGCACATTTATGTGCTCGTCGCTAATTATAATTTGACTAGGTTTTGTTTTTTGAATCTCATTTTTAATGTTAGTCAGCGTATTTGTTTTAAAGTTTATAAACTCTACAGGGTCTTCTATTTTGAGCAGTTTTCGTATGGGATGTGTAGGCTGGTTCTCAAGAGCACAGGCTGTTAGATTGATATGGCTAGGAGCACCTATCGATTGCGGGAATAAAATGCCCTTTTCTAGTAGTTCGCCGTATGAGGCGCCCAGCACCGATTGGATACTTGTTGTCCCTGTTTTTTCAGTTCCAACATGTAGAATTATTTTTGGGCGCATTCTGATTCCTTTGCGAGAGAAGACTCGCCACGTTTTTCCCTATACACATGAGGCATCCATGTTCCCCATTTTTTTTCGAATATTTTTTTATTTTCGTTAAATAGGTTTTCTTTTTCATTGGCCCCTATTTTGTCAAATGTTGCTGAAAGATGATGGTGAATGAAGGCATCTTCGGCAAGTGCGCAGGAAAAGCCTTTGGACCGGATTGTTGCGCAGTGGTCATCATCTTCAAACATGCCTCGCCCATACTCTTCAGATAACAACCCGAAAACATCAAAGTCTGTCTTCCGAAACATTGCCGCAAAATATGCACAGACCTGGATACTTGTATGTTGGCCGCGGTATCCTGTTGTAGCCTCCCGGGCTACCTTAAACATTTCTTCGATTGAGCTGTATTCAACAAACAATTTGGCTTCATTGCCGATATTGTTGGTCAAGGGGCCGATGACACCGATGTCAGGATGTTTTTCGAGATGACGGACCATGGCAAACAGAGCCCCCGGCGCGACAACGGTATCGTTGTTCAGAAGCAGTACAAATTCGCCGGTTGCTTCCTGGATGCCGACATTATTTCCTTTGGCAAATCCGAGATTCTCCTTGTTTTCGATAAGGCGTACCCCGGGTAATTTTCTGGCGAACTCTTCGATTGCAACAATGCTTTCGTCGGGAGATCCGTTGTCGACAACGATAACCTCCATGTTTGGATAGTTTGCACCCGATTCGTATAGTGAGTGTAGTGTAGCCTTTGTCAGTTCCGGATCCCCGTAAGACAGAATCACCACAGAAATTTTCGGAAACGTATTCAGGGCCTCTTTAAATACGACTATGCGATGGGTCCATGTGTTTTCAGATGCATATAGCTGAAGCTTCTGCACAAACGATTTGTCTTTTGCGGCCTGATGAGCCTCAAGAATCTTTTCTACGAACTCCTCAGGCGTATTAGCTATAAAAGTTAGATGAGACGCTCTTGCGAGCTCTGGTAGATTGGTTGATACAGTGGGTTTGCCCGTGGCTGAGTATTCGTAGAACTTCACAGGATCGCAGGCATGAATGATGGGTAGCAGTTTGAATGGGATGGTTAATACATCCATTGAATTCATAAAGGCGGGTGCCTCTGAGTATGGGATTTCTCCATACATGAAAATATTGTCGAGTTCATCGAGCTTTGCAGGTTCCGGTGCTGTTACAGCTCCGCATAGATGAAATTCGAGATCCGGACAGTTTAGCGCAACATATTTTACGAGTTCTGTATCGAACCACTCTGCAATGGCACCGATGTATCCGACTTTAATTTTTTTGTTTTGGGGACTACTTTTCAGGAACCCAGGTGGATAGAGCATTTTGTTTTTAGCTGAGAAATGATCTAGTTCGGCTGCATTTCGAATAAGTTTCGGTGTTTGGTAGTGTTTGTATTTATTGAAAAGGTATTGAGAGCTGACGATCAACTGGTCGCAGTTTTTTAGGAGATCATGTTCTAGATCCAGCAAGAATTGTTCGGTGTTTGAGAATCCCGAAATGTCATCCATACAGTCAAATGTAATGTGAAACTCCGGAGGAAGGTGTTTTGCCAGCTGCCACCAATAAGGGTGCTGGATTATTATTTGTTTAAATGAAGTTGAGACAACGTTATCGCAGAGTGCATAGAATGCATCGATCCACCCTTTTGTTTGTTTTACCGATGGCTGTCCGGTATATGGCTGAATATGACCAATGTGTTTAGACGATAGTCTTACTTTGTAGAGGTTCTTTTGGATTTCCTCAACAGATAATTCTGAGTCTAATTCCATCTCAACGTAAAAAACCCGTTGGTTTGCATTCGCTAGCCCGTTTGCCATATGTTGAGGTCTTTGATATCTAAAATTCCAGTTTATAATAGATAATACAAAAAGATCGGGTGGCGTGTTGGCCTCCGGTTTAGAGAATTCAGGAAGGGTATGATTTGGCTTTATTCCGGTTACTGATGCTTTGCAGATAAGGTGGCTGGGAATCCCTTCGGGATTAGGAATATGCTGTTTAATTTTATCTACCCAACGGTTTGGAATTACCTTTCGAAGATTTTCCCCCGCCTTTTTGTATATGTTGCGGTAAATTGGTTTTAATACAGTTAACTGCTCTTTTTTATATCTTAAGTACAATTGCTCTATCTCTTGGTTGGCCTGTTCAAGCTGAACACTGGTTTGCTTGAGCTGGTTGCTGGTCTGTTCAAGTTGAGCTGTG
>JACNKZ010000083.1:0-49065 GCA_014381785.1 Kiritimatiellota bacterium
TCGTCGGTGTTGCGTTCGGGATAGTCTTTGAGCACCGCAGAAACCACGGCCCCGCCGTATGACGAAAGGGTCAGCTCGATGGTTTCGTTAGAAAGGGTCTGAAACGCTTCGGGGACGTCTGGCATTTCAACGGCAGCCACTTCCGCAACCGCTTCCGCAGCCGCTTCAGCGGCTTTTTCCACAACGGCATCAACCGGTTCACTCAGGACTGGCGCGACAACCTCTGCGTCCTCGGCAGGCGCGGTCTGTTCAACCGGCTGTTCCGGCTTCGGGAAATACTTCTTTTCGAGCGCCGGGTAATACTTCATCCAGCCGAACATCAAAACCACAAGGATTCCGACGATTATAAAATCATTTTTCTTCATAGCAGGTCCTATCGTTAAATCATTAAAACGCCCTGTGGAATAAGTCGTGCAGCACACATTGGCACGTTCAGCACCAAACCTGCATTTCAAAACATTTCTCTTGTTTTGTTTCCTCTATTCCACGGGGCTCGTTCAATCGCCCTTCGGGCTCGTTAAATCACTTTGTTCGTTAACGTCGTTCAATCCGACGTCTGGCTTCCGGCGTCTGGCTTCCGGCACGGGGTCAACCCCTCCCGGATTCCACCGATGACAGCGGCAAATCCGCCTCAGGCTGAGCCAAAGACCGGCTACTATGCCATGCTTCTGCACAGCTTCAATCGTATAATCTGAACAAGTTGGATAGAACCGGCAGCGGGCAGGGAAACAGCGCGAAACGCCCTGATATCGGCGGACCAGCCAAATAACGAACCGGCGGATCATTTTAGAATCCCCGCGTTACGGGCCAGCCGCAGCAGCTCGGCCTCTACTTCTTCATAGGGAGCATCCAGAATATTGCGACGACCGATGATGACCACGTCAACTGCTCCATCGAATTCAGCGCGGTGGCGGCGAAAGATGTCGCGTAAAACGCGGCGGGCGCGGTTGCGATCAACAGCGCGGTTGCTCACCTTTTTACTGGTGACCACCCCAAGCCGGAGTGCGGCGCCCTCGCCTTCGCGAAGCCAAAGCACCATAAAGCGCCCGACAAAGCTCCTTCTCTGCGCAAAAGCCTCCCTAAAAAGAGAGGCTTTAATTATGCGTTGTTTTTTGGAAAGCGTGTTTCCAGACACCGGGGTCCTCCGGTTAACCACCTTACGCGTCGGCGACAGTCAGGCGTTTGCGGCCTTTCTGGCGGCGGCGTTTCAGAATGGCGCGGCCATCAGCAGTCAGCATGCGTTTGCGGAAGCCGTGCTTACGGGCGCGTTTAATTTTCGACGGTTGCCATGTACGTTTCATTGTTCAAATCTCCACTAAAATCCTAAAAGAGCGGAACACCCTACCAATTCGCTCCAAGGTGTCAAATCTTTTAACTGCACATTCCGGCCATGCCTTGTACACTGCCCCCAAACGGAGGAAACCAATGGGAACCATCCTAGCGCTCGATCAGGGAACTAGCAGCTCGCGCAGCATCCTTTTTGACAAAAGCGGAAAAATCCTCAGCTCCGCCCAGCAGGAGTTTAAACAGATCTATCCCCGGCCCGGCTGGGTCGAGCACAATCCTTCCGATCTTTGGGCCTCACAGATCGAAACCGCCCGCGACGCGCTCCGGCAGGCCAGCGTTACCGCGCCGGACGCCATCGGCATCACCAACCAGCGCGAAACCGTCATTTTATGGGACCGCACCACCGGCGAACCGCTACACAACGCCATCGTCTGGCAGGACCGCCGCACCGCCCCAACCATCGAGCAGCTCAAGGCCGATGGCTGCGAACATATTATTCGCGAAAAAACCGGCCTGCTGCTCAACCCCTACTTTTCCGCCGCAAAAATTGCCTGGCTGCTCGATCACACGGACGGCGCGCGAGCACGCGCCGAGCGCGGCGAGCTGGCCGCCGGCACGGTGGACAGCTTCCTGCTGTGGAAGCTGACGGAAGGCCGCGTTTTCACCACCGACGTCACCAACGCCTCGCGCACCTCGCTGTTCAACATTCACACGCTCGAGTGGGACAAATCCCTGCTGGAGCTCTTCCGCGTCCCGCGCGCGCTTCTACCAGAGGTGAAACCGTCCGGCGGCCTGTTCGCTGAACACACGCTTCTCGGCGCACCGGTTACCGGCATGGCGGGCGATCAGCATGCCGCACTGTTCGGCCAACGCTGCACCGAGCCCGGCATGGCCAAAAACACCTATGGCACCGGCTGCTTCATCCTGATGCAGACCGGCACGCAACCGGTCATCAGCCGCAACCGGATGCTCACCACCATCGCGTGGCAGCTCGAAGGGCAGCCCGTTAAATACGCGCTCGAAGGCAGCGTCTTCACCGCCGGAGCCGCCATCCAGTGGCTTCGCGACGGGCTGGGAATTATTCAAAACGCAGCGGAAATCAACGAGCTCGCCGCGCAGGTGCCCGACAGCGGGGGCGTCACCGTTGTGCCCGCCTTCACGGGGCTCGGCGCGCCGCACTGGAACCCGGAGGCGCGCGGCATCATCACCGGCCTTACCTGCGGGAGCACCGCCGCGCATATTGCCCGCGCCACGCTCGAAGCGATCACCTGCCAGTCCGCCGACGTCCTGCGCGCGATGGGGGCGGATGTCGGCGCGCCGCTTAAAGAAATCCGCGTCGACGGCGGGGCCTCGCAAAGCGACCTGCTGATGCAGATGCAGGCCGATTTGCTCGGCATTCCGGTCCGGCGGCCGACAACCATCGAAACCACCGCGCTCGGCGCGGCTTGCCTTGCCGGTCTCGCCGAAAAAGCCTGGGCCCTCGACCGAACATTTGAACCGACAAGTGATGATGCCAAACGCAAAGAGATTGAATCGCGCTGGCAAACTGCGGTTTCGAAAACGTAAACGCGACGTCCCGTCGCGTTCCAGCTATTGAAAACGCGGTGAGGACACCGCGTCTATGTTCATATTCCAAGGGTGGGGAGAATCAGTCTTTGAATCTGCGGTAGCGGTTAGGCTTCTCAAACAAGTCGGGATTGTCCCGGTTCGCCAGCAACGTTTCGCGCAACACCGCAGAATCCTTGATCTTCGGGCTGACAACCTCCCTGCTCAGGGTTTTAACGGTCAAAATGCCCTCTTCCAGCGAATAACGGCAGATTTCGCAATCATCGCCCTCATCGGGTGCAGGCCATTTGAGCTGAACCAGTTCCATCCCGTCCAAAAAGGAGTGGACAGGCCCGGAAACAGCAGGGATTATCCCCCAGTGACATCACAACAAGATATTCCGTTTTACTAAATGGCAGAATCGCCAGTCGGGCCATTGGATCCTCCGGATTCCTTTCATCCGGCAACTTCTGCCAGACTCCGGTCAGAGCCTCATCCACCGGAACCGCCGCATCTTCTGTCAGCGGAACATCATAGTCGCAGTCGCAAAGCGCCAGCAGGATCAATCCGCAAAAAAAACCAGCCTGTATTTTTCATAACCGCCTCCTTATCAATTGCGACCCCTGCCCTCACGGGCTCGCCTGAAAATCACTGCAATCGCCGGCGAAGCACAAAAAAACTGTCCGTTAAAAAACACGGCTTCAGGTGTTCCGGGCGCGAAGGGAGCGCCGCACCTGTATTATCGTCCACCGATCAGGCATCCTGCAAAACTGGTTCAGTTTGTCGTAGGAGCGCCGCACCTGTATTATCGTCCACCGATCAGGTCGCCGACGACGCCGAGCACGGAGCCTTCGCCCTGACGTTTGCCGCCGGCTTGCGGAGCATGGGCGAGGATGCGGTCGCACAGGCGGGAAAACGGCAGGCTCTGCAGATAAACCGTACCGGTTCCGCGCAGAGTGGCGAGGAACAGGCCTTCACCGCCGAGCAGCATCGACTTCATGTTGCCCGCCCGCTCAATGGAATAGTCGATGTCGCCGCTGAAGCCGACAATACAGCCGGTATCGACCCTCAGGGCTTCGCCGTTGATTTCTTTTTTAACAATCGTTCCGCCGGCGTGAACAAAGGCCAGGCCATCGCCTTCGAGTTTCTGTAAAATAAACCCTTCGCCGCCGAAAAATCCGGCCCCCATACGCTTCGTAAAAGCAATGCTGACTTTGGTTCCTTTGGCCGCGCACAAAAACGCATCCTTCTGACAGACAAACTGCCCGCCATTTTGCGACAGGTCGAGCGCCTGAATTTTGCCGGGATACGGCGCAGAAAAGGAAACACGCTTTTTGCCCGCGCCGCTGTTGGTGAAATGCGTCATGAACAGGGATTCGCCGGTCAGCGCCCGTTTCCCTGCGCTCATCAGCTTGCCCATCAGCCCCTCGCTCGGATTGGAGCCGTCACCCATTTTGGCTTCGAAGGTGATGCCCTCCTCCATGTAGTTCATGGCGCCGGCCTCGGCGATCACCGTTTCGCCGGGATCAAGTTCAATCTCCACCACCTGAAGATCGTCACCTAGAATTTCATAGTCCACTTCATGGGAATTCATAACATTCTCCAGATCCGCGATCATGAATCGCAGCTGCATTTCCAATCATCCAAATCTCCAAAAATCCATTGCTCTGCTCTTAGAATGGTGCGGCGGTGCCGATCTTGGTGTTGAGGGCAGCTTCGGCGATGGAGCGGCCGTCAAGCAGGATGGGAGTCCGGCGCTCGCGCCAGACGCGGCGCTTGGTTTTGGCCACCATGTTGTGGCCGGGGACGATAAAAATCAGAACCTTTTCAATTTTTGAGAGCAACCACATGAGCGGCCAAAGCAGCGTTCCGAATGCGCAAAGCCTAGTATAATGGTAGAAATGCTCAGTATCCGCATTGGCAGGCGGCATGTTGTAAGGGCCGCCCGCCATCTTGTTAGCCGCCGCCTCGCACATCAGACCGGGCACTTCCACGCAACAGGATGAATAAGAAGCCGTTTCCGGCACATCAAAACCGTCTTTGAGCACATTAAAAAACTCATGCGCGGTATAGCCGGCCCGCTCCAGACCCCGGCGCTTCCAGGACTGCCCGAGCAGAGCGCGCAGTGGGCCGCCGCCGAGAGCAAACGGCATTTTGCGCGCCGCCGTGACAATCAGCCGGCCATCGGTTTTCAACACCCGGTGACACTCCTTGATGAACGCGTGATCATCCCGAATGCGCTCGAGGGCGTCGACAATCACCACCGCATCAAAACTATGGTCGGGCGCATTGATGGTGTTCCCGTCCAGAACCTGCACCTCCGGCTTAATAAAATAAGCCAGCGCGGCCTGCGCATCGTGAGTGGTCACCAGCGTGGTCCAGGTTCCGCCGTCAAGCCGGAGCTGCTGGCTGATAATTCCGTCGCCGGATGTAACCTCCAGACAGGTCTGGTTCGAGGTGATGCCCAACAGTTGTTTAACTTTGCGCAGGCGGGCCTGACGTCGGACAGAACGCTGAAACAGCTTTTCCTGCCAGCGGAGCACTTCGGTTGAAAGATTCTGATCCATCGCATTCATATGAAGGCGGAGTATACGGATAGAAACAGAAGAAGGGAACAAGGGAGTTCAACGTTCTGACGGGCGGGCTAACCGTCACAGCCCGAGCCCTGCCCGACTTAGAACTGGGAGAGGAACCGCACGTCGTTTTCGTAGAGGTTGCGGATGTCTTTGATGCCGTACATGATCATGGCGAGGCGTTCGATGCCCATGCCGAAGGCGAAGCCGGTGACTTTTTCGGGGTCGTAACCGACCTTCTTGAATACTTCGGGGTCGACCATGCCCGCGCCGAGAATTTCGATCCAGCGCGCTTTGCCGCCAACCTCAAAAAAGAAATCCACTTCGAAACTCGGCTCCGTAAAGGGAAAAAAGTGCGGACGGAAACGGATTTTAACATCCTCGCCGAGGAACTGCTTGGCGAAGTAGGCCAGCGTCCCTTTGAGGTCGGCCATCGAAACATCTTCGGCTACAAAGAGCCCCTCCACCTGATGGAAGTTGGCGCTGTGGGTGGCGTCCGGCGTGTCGCGGCGGTAGCAGCGACCGGGCGCGATGATGCGGATCGGCGGGGTGTGGCTTTCCATGTAGCGCACCTGCACCGGCGAGGTGTGGCAGCGCAGCAGCTCGCCGCTGTTTAGATAAAACGTGTCCTGCTCGTCGCGCGACGGATGATCGGCCGGCGTGTTGAGCGCGTCAAAGTTGTTCCAGACGGTTTCCACATCCGGGCCGTCGGCGACGGTGAAGCCGAGCGTCTGGAAGATCTCCGTGATGCGGGCGGTCACTTTGCTGATTGGATGCTCGGAACCAAGTGCGGGCCACTGCCCCGGAAGGGTCGGATCAAACGCGCCGCCCTTTTTCGGGCCGTCGGAAAGCGATTCCTGACGCTCTTTAATCAGCGCAGTCAGTTCCTGCTTGAGCTCGTTGGCGCCTTTACCGAACAGCGGTTTTTCCTCGTTCGGCACATCTTTGAGCTGCGCCATCACATCGGTCAGCAACCCTTTGCGGCTGAGATACTTAATGCGCACCTCTTCGAGGGCGGCGGCATCGGCCGCGCCGTTGGCTTCCGCCAGCGCCGCTTCCTTAATCTGATTGAGCTCTTCTAAATTCATAGCCTGTCCATTTTCCAATTCATGGAAACTTTAACCGCGAATGGAC
The DNA here is from genome assembly GCA_014381785.1 of Kiritimatiellota bacterium. Classification (GTDB taxonomy): domain Bacteria; phylum Verrucomicrobiota; class Kiritimatiellia; order Kiritimatiellales; family Tichowtungiaceae; genus Tichowtungia. The sequence continues at coordinate 6,540 of JACNKZ010000083.1, forward strand.
GCGAATAAACGCGAAATGTTCCAAGGTTCGGAAAAACTACTGATTAACGTTTCCAATGTCTGGAAAAATCGAACCCGTTTTTCCCAATGCTTGGAAGCTTACTTAAACGCCATGCCGACGAGGAAGGTCACGAACAGCGCGACGGTTTCCACAATCCCGATGGAGATAATACAGTTGGTGAGCCCCTGTCCGGTTTCTGCAATGGTGTCATTGGCTGCAGCTGAAGTCTTGCCTTGATACCAGGCCGATACACCAACCGCGATTCCGCCTATGATTCCCGCACCCAAAACGGCAGGCCAAAGAGCCGCCACAGAAGGATCAGTGGCAATCGAATTTGCGATCTTGTTAAAGTTAATCAGCATGAGCAGTCCGTAGATGGTCTGCGAGAGCGGAGCCCCGATGAAAACCAGCAGAATAAAGGGTGCTGGCTTATTTTGTGCAAAACATTTTTTCCAGGCTCCAATTCCGGCCATACCGGCGGTTCCAGTTCCGATGGCCGAGCCGATCGCGGCAAACGAGAAGGCGGCTACTCCGCCCAGTTTGATCAGTGCAGTTGCTAATGATGCGTCCATTGTTGTTCCTCCTAATTAGTCGATTCGTTAAAGGTTGCTTGTTTTTTTCTTGAACGGGTTGTAGTGGATTCCGGCCCATTCAACCCCCGCATGACCGGAAAATTCGAGTGTGTTCAGCCGGATTCCATGCACCATCACACCCATCGCACCTAGAATGATATTGAGTCCGTGTCCGGCAAAAAGAATCAGTGCGGCCCCCAGCGCGGCCAATCCATGGAAGCCAACACCGATCGCCATTTCATTGAAGGCCTGTGCGACAGCAAGCGATGCGGCGCCTACGGCATAAAGACGAATATAGGAGATGATGTCCACAAAGTTGCTGATCACATCCAAAAACAGCGTAATGATTCCGATGTAGGATTTCATTAAAAGCAGTCCGACAGCTACAGAAAGAACACCCGCTCCAAGCAGAGGAATTTTAACTGTTTGAATCAATGGATACAGAGTCACATCAATCACGAGCTCCAGCACAATCATGTAGAGTGCCCATGTGCACAGCAACCAACCGAAATCCACAAAGGCCGCGCCCGAATTGATTTTCCGGACAATATTCCACAAATGAGCAATCGACAGATGGATCACCGCAATCGAGAAGCAGATGAACATAATATGATTGGCGGCCAAATCTGAATCCCATTTCGCGCCGTTCCATCCCGTCATATAGGAGTTCGTCAGAACGTTTAGAAACGGAGGCAGACTCTCAATTGGAATGCCAAAATAATTTCCGGATAATGCCCCGAAAACAATCGTCGCCGTGCTCATAATCAGCATCAGGTTTAATCCCGGCTGCGCCGCCGGTTTGTCTTTGGTTTTAAACTTTCCAAATAACGTTACCCCCGCAAACAAAATCCCATACCCGGCATCGCCGATAATGAAGGCAAAGAAGATGCTTAAGAAAATCAGGAACAAAGCGCTCACATCGAGTTCCTTATAGCCGGGCACAACATCAATAAGATCCAGTACGGCCTTAACCGGTTTGACCCACTTTGGATTGCGCAGGAGGGTCGGCACGGGATCGTCGGCGGTCGGCTCTTCGACCAGCACGGCCCAGCCCCGCTTTTCAGCGGCGGCACGCAGTTCCTTTTCGTGATCGGCCGGTAAAAATCCCTTAAGATAAGTAACGGCCTCTTCTTTGCCCATCCCGTTGCGGGCTTCAAGCCAGACCACATGATCCTCGGCTTCTCCGGCAATAGCGGCCACCGCGGCGCGATCACCAATGTATGCGGCAAATCCTTCTTCCACTTCGGCCAGTTCTTTCTGAAGGCCTTCGATGTGCCGGGTCATCCCTTCAGCGGAACATTCCGGCAGCGGAAGCTCTTCAGCCTCAATATCGACCGGTTCGCGGCTGATCAGCGCGAAATATGCCGAGGTGCGGTCGCGGCCCAGCTCAACCAGCGTCGCCCCGTCAGGCTGCTCAGGAATCTGCTTGATCGGAGCGGTCAGCAATTTCACCTGCACGCCCTGCTCCTGCAAAGCGAGAACATCGTCGACATCAAACGCACCGAACAGTTCATAGCGTTTGCGTTCGATTTCGAGCAGTTCGATTTTTTCAGTCAGCGCCTGTTTGCGGTGAATCAGCTTCCACAATTCATCCACCGCATCGTGTGCGGATTTTCCGGATGGCGCGGCATGCACATGCCTCGGCAGCACTTCGAGCGCGCGCTGCAGATAGGAAAAATGATTGCGGGCTTGATCGAGCCCCTCGCCCTCCGGCGATGTCACATGCTGCAGATGAACCGCACCCAGATCGCGCAACGCATCGAGCGTCATCTCGCGCGAAGCACGGGTGCAAATCAGCGTCAGTTTTTTCATTTTGACGATCATGCGGCGGTCACTTTCTCGGCGCTTTTGCGCTTGGCAATCTTGGAACGGGCGACGGCGGCGGTTTGCTGGTCGCCCATGAAGATCCGGATCATGCGGATCTTCTCTTTGCATTCCGGAATCTTCACTTTTTCGAAAAGGTTGACGCGCTGGGAGGTGGTGCGCAGCTCAGCCAACAGCAACCTGTGCTGCTCTTCGATAATCTGTCGCTCGACACGCAAGCTGATGAGCTGACGGAGCATTTCAATTCCACTGTCCACCCAGGCGGCGGTTTCAAACAGATCAGGCGTCTCTTCAACAAACGAGATGCTTCCGAAGATTGGAATGTTGACCCCGGCGATGTTGCCGCTGGAGCGCTCAATTTCGGCAACCTGAATATACGGCGTGAAATCGAACGACTCGGCGAACAGCTTCACCCAGGCGGCGAGGTCGGCGCGCGCAGCATCCTCTTCGCCGCGCTTGGCTTCGATCTGAGCTTCGAGTCCGCGCAGTTCCATCTGCAGCTGCTGCTTTTTGAGCATCAGCGTCGGCAGATAGCGCGTAAAGCGCGTCAGCGAGTCGCGCTGCGTCTTCAGCTCATTCTTCGTATATTTGATCTTTGCCATGATTTATTGTTCAAATCGTTAAAGCCGTTAAAACGTTGAAGTCGTTAAACCCACCCCGCCCTTCGGGTACCCCTCCCATGGAGGGGAATCTTTTCCACCTTTGATTATTCGCGTTCATTAGCGTCCATTCGCGGTTAAACACTCTTCGGCCAGAATGCGTCGGTCAATTTCGATGCAATTCCGGTTTCCTGCGGCTCGAAGCAGTCGGCCAGAATGGCCCAGCCTCGGTCGAGGGCTTCTTCGAGCGGGATGTTGACAGACAGCGCCATCATTTCGTTTTCAAAGCGTTCGCCGTATTTCAGCAGTTTGCTGTCCCAGCCACTCATCCGGAAGCCCATCGACTGTTTCTCCAGCGTTTCCTTATAAGAAGCGTAGAGCTGAATCATGGTGTCCATGATGGTGCGATGGTCGTCGCGGGTGGTTCCGTTGACCTGCTGTTTCAGACGGGAGAGCGATCCGAACGGCTCGATGCGGCCGTTCTTAAGATAGAACTGCCCTTCGGTAATGTACCCGGTGTTATCCGGCACCGGGTGGGTCACGTCGTCGCCTGGCATGGTGGTCACGGCCAGAATGGTGATGGAGCCGGAGCCTTCGAAGTCGACTGCTTTTTCGTAGCGCGAAGCGAGCTGCGAGTAGAGATCGCCGGGATAGCCGCGGTTGGACGGAATCTGCTCCATGGTGATAGCCACTTCCTTCATGGCGTCGGCAAAGTTGGTCATGTCGGTCAGCAGCACCAGCACGCGCTTGTCCTGCAAGGCGAACTGCTCAGCCGTGGCGAGTGCGATATCGGGCACGAGCATACATTCCACGGTCGGGTCGGCGGCGGTATGCACATAGAGAACCGAGCGCGACAGCGCACCGTTTTCTTCAAGGTAATCGCGGAAGTAGAGATAGTCGTCGTGCTTGAGACCCATGCCGCCAAGAATGATGATATCCACTTCGGCCTGCAGCGCAATGCGGGCGAGCAGTTCGTTGTAGGGTTCCCCGGCGACCGAGAAAATCGGCAGCTTCTGCGATTCGACCAGCGTGTTAAACACGTCGATCATCGGAATGCCGGTGCGCACCATATTGCGCGGAATAATGCGTTTAGCCGGATTGACCGACGGCCCGCCGATCGGAATCAGGTTTTCGGTAATGACCGGCCCGTTGTCGCGCGGCACGCCGGACCCGGTGAACACCCGGCCCATCAGATTTTCCGAAAACGGTATCTGCATGGTGTTGCCGAGGAAGCGGACTTTCGCGTCGGTCGAAATTCCGCGTCCGCCGGCGAAAACCTGCAAATAAACCCGACTGTTTTCCAATCGAATAACCTGCGCCAGCGAGGCGCCGAAGTCCGACTCCACCCGAGCCAGCTCGCCATAGATGACGTCCTCGGCGGTGACCACTATCACGTTCCCCGCGATCTGTTCAATACGATGATAAACTTTATGCATAATCCGCAACCTCCGCGATCTGGTGATCGAGTTGTTCTTCCTGTTTTTTAAATTCGTCCGAGTCGAACGCGATCTGGTTCCAGTCGCGGGTCGCCTGAGTGAGCTTCTGGAAGAAGCCGCGCGCAGCATCTTTGTCCTCAAATTTCAGCTTGGTTTTGAGCAGGCGGGCGATGAAACCGAAAACGTGTTTTTGACGGTCGACCGGCGTCGCGGCATCGACATCGTTAAACGCGTTCTGCTGAAGATAAACGTCATCGAGGTATTCCCCCTTCAGGTAACCCATGAAATCTTCGATTGAGGTCCCCTCTTCACCGACCACTTTCATCATCTGGCCGACCTCGCTGCCTTCGCGCAGGAAACGGCGCGCCTGCGCCAGCTCCTCTTCATCCACTACGCTCTTGTATTTGCTCCAGCTTTCGAGCGGGTCGATGGCGGGGTAGCGCCGCGCGTCGGACCGGGCGCGGCTCAGGCCGTGGAATGCGCCGACCACCTTGAGTGTTCCCTGTGTAACCGGCTCTTCAAAGTTACCGCCGGCCGGAGAAACCGTTCCGCCGATGGTGACCGATCCGGTTTCGCCGTTATTCAGACGAACGACTCCGCCGCGCTCGTAAAAGGCGGCAATCACGGATTCAAGGTAGGCCGGGAACGCTTCTTCGCCGGGGATCTCTTCAAGGCGCCCGGACATTTCGCGCAGGGCCTGCGCCCAGCGGGAGGTGGAGTCGGCGAGCAGCAGCACATCGAGCCCCATCTGGCGGTAGTATTCTGCCAGCGTCACCCCGGTATAAACCGACGCCTCGCGCGCGGCCACCGGCATGGAAGAGGTGTTGCAAATGATCACCGTGCGCTCCATCAGACTCTTGCCCGTTTTCGGGTCGGTCAGTTCCGGGAATTCGCGCAGCGTTTCCACCACCTCACCGGCGCGCTCGCCGCAGGCGGCGATGATCACGATATCGACATCGGCGTGGCGGCTGGTGATCTGCTGGAGCACGGTTTTGCCGGCACCGAAAGGACCGGGAATGCAGTAGGTTCCACCGCGGGCGACGGGGAAGAAGGTGTCGACGATGCGCTGGGAGGTAGCCAGCGGCTCGGTCGGGCGCAGGCGCTCGGCGTAGCACTTGATCGGCATTTTCACCGGCCAGACCTGCATCAGTTTCACATCGTGATCGCGGCCTTTATCGTCGGTGACCACAGCGACTACCTGTTCCACCGTATACTCGCCGGCGGCTTCAACCGATTTGACAGTCAGGCGGCCGTGCAGCCGGAATGGAACCATGATTTTGTGATCAAAAATTCCTTCGGGAACCTGACCAACCGCATCGCCGGCAACGACAGTGTCGCCAGCTTTAGCAATCGGTGTAAACGCCCATTTGGCGTCGCGCGGAAGCGGATCGAGATATTTACCGCGCTGCAGAAAAAACCCGCACTCTTCGGCCAGTGCCGGCAGCGGATTTTGAAGGCCGTCGAATACCTGCGTGAGCAGGCCCGGTCCGAGTTCCACCGAAAGCAGGGCTCCGGAAAACTCTACCTGATCACCAATCCGCAGACCGGTGGTATCCTCAAACACCTGCAGCTCCGCATTGCGGTCGCGAATGCGAATGACCTCCGCCTTCAGCTGAATGTCGCCCAATTTTGCGAAACCCACTTCGTTCTGAATGACGGGGTTCTCAAACGCCACCGTCAGCAGGTTTCCGTTTACTCCAACAATTTTGCCTAGATTCATACTTCTATTCCTGTTTCAGGATTTTCCGCGGTTGCGGTTAAAATCAATTCTTCAACTTTTTCTTTTCCGGCCTCTTCATCTAGGCCCGCCCAGCGCTCTGCGATGCGGACTTTGACGGCAAACGCCAGCACGGCGGCGAACCCGAACAGGTCCCCAACGGCCAGCTCGTCAACCAGGCTCCAGCGTGCGCGGTCGAGCTCCATCTCTTGTTCCATCGGATCAGGGCGGGTAAAGGCATCGGTCACCATTTTTTCAATGGTAACGCTAAAGCCGTCGTGCGGCTGGATAAAGCGGGAGGCATCGGTGCCGCGGTTTTTAGCGCGCACCCGCACGACCGCATCGCGCAGCTGCACTTCCCCGTTCCACCACAGCTCCGCAGGCGAGACGCCCGCTTCCGGCTCGCGGTTTTCGAGAGCCGCATCGATCACGACCCGTTCATCATCCGCCACCCAGCCCACGCAGGCGGCGCGAAACGCCTTCGCGCTCATCGGCGGTTTATCGCCAAAGCGCAGATACGGAAGCGATGAAACTAGATACCAGTGACTCATTAGAAATCGTTCAATTCGTTAAACTCGTTGAAACCGTTAAAATCGGAACATCCCCTCTTATTCTGCCGTCTTTTTTGCGACACGGCCGACAATATCAGCCAGTTTGGGGCGAAGGAAGGCGCTCAACGCCTCGGCGATGGCCTCCTGTGTAAAGTCGAGATAAACATGATCGTCCGCGAAACTCACCTTGAAGCCTTTAAGGATTTCGTTGTCCACGTGGAGCTCAAGGCCCTCAACCATCTTATCGGAGTACTTCGACGCGAAAAATTTCACGAGCTCATCCTGATCGGCTTCGCTCACCAGCAGCTCAATGCGGGTCTCGCCATGCTGATCGGCGCAGGATTTCGCCATGCTGACCATCATTTTTTCGAGCACCTCAATGCCGAGCACTTCGTCGACGGAGGCCGTGACGATTTCGGAAAGAATGTTTTCGATCCCCTGACCAACGGTAATGAGCACATCGCGCGCCGACTGTTCGAGCGTGGCAATGCTGCGCCGCGTGAAGACCTCAGAATCGGTTTCGGCTTTTGCCAGCAGCTCTTTGGCTTTCGCCTCGGCCTCGCGCACCATCTGCGCGGCTTTTTCTTTGGCCTTCGAAAGAATCTCGGCGGCCTCGGTTTCGGCCTTTTCAATTCCCTCTTTGCGGATCTGATCCAGTAACGGTTGCAGTTCTTCAGCCATAACGCTCTCCAATCGATTTAAAAATACAGAACGGGGATTGTAGACGATGGCCCGCTCCCTGCAACAAAAAGACGACAACAATACGGTTCTTTTCCGATGGTTGGAGGCCGACCCCCGTCATTTCTTCCAGTGTTTTGAGAAATTTGTGCGCGCCGATGCAATCGGCTTCCAAAGCTTGGAATTCATGACGCCATCGGCGTTAAAATCAGTCCGCCGAACGGAAAACGCCGATGACGGGACGATGGTCGGAGGCTTTATAGGTGAGTGGGTCGCGAACAACACGGGTGCGCTCTTCGATCACTTCGGGTTTCATGCCTTCATTAACGAAAAGATAGTCGAAGCGGCTGTGGCTGTCGGTGGGTGCGTGAAAACAGGTCCAGGCGTCGCCGGCGGAGTCGAGCGGGCGCAGATCAATCAATTCGCCGCCGCGGCGGCCGGCGACTTCGCGCAGGGGGGCGGAAGCATAGTCGTCGTTCATATCGCCGACCACCAGCAGGTTGACCTCCGGGGTTTCTTCGAGGATGTCGCGCACGGCTTTATTGAGCAGGCGCGCCTCGTTTCGGCGCATTTCGGTCTGCCCGAGCGGGCTGTACACCTTGGACTTGAGGTGCGCGTTCATCAGGCGGAAGCGGTAGGTCGGACTGACCTGAATATCCACATCGATAAAACCGCGCGCCACCGGAACTTTAGCGGAGCCGATGCGGTACCAATCGTTGGTGCGGTGCTGGACGGAAACGATCGGGAACCGGCTGAGCACGGCGAGGTTCACTTCGACCTGTCCGCGCTGAAGCAGCTCGGCATAGGGATAATTCAGTCCGGCCTCCCGCAAAGCATCCTGGAAATGCGAAAAGGCGATTTCATCGCCCATTTCCTGCAGGGCGAGTACATCGGGCCGTGCGGCGGCAATCAGCTGAATAACCGCTTCGCGCGCCTCCTTGGGTTTAGCGTCGTCGGCCTCGCCGCCGCCATCGCGGTCCATCCGTGCGTACTGGCGCACATTATAGGTCATCACAGAAAAGGTTTCCGCCTCCGGCATGTTGCCGCAACCGGTCAGCAGCAAGAGACAAACAGCCAAAAGCCCACCGGTTTCCCGGCGCTGTAAAAGATATAAATCTCGCCCCATATAATTTTCCATGCTAGACATTAAGCGAACTATACATGCTTTTTTGTTGCGCGTAAAAGGAACTTCATGGGAACGAGAAAACTCACAGCTCTGGCGCTCGGTGCCACCCTCCTCCTCGCCGCCGGGTCTGCCCTGAGCGACATACGCACCATCAGCTCCCGCGGAGAAGTGTATGTGCCGCTCAACAACATTGCCCCCTACTACGGCATGCAGATTTCGCAAACCGGAAAAGATCGCATTCAGCTCAAAAACAAATGGCACACGCTGGAGTTTGAAACCGACAGCCGCCGCTGCTGGATTAACGGTGCATTGGTGTGGCTGAACAATCCCGTCCGCAAGATCGGCTGGCAGTGGGCGTTGAAAGATCCCGATTTCGCCAAGACCGTTGAGCCGTCTGTGCGTCCCTACGCCTTCTTGAAAAACGCCGGCAGCCGCGTCGTCGTGCTCGACCCCGGTCACGGCGGCTCCGATACGGGCGCCACCAGCCCGCGCAAGATCCACGAAAAACTGCTCACCAAAAACATCGCCAACCGGGTGCGCAACCTGCTGCAGGCGCGCGGAATCACCGTCTATCTGACGCGCGAAGACGACCGCAACCTCAGCCTGACCGAACGCGGCAAAATCGCCGCGCGCCGCAACGCGGATGTCTTTGTGAGCCTCCACGCCGACTCGGCCGGCACAACCGCCGAAGGCGCCGGAACATTCATTCTCGCCCTGCCGCAGCACTACAGCACCCACAGCTACGGCAAAGGAACTCCTTCAGCCACCTCTCATCCCGGCAACAAATTCGATCTCGCCAATCAGGCGCTCGGCACCCGCATCCAGCAGTATCTCGTCAAAAGCACCAGCCAGAATGACCGCGGCGTAAAGCGCGCCCGCTTTCAGGTATTGCGCGAAGCGCCCTGCCCCGCCGCGCTCGTCGAAATGGCTTTTATCACCAATCCCAAAGAAGAACGGTTTGTGCTCAGCAAAAGCGGACAGGATAAAATCGCGCGCGGCATCGCCGACGGGATCGCCGCCTACCTGCACGACATCAGCCGCGCAAAGAAATAACCCGCACGGCTGCACCAATCAGCACCAGCGCGGCGGAAACCTGCTCGCCGGGATGAAGCGCTTCGACCGCCTCTTTGTAGGCCGCGAGCTGCGGGCCGTAGGTTTCCAATGCCGCCTCCGGCGATTCGTCTGAAAACTTGTAGTCCAGAATCTTCAGCTGGCTGGAACTTGTGACGCCGGCGGCGTTAAATTGCGCCAGCAAATCAATCGTGCCGTCAAGAATCAGATCGCCGCGCTTCAGCACAAACGGATGTTCAGCAAACAGCAGCTCCGCTCCGGCGGTTTCCTTAGCCAGCACCTCGCGGGCCGCTTCCAGTTGTTCTTCAAGCCCCTCGTACTCATTGGCGCCAAACAATCGCAGCAACTCCGGAATGTTTCCCGCCCAGTTGTTTTTCGCCAGCTCCTCAAGCACCGCATGGCCCAGCGTTCCGAACGCCCGGCGGTCGTTGGCAGGCTTTAGGCCTTGGGCCTTAGGCTTTAGATGTTCAACCAGACTCGTTACAGGTTTTCTTGCAACTCCCGCCGGAACTTTCAGCGAAATATAACTGACCTCTGGCCCCTGATCTCTGACCTCTGACCTCTGATCTCTGCCCTCCGACCTCTGATCTCCGATCTCCGGCATTTCTGAAAACGTTCTACGACACAAAATTTCATCAGAAGCACCTTTAAAGAACGGCTCACCCAATTTCATCCAGCCGCCGACGCGCTGCGTCCCCGCGCCGGAAACGACAACCAGATCGCGGGCGCGGGTCATGGCGACATAAAAGACATTGGTCGATTCAGCGTCCCGCACCGCTTTATCCGCCTCGCGCGCTGCTTTCCATCCGGGACTGGCCACCTTGCCGCCGGTCAGATCGGAGATATTCATTTCTAAAGAACCCTGCGGCGAGAACATCGCGAAGCCCGGTTCGTTGACATCGCCAAAGCTGATGTCCGGCACAAAACAGACGCGCTGGGTCAGCCCCTTCGCGCCGTGCACGGTCATGATGGTCGCCGAATCCTGCTCCGGACTGGGTAGCAGCGCCTCGGCCGCGCCGCTCTTCGGCGGGGTTTGAATCGCCCGCTCGAAGCGCCGCACCACATCGCCGGCCAGCACCTGCCCGCCGCGCTCAGCGGCGCGGATCCAGTCGAGCGCTTTTTTAAAATTAGCCAGCTTCTGTTCGCCGCCGGGCTGCCCCGCTAGATGCGCGTCGAACGCCGTTTCGCGTGCAATCTCGCGCACCAACTGCGACGGCAGTTTGCTGCCGACCTGCGCACGATAGCGCAGGATCATTTCTGCCGCCTCACTTGCACTTGTAGGACGCGCTTCCCGTACTCGGGAGCGTGTGTCCTCACACACGCTCTCTGAATACAGAGAAGCTTGTCCTACAATAGATGCGGTTTCGAAAAACTGTTTTCGCAGAATTTCGCGATCAAATGTTTCGCCGTCCCATCCAAGCTGAACGATTGTTTCGTCCGGCAAGTTGGCAAACGGCGAGCGCAGGAAACCGACCAGCGCCAGATCGTTTTGCGGCTGAGTCATCACCTGTAAAAACAGGAGCAGATCGCGCACCTCCTGCTGTTCAAACAACGCCTTGCCTTTGCCGCCACTACTGTAGGGAATGCCTGCGTCGCGCAGCGCCTTTTCGAGCGCGGCCTGATGTGTCGAGCGCTTCAGCAGAATCAAAATGTCGCCATAATCGAACGACTGACCTTCCAAAAAATCTTTGGTCTTATTGTCGTATCCAAATTTCGGACGCCAATCCTCTCCGCCGTTCACCAAAAGCCGGATGCGGCGCGCGACCGCCGCCATCTCTTCGTCACTGCCCTGGTCTTCGTTGTCGGCTTCCAAAAACTCCACACACGGCTTTTCATCCGTCAGGGCGGCGCGCGGCTCCAGCGCATCGTAGGATTCATAAATCCCGCCGAACAGTTCATTGACCGCCTCGATCACGCGATCCTTACTGCGATAGCTGGTAACGAGCGGGATCTGTTTATATTCCCCGCGCGGCTCCATCGCTTTTTCGAGGTCGGGCATCACATCGGGATCAGCACTGCGCCAGGCGTAGATGGACTGTTTTTTGTCACCGCAAACCACCAGGTTGGTTTGCGAAGCCCAAAGCGCTTCGACCACCTCGCACTGCACGCGCGAGGTGTCCTGCACCTCATCGACAATAATCCATTCAAACGGCGGTGCACCAAGTGGATTGTTTTTGAGCAGGTCGCGCGCGAGCAGCAGCTGATCGCCAAAGTCGACGCAGTCGCGCGACCGTTTGGCTTCGGCAAACCGGAGCGCACAACGCGCCAGACAACGAGCAAAAGCCCGGAACGTTGAGATATTTTCCGCATACAGCGTTTCGGTCAAAAATTGCTCTTTCAGCTCCGCCAGCTCGTCGGAAATGGGCTTCATCTCGTTGCCGGTAAACTTGGTGAGCTCACCGATTTTTCCAATCATTGGAAAATCCTGAAGCAAAAGTTCCAATGTTTGGAAATTTTTTGCGGCCTTGGCGGGCAGTCCGCGCTCCGAGTCGATGACGGCCAGCCGATCATAGATGTTTTGAAACTCCGCGCGACCAACGGTCCGTTCCGGTTTGGGAAGCATGGCTTCAGCATCGCTCAAATCGAGCCCGCGGGAGGCGGCCTTTTCGAGCAGCGAGCGGATGGTGTTAATCACGCTGTATTCGTGGTCGCCAAGCACAGAGACCCCTCCACAAAAATCTCGGAAGTCCGCATCATTTTCCAAGGTTTGGAAAAGTTCGGCTTTCAGGGCGTCGTCGAGCAGTGCGTCGCGCTCTTCATCTTCCAGGGTTTGGAACGTCGGAGAGAGGCCGAGCCCGAGCGCGTGCTCGCGAAGCAGTCCGGCGCAGAAGGCATGGATGGTGGAGATATGCGAGGCCGGCAGTTTGCGCAGAACGGAGCGGGCCAGATCGTTTTCCTCTTCGGCCGCGATCAGTTTTTTCGACACATTCTTGCGCAGCTCGGCGGCGGCGTTGTCGGTAAAAGTCATCAGCAGAATTTTTTCGGGCGGCACCGCCTGCCGCCCCGGCGGGAGGTGCTTCGAGTCTGTCCCGAGCACCAGCGCGCAATAGAGCTCGGTGACCTGCCAGGTCTTGCCCGTCCCCGCCGATGCATTGAAAATCATATTCATGACTGCGGATTATGTAGAGAAGTTCCAATGATTGGAAGATTAGTGTTCATTCGTGTGCATTAGTGGTTAACATATCTCCCATGAATTTTGACCTGCTGATTCGAAACGGAGAGATGCTCGACGGGACGGGCGCGGAGGCGGTGCGGGCCGACATCGGAATTTGCGGCGAGCGGATTGCGGCGATCGGGGATCTGTCGCAGGCCGATGCAAAGACCGTCATCGACGCGACCGGTCAAATGGTCTGCCCCGGCTTCATCGATGTGCATTCCCACTCAGATGCCTATCTACTGATCGATCCGCGTGCGCCGAGCAAGGTGTTTCAAGGAATCACGACCGAGGTGTGCGGTAACTGCGGCGCGTCGGCCGCGCCGCGTCTCGGCGGCGCGCAGCTGCCGTCGGACTGGCAGGACAAGCCGTTTCCCGGCACGTGGAGCACGGTGGCGGAGTATCGCGCACTGTTTGAGCAGGCGAAACCCGCCGTCAACGAAGCGCTGCTGATCGGCCATAACACGCTGCACCGCGGGGTGTGCGGCTATGAACCGCGCGGCGCCAACCCCGATGAGTTGAAGGCGATGTGCCGCGCGCTCGAACAGGCGCTCGACGAGGGCGGGTGCGGAATGAGCACCGGCCTGATCTATCCCCCCGCCTCGGCTGTGCCGCAGGAGGAAATCGTCGCGTTGGCAAAAGTCTGCGCGGCAAAAGAAAAAATCTACACCTCCCATATGCGCAGTGAGGGGAAAAACCTGCTCGAAGCCATTGAGGAAGCGCTCGACATCGGCCGCAAGGGCGGCGTGCGGGTTCAGGTTTCCCATCTGAAAACCTCCGGCAAAGCCAACTGGCATAAGATTGATGCCGCGCTCGAAAAAATTGAAGCCGCGCGCGCCGAAGGGATCGAGGTCGCCGCCGACCGCTACCCCTATACTGCCGCGCAGACCGACCTCGACATTATTCTGCCGGACTGGGCGCTCTACGACGGCAAGGCGGCGGTCTTGGCGAGGCTGGCCGATTCCAAGGTCCGGAAACAAATCCGGGATGAAATGCTCGAGGAGCGCGGCGAGTTCGGCTTCAGCACGGTGATGATCGGCTCAACCGAACATCCGGACAACCATACCTTGCAAGGTATGGTTTTAGATGACGTCGCCAAACAACTCGGCATGGATCCAGTCGATGCCCTGCTACACGTCATTGAAAAAGACGAACTGCGCACCGGCGGCATTTTCTTCGGTATGTGCGAAGAAAATATGTGGCGGATTCTAGCGCAGCCGTGGGTCATGATCGGGTGCGACGCGTCGCTGCGCGCGCCGGACGGAGTCCTGAGTAAAGACCACCCGCACCCCCGCGCCTACGGTAGCTTCACCAAGTTACTGCGCGCTTCGCTCGACGGACAAACCGTTCCTCTGCCGGAAATGATTCGAAAAATGACCTCGCTGGCGGCAAAACAATTCCGTCTGGACGGACGCGGCATCCTGAAAAAAGGAAACGCTGCCGATGTGACTGTGTTTTCCCCGAACGAGACAAAAGAGCACAGCACCTACGGCGATCCGCACCGGCTGTCGGAGGGAATCAAAACGCTTATCGTGAACGGCACGCTAACCATTCAAAACGGGCAATTAACCGGAAAACGGAACGGAAAATTTTTAGAATAAACCTTTTTCATTTTTGATTTTCAGGTATATTTTTCCCGTTTTTGAGAAGCGAGACGCTGCAAATCCACCTTGGAGGGCAAAAAATTCTAAGTTTGAGAAGTTATTTTTTTTATCTGCTTTTTATAGAAAATATAAGCCGAAAGATGATTTCCCTTCCACCCACTGAGTATGATCCATGGATTTTTGGAATGCTTACTGCTTATTATAATAAGGGCAGGCAAATAGAAAGCCGCATCAGGATCAAGGTTATGAAAAGCAAAAATGGATTCACACTGGTTGAGATTATGTTCGTGGTAGCGATCATCGGCCTGCTTGCGTCCATGGGAGTTCCCGCCATTTTGGGCGCAATGAATCATGCCAAAGAAAAAGTGCGCGAAGCAAATATCGCCTCTATTGAAAAAGCCAAGAGTATGCTCACCCTTCCCGAGCTGGTTTATGCCCATGGCCAAGGACTTGACGCCGGTGCTGTCTTCGGCGAAGGCGCATACACCGAAAGCAACCTGGTGGCCTGTATTAAAAGCGTCGAAAATCTTAAGGAACTCATGGTCGGCGACTTCTACCTGATCCCGGGCGATATCGGCACCAAGGCCTACTACACTGAAACCCGCCCCGCCTACGCGGAGTAATCTTTTCTCATCCCCCTCCAACCGCCGGGTTTCCCAAACTCTGGGAAATCCGGCACCTTTTTCCCAATGTTTGGAAAAAATCCTTTTCCCTGCCCCCCGCTACCTTTACATTGCTCCGAATCTTTATGCCCCACTGGAGTTGTTGCGAAAGCGAATTTGAAAATCTAATCAAACTGTATGGAACCGAAAATCATAGCCCGCCCCGACCACATCATCAGCCGCAGGAACATCAGCTCTGCCGCAAACAAGGTGCTCTACGGTCTGAAAGACGCCGGCTACACCGCCTACCTCGCCGGCGGCGGCGTGCGTGACCTGCTTCTCGAGCGCAATCCGAAAGATTTCGATGTCGCCACCAACGCCACGCCCGAAGAGGTGAAAAGAGTCTTCCGCAACTGCCGGCTGATCGGCCGCCGTTTCCGGCTGGCTCACGTCTACTTTCATAACGAGGTCATCGAAGTGGCCACCTTCCGCGCGCCCGCACCGGAAGAGGACGAACAAACAGAGGGAAACACCTTCCAGACAGAGAACGGCGTTGTGTTGCGCGACAATGTTTTTGGAACGCCCGAACAGGACGCCCTGCGGCGCGACTTCACCGTCAACGCTCTCTTCTACAACATCGGCGACTTTTCCATCATCGACTATGCCGGCGGACTCGAAGACCTGAACAAAAAGATTATCCGCGTCATTGGTGATCCTGACACCCGCTTCACGGAAGACCCGGTGCGTATCCTGCGCGCCATCCGCTTCGCCGCCTCACTCGGCTTCACCATCGAAGACAACGCCCGTCAGGCCGCCCTCAGGCAGGCCGAACGACTCGAGGCCTGCTCCTCTTCCCGTTTGTATGAAGAAATTCAAAAACTGCTGAGCTGCGGCAAAGCCGAACGGGTCTTTGAACTCAGTTGTGAACTGGAGATCTTTGAGCACCTCTTTCCGGAGATCGGCGCCTGGCGCAATGATCCCGACGGTGAAGGCAAAACCCACTGGCTACAGAAAACCTTCAAACAGATCGACCGCTGGCGCAACGCCGGCTTCGACATCAACCCCGCCCTGCTCTTTGCCCTGCTCTTTGGCGAATACCACGAATGGGTGGCCGAACAGCTCATGAAAAGCGACGGGCTCTCCCATGCCGAGGCGCTCATCGAAGCGACTCACCGCCACTGCCGCCAGCTATGCGACCGCATCCGCATCCCGAAGGCCGTCACCGCCCACATTGCCTCCATCATGGCTGGCCAGCCCCGCTTCCTCAAAACCACCTCAAAGAACGCGGCGCGCATGCTGCGCCACCGCGATTTTCTCGACGCCTTCCTTTACTTCAAATTCGCGGCCCGCACCACCGGACGCTATGCAAAGGAACTGGCCTGGTGGGAAGAGCAGCGGAAGAAAAAAAGCTGAAACTGGAAATTTGAAACCGGAAATCCGGCCCGACTGAACAAATCTATTTTCACTTCAAATTTCTAGTTTCACATCTCAAGTTTCAATTCTCCCCCTTTGTCGCTTGCCCTTTGGAAGTGAATATCATACATATCTCCTTCCCGCGGAGAGGTGGCTGAGTGGCTTAAAGCAGTGGTTTGCTAAACCGCCGTACCCTCAACAGGGTACCGGGGGTTCGAATCCCCCCCTCTCCGCCAAACTTTAAACCTGTCAGATCGCAAGATCCGGCAGGTTTTTTTTGGTGGTGAGGTGGTGGATGAGAACCCCAACAAAGTGGGACAGGCTGGAAGCCTGTCCCACATTACCGGAACGCACCCCAAGGCTTTCAGCCGGTCCCGCCCTACAATTTCTTGACGGAATGCCAATCGTTACATGCTCTAGTTTTTCAGCTTCAAAAGCACAGCGCCCAGAGGCGGAAGATCGAGCTGAAGGGAGTAGCCCTTGTCGTGCCACGGCAGATGATGGGCATCGTAGACCGCGCCCTCTTTCGGGCCGGTCGCAGAGCCACCGTAGATCTTGGCATTGGTATTGAGAAGCACTTCCCAATCGCCGGCGGTGGGCAGGCCGATGCGGTAGCCGAGGCGCGGGGTCGGGGTGAGGTTGAGCACGACCGCAACCACATCGTCTTCGTCCTCCCCCTTGCGGAGGTAGGAGACGACGGAGCTTTCGGCATCCTGAAAATCGATCCAATCGAACCCTTTCCAGGAGGCTTCGATGCCGTAGAGCGCGTGCTCCGAGGTGTAGAGCTTGTTGAGTTTTTTGATGAGGTCCTGAAGCTGTTTATGCAGATCGTAGTCGAGCAGGTTCCAGTCGAGGCTGTTTTCGGCGTCCCACTCTTTCCACTGGCCGATTTCGCAGCCCATGAAGATCAGCTTTTTGCCGGGATGGGTGAACATGTAGCTGTAAAGCAGGCGGATGTTGGCGAATTTCTGCCACAGGTCACCGGGCATCTTGTCGAGCATCGAGGCTTTGCCGTGAACGACTTCGTCATGCGAAAACGGCAGGATGAAGTTTTCGGTGAAGGCGTAGATCATCGAGAAGGTGAGGTCGCCCTGGTGATATTTGCGGTGCACCGGATCTTTGCTGAAATAGTCGAGCGTATCGTTCATCCAGCCCATATTCCACTTGAAGTCGAAGCCGAGGCCGCCTTGATCGAGCGGATGGGAGACCTGCGGAAAGGCGGTGGATTCTTCGGCGAAGGTGAGGAAGCCGGGATATTCTTTATGCATGAGGCTGTTAAAGTGTTTGAGGAATTCAACGGCTTCGAGGTTTTCGCGGCCGCCGTACTGGTTGGGAATCCACTGGCCGTCTTCGCGCGAGTAGTCGAGGTAGAGCATGGAGGCGACGGCGTCGACGCGCAGGCCGTCGAGGTGATATTCCTCAGCCCAGAAGACGGCGCTCGACAGCAGGAACCCGCTAACTTCGTTGCGGCCGAAGTTAGGAATGAGCGTTCCCCAGTCCATGTGCTCGCCCTGACGCGGATCGGCGTGCTCGTAGAGATGCGAGCCGTCAAAGTAACCGAGACCGTGGGCATCTTTCGGGAAATGGGCAGGCACCCAGTCGAGGATCACGCCGAGCCCGGCCTGATGACAGCGGTCGACAAAATAGCGAAAATCGTCTGGGGATCCGAAGCGCGATGTCGGGGCGTAGTAGCCGGTGGTCTGATAGCCCCACGATCCATCAAACGGATGCTCGGTGATCGGCAGCAGCTCGATGTGGGTGTGACCCATCTCTTTGACATACGGCACAAGCTGATCGGCCAGTTCGCGATAGGTGAGCCAGCGGTTATTCTCTTCCGGGATGCGTTTCCAGGAACCGGGATGCAGCTCGTAAATACTGACCGGACTGTTCTGCCAATTGATGGATTGGCGCTTTTCGATCCACTCGGCGTCGGTCCACTCAAACGTGGAAAGGTCGCACACCACGGAGGCGGTTTTCGGACGCATCTCCGTTGCGAAGGCGTACGGGTCGGCCTTCTGCGCCCAGAATCCGTTTTGACCTTTAATCTCAAATTTATACTGATCGCCGGCTTTCGCGCCGGGCACAAAACGTTCCCACACGCCGGAGTCCTCGATGCGGGTCATTTCATGAATCCACGCCTCCCAGTTGTTGAACGACCCGATGACGCTAACGGTTTCAGCGTTGGGCGCCCAAACGGAAAAATAGACCCCCGGCTCACCATTTTCTTCCAGCGGATGAGCCCCGAGTTTTTCGTAGGCGCGGTAGTGAGTACCCTTCCCGTGCAGAAAGAGGTCAAAGTCGGTTAGCTTAGGTCTTTTTTTCATAGGTTTATTCCGAATCTAAATGAACATTGAAACCAATTCGACCCTTTTTAGGCGGTTCCGGTGGAACAAGCAAGGGTTGAAGATGCTCCCAGATCACTTGAAGTGCGCCGTTATGTTCCAGTAGAGCTTTGTCGATCTCTGCCAACCGCTTAAGAATTTCCGCATTAGCCGCCAGTTGCTCACGTATCTGCACAAATGCCCGCACCACAAAAACACTCATTTCCACCGCTTTCGGGCTGTTCAGCACCGATGCCGCCATAATCGCGCCATGTTCTGTAAATACAGCTGGAAGCTGCGGCGAAAACTTTAGCTTCTGGAGGTGGTCACAAGTTGTGACCACCTCTGATTTTTCAGCTTCTGTCAGCCGAAACATAAAATCCTCTGGAAAACGATCTGCGTTCCGTTTAACCGCCTGATTAAGCGCTTTCGTCTCCACGCCATAGGCCTCGGCGAGGTCGGCATCTAAAATGCCCTTCTTGCCACGCACGGTCAGGATCAGCGGCTCAATGGTTTTTAGCTCACTCATAGCACTTTATTATTTTCCAGGCATCTTGTCCCGCCCTAGCCTTTGGCGCCGGCGGATGGAATATTTTTACCGATTTTTTCCAATCATTGGAAACTTTTCTTCCAAGGGTTGGAAAAGTTGCCTCCCCAACAATCCATCACTCCCCTAATCCAGACGTCCAATCCTAGTAGGCGCGCGCGTCGCTGTCTTCCATGAAGTTGATGAAAGAGCGGTTGGCGACGCGGTTGCCGCCGGGGGTGGGATAGTCGCCGCTGAAATACCAGTCGCCCTTATGGTTCGGGCAGGCGGCGTGCAGGCCGCTGAGGCTCTGGTAGATCACCTCGAACTCAGCCTTCAGATCGTCCGGACGAAGAATCTCCGCAATTTTCTTTTCCACCTCATGCGGCTTGAACAGTTTGAAGAGCGGCTTCACTTCGTTGACCACCTGCTCGCGCGGCAGATCCATGGCGGCTTTGCACTTTTCGTAGATCTCGGTCAGCAGTGCTTCGCGTCCGGTTTCCTTCACCAGCGCGATCGCGGCCTGGAACGCGACAAAGTCCTTCAACTTGGACATGTCGATGCCGTAGCAATCCGGATAACGGATTTCCGGCGCGGAGGAGACAATGACAATTTTCTTCGGGTGCAGGCGGTCGAGAATGCGCAGGATACTCTCGCGCAGCGTGGTGCCGCGCACGATGGAGTCGTCGAGCACCACGAGGGTGTCGTTGGGCTTCACCACGCCGTAGGTGGTGTCGTACACCATCGACACCAGCTCGGTGCGGTCGGCATCGGCGGTGATGAAGGTGCGCAGCTTGGCATCCTTGGTCATGATCTTTTCGGTGCGCGGCTGATAGTGAATCAACTCGGCGACCCGCTCCGCCGACAGGTTGCGCTCGGCCAGAATATGATGTTTGGCGCGCTCGGCGACATAACTCTTCACGCCCTCAATCAACCCCATAAAGGCAGTTTCCGCCGTATTGGGGATATAGGAAAAGACGGTGTGGTCGAGATCGTAGTCGACCGCCTTCAGCACCGGCTCGGTGAGCTGGCGGCCCAGCTGTTTACGCTCATTATAAATATCGCGATCGGTTCCGCGCGAAAAATAGATACGCTCGAAGGAGCACGGGGTGATTTTATCTACCTCCGAAATCTGCTCGTGCAGAATCTCGCCGTCCTTCCGGACGACCAGCGCATGTCCGGGCTTGATCTCCTGAACCGAATCGATCGGCACATTAAACGCCGTCTGAATGGCGGGCCGCTCGGAGGCGACGACGACAAACTCGTCGTCGTGATAGAAAAAGCCGGGGCGAATGCCGCAGGCATCGCGCATCACGAACAGATCACCGTTACCGATGATGCCGGCCATGGTGTATCCACCGTCAAAGTTTTTGACCGAACGCTTCAGCACAGTCAGCAAGTCGAGGTTTTCACCAATCTTGTCGGAAATCTCGGGGCGGGAGAACCCCTCCTTGCGGAACTGCCGGAAAAGGCGGTCGTTTTCCTCATCGAGGAAATGGCCGATTTTTTCGAGCACCATCACCGTGTCTTTTTCACTGCGCGGATGCTGACCCAGCTCAACGAGCGTATCGAACAGATGGTCGTTGTTGGTCAGGTTAAAATTACCCGCCAGCACCAGATTGCGACTCTTCCAATTGCTTTGGCGCAGGAAAGGATGGCAGTAGGAAATGCCGCCCTGCCCGCGGGTGCCGTAACGCAAGTGACCCAACAGTAGCTCGCCGGCAAATTTGGCATGGCTTTTAATCCAGGCCGGATCGTTTATTCCGTCCGGGTTTTCATCAAACGCCTCGGCCAGCGAGCCGAGCATGTGCCGATGCACCTCCGCAATGGGATCTTTGTCTGCCGAAAGCGAGCGGAAGATAAACGGCTTGCCCGGTTCGGTGTCGGTTTTAATGACGACCGCGCCCGCGCCGTCCTGCCCCCGGTTATGCTGCTTTTCCATCAGCAGGTAGAGGCGGTTGATTGCAAAATACGGCGATCCGTACTTTTCGACGTAATACTCAAACGGCTTCAGAAGCCGAATGGCGGCGATGCCGCATTCATGGCCAATCCAGTCACTCATATCCCATACACTCCTTGGTTCCGGATAAAGTTAAGTCGGGATGTTCGCATCCGGCCCCGCAACGGTCAACGGATTTCTCCCCCAAAGCGCGGCGATCTGATCGGAAACGCGGTCAGAATTTTTAACGGAAGCAAACAAAGGGAACAAAGGGCTCGGCGGCCAATCATCATTATCTGTTGCCTCTGCTTCGTTATCTTCGTTGCCCTCTGTGGGAACCCCTTGGATACGCATCATGACGCAGTTCATCAATATCACCGAATAGTGCGTCATGCCCAAAAGCAACAGCCCCGTTTTTATTGATCTTTTCAATTGTTGCGCAAAACATCCGGCATTAGACTGGTTGCAAAACGTCATGACGCTCGTTAAACACAAAATGATAAGACGCATTCTCAACCTATCACAGCGCACGGCACTCCGCTTCTTCCTGACATACACTGCCTTCGGATGGGGTATCTGCCTTGCCGGTGTTTTCACACCTGCCGCGACCGCCTTCGACCTTTTAGAGTATATTGGCGGAATTGATCCGGCACCCATGCTCGCAGACCCGATGTATGATTATTGGTTACGAATGGCATCAAGTACATTTGCCTTCATCGGAATTGGATATCTGATTCTGGCAATCTGGCCTCGCAGGTTCTCTTCCGTGTTGCCATTCGCAGGAGCATTCATGCTCCTCGAAGGTGTCATCCTGCTTGTGCATGGGCTCAGGCTCGATCTGCAGCCGACACCATTTCTGGGGGACACAGCCTTCTGCTTGGTCGGTGGAATTGGCATCCTCCTTTTCATGGGAAGCGTCCGAGAAGAAGAATGAGAATTCCAAAAAAAGGCATGCATGTCATTGCCGCATAGTGCGGTAAAGCCTGATGCAGAGCGTTCGCCCCGACAAATGACCCATGGAGTTGATTCAGGATGATGAATGCTCATGTTTGAAAATGAAGGAGAAAAAGAATGACGCCTATAAATATTATAGGACTTAGCGCAGCAATTTGTACGACGGGGGCCTTTTTACCCCAGGCGATCAAAGTTGTTGTGACACAAGAAACGAAATCTCTGTCTCTCATTATGTATATCATACTGACGACAGGAGTTGCGTTGTGGTTAGTCTACGGGATTTTAAAACATGACATCCCAATCATTGCGGCCAATGGGGTTACCCTTTTATTTGCATCCATCATTCTAGCTATTAAATTTAGAAATAAAGATTAAGCCCTTAATAGCGAATTGAATCGACGGGAAGAACACGCGCGCGTCTCATTCGAATCGTTCATCCAACCCTTGGAAAAACGGAGTCTCAATTTTCCAAAGGTTGGAAAAAAAGTTTCCAAACCTTGGAAAAGGCTTATAGTCGGGCTCCCGTTTCAACCCAACAGGAGGAAAAGATTATGGAACTCAAAGGAAGCCAGACTGAAACCAACCTGATGGCCGCATTCGCCGGCGAATCGCAAGCCCGCAACCGCTACACCTACTACGCATCTGCCGCCAAAAAAGAGGGCTTCGTGCAGATCTCGAATATTTTCGCTGAAACCGCTGATCAGGAACGAGAGCATGCCAAGCGCCTGTTTAAACTGATGGAAGGCGGCGAAATCGAAATTCCCGCCAGCACGTTCCCGGCCGGACCGGTGAAAGACACCATGAGCAACCTGCTGGACGGAGCCGCCGGCGAAGAGTATGAGTGGACCAAAATGTACCCCGGTTTCGCCAACATCGCCATGGAAGAGGGCTTCACCGAAATCGCCGCCGTTTTCACCGCCATCGCTGTGGCTGAAAAGCAGCACGACAAACGCTACAAAGAGCTCGCCGCCAACATCGAGGCCGGCAAGGTGTTTGAGCGCGACGGAGAAGTCGTCTGGCGCTGCCTCAACTGCGGCTATCTCCACAAAGGCAAAAAAGCCCCCGCCAAATGTATGGCCTGCGCGCATCCCCAGGCGCATTTCGAAATCCTCGCCGAAAACTGGTAAGCACCGGTTTTCCCGATCCCGAAGCCCCGGCTCCCGCCGGGGCTTTTCTTTTACTCACATAAAAAACTCTCCAACGAATGAAAAAAAGCAACGAATCTAATCGCCTTAGGCAACTCTCTATTCGTTGCTTTTTTTCATTCGTTGGAATATCTCCCCTTGGTGCGCAGTCATCCAATAGTTCGTCGAGCTCATCTATTTTCTGTGTCTTCCGTGGTTAAGTTTTTTGGCTGCAGCTTTGCTGCGCCGGGTATTCTGTGGTTAACATCAGCGCATGGATTCGACAAGCTCACCACAGGTGTTTGAAAAAACAGTAGAAAAGCCGAGCAAGCGGCTGGATGCGTGGCTGGCGGAGAACGAGCCGGAGCATTCGCGCGCGCGCTGGCAGGCGCTGATCAAAAACGGTCTCGTTACGGTCAACGGCAAGCCGTCGAAGCCGAACGGCAGGCTGCACCCAGGCGACCGCGTGGAGTGGACGATTCCCGATCCGGTTTCAAGCGAAGTGCTGCCCGAAGATATTCCGCTCGATATTCTCTACGAAGATCCCCACATGATTGTAATCAACAAGCCTGCCGGGCTGGTGGTGCACCCCGCGGCCGGCAACGCGGACGGCACACTGGTCAACGCCCTGCTCCACCACTGCACCGACCTGGCCGGCATCGGTGGCGAAAAGCGCCCCGGCATTGTCCACCGGCTCGACAAGGATACCAGCGGCGTAATGGTGGTGGCCAAAACCGAAAAGGCAATGGTTGAGCTGGCGCGTCAGTTCAAAGCGCGCGAGACCGAAAAAGAATATCAGGCGATTGTGCGCGGCGTGCCGGAGCCGTCAACCGGCCATATCGAAACCACCATCGGACGCCATCCGGTTCTACGCAAAAAGATGATGGCCAATGTGAAACGAGGCCGCCATGCGGTGTCGGATTATAGCGTGATGGAGGCGCTCAAAAACGCCGCGCTGCTGCGCGTCCGGATTGAAACCGGACGGACTCATCAGATCCGCGTTCACATGGCTCTGATCAAGCATCCGGTTCTCGGCGACCGCCTCTATGCCCGGCCTCAACCCGCCGACGCAGTCTGGCCGGACCGTCAAATGCTGCATGCGGCCAAACTTTCCATCGCCCACCCGGACAGCGGCGATCGGCTGTGGTTTCATGCGCCGCTGCCGCCGGATATGGAAGCGCTGCTGGATCAACTCCGGCTCGCATAACGCCTTGACGCTCAAGCCCAATCAACCGAAGATGCGCGCAAACCATGCTGAAACGACTGACCCAGAGACTCAACTACATCGTCGGACCGGTGGCGATCTTCGCCTTCGTGCTGCTGCTGCTGGAGCATAGCGAATGGCTGCGGCCGCATCCGGTGCTCATCCGGCAAATCAACCTCTCGATTCTCGGTCTGTTCGCAGTCGATGTATTGCTCAACTGGCTGGCCGGATCGAAAGACCGCGCGTATCTGCGCCGCCACTGGTTTGACCTGATTGTCTTTGTCCCGCTCATTCAATTCTTCTACGCCCCGCCCGACAGCGCCCTCTCGGTGATTCTGCGCCAGACCGCCATTATGGCGATGCTGCTTTCGCGCACGCGCCGGGTGAAAAATTTTGTTACGATGTTCAGCCTCCAGCCCGCCCAGCTGATGCTGATGAGCTTTGCCGGCGTCATCGTGTTCGGCACCGTGTTGCTGATGATGCCCGCCTCCACCGTTGCCGGCGAAAAGACCACCCTGCTCAACGCCTTCTTCACCGCCACCTCCGCCACCTGCGTGACCGGCCTGATCGTCTACGACACCGCCACCCACTTCACCTTCTTCGGCCAGCTGGTGATCCTGATGCTGATTCAGGTCGGCGGGCTCGGCATCATGACCTTCTCGGTGTCGCTCGCGCTGCTGATGCGCCGCGGCGTTTCCATGAAAGACCAGAGCATCATGCAGGACGTGCTCGATCAGGACACCCTGCAGAGCGTTAAACGGCTCGTCGGCTTTATTGTCTGCATGACCTTCCTGCTGGAGGCCATCGGCGCGGTCATCCTGTTCCGCGCCTGGAAGCCGGTCTTCCACGGATCGCTCGAAACGGCCTGGCACGCCGTCTTTCACTCCATATCCGCCTTCTGCAACGCGGGCTTCTCCACCTTCAGCAACAGTCTGATGGGCTTTTCGACCGATGTGCCGACCAATCTGGTGATCGGCGGGCTGATTGTGCTCGGCGGGATCGGGTTTGTGGTGATCGGCGACTTTTATCAGGCGCTGCGCGACCGCCTCGTCCGGCGCATCAAACGCCGCTACAAATTCCGCATTCAGAGCCGCCTCGCGCTCGGCTGGACCGGCGGGCTCATCCTGCTCGGGACCGGTCTCGTCTACTGGGTTGAGCGCTCCCGCCTGTTGAGCGATATGGCCTGGAACCACGCGCTGCTCGCATCGGTGTTCCAATCCGTCACTACGCGCACCGCGGGCTTCAATACCTGCGAGATCGGCATGCTGCAGCCGGTCACTCTGTTTCTGTTCATTATTCTGATGTTCATCGGTGCCTGCCCCGGCGGTACCGGCGGCGGGATCAAAACCACCACCCCGGCGGTGCTGTGGGCGGTGATCCGCTCGGGCTTTAACCGCCGGGCGCAAACCGAGCTCTATCGCCGAAGCATTCCGATCGAAGTAGTTCAGAAAGCAATCATGGTGCTGTGCGCCTCGCTGCTGCTCGTCTGCGGCGCGCTCGGACTGATGCTCGTTTTTGAGCCGGAAAAAGATTTTATCGATCTGTTTTTTGAAACCGTCAGCGCCTTCGGCACGGTCGGCCTTTCCACCGGCATCACCAATGCGCTGTCGACCGGCGGCCGGGTAATCATCACCCTGCTGATGTTCGTCGGCCGTCTCGGCCCGCTGACCATCGGCTTCGCCTTTATGCTGCGCAAAAGTCAGACCGCAAAATACCGCTATTCGGAAGAACGAATTATGATAGGATGATGAAGATTTGGAATGATGAAGATTTGGAATGATGGAGTAAGGGAATAATGGAGTAAGGGAATAATGGAGTAATGGAAAAACAAAATATCCAGCACTCCGCGACTCCAATACTCCATGGAGGTTGTTTATGAGAAATATTGCAGTCATCGGACTCGGAAAATTCGGTAGCTCCCTTGCCCGCGAGCTGACCGAAAAAGGAGCCGAAGTGCTCGCCATCGACCGCAACCGCGAGTCGGTGGAAGCCATCAAAGATTCCGTCACCCACGCCGCGACACTCAGCTCAACCGACGAGAACGCCCTCAGCGCGGTCGGCATCCAGAATGTGGATGTGGCGGTTGTCTGCATCGGGGAGGACATTGAAGCCAATCTGCTGACGACCATTCTACTCAAAAAAATGGGGGTCCAGCGAATCTGGACGCGGGCGCTCAGCCCGCTTCAGCAGGAGATTATTAAAATGCTCGAGGTCGACAACATCATCAACCTCGAACAGGAAATGGGCCGGATTATCGCCACCAGCCTCGCCTCCACCAATATCACCCGCCACATTCCGCTCGCCAAAGGGCACAGCATCGTCGAATTGCAGGTGCCCGAAGAGTTCGTTGGAAAAACCCTGCGCGCAATCGATGCCCGCAATAAATTCAGCGTCAATATCGTCGCCATCAAAAAGATGATTCCCGGCATCACCGACCAGGGCGAGCGCATTATGGAAGAATCGATCGAAGATGTGCCGAAGCCCGACGACGTGCTCGAAGAGACCGACCATCTGCTGATCGTCGGCACGGACAAAAACGTGGAAAAATTTGCGAACAGATAGGCGGCAGAGCCGCCGATTCGGGATACGGGATTCGAGTTGCGGGATGCGGGAGACGAGATGCGGGATACGGGATAGGATGCGCAAATGAACTATAGAGATCTGGAAATCTGGCAATTATCGAGGGCGCTAGTCGTTGAGATACACAAAATGACGCTTCAAAAGCTGCCGAAATTTGAAATGTTTGAAGAGGCCCCTCAAATCAGACGATCGATGAAATCAGTAAAATCAAACATTGTCGAAGGGTATGGACGCCGAAGATACAAACAGGACTTCATCCGTTTTCTTGTTTATGCCCATGCGTCCTGCGACGAAACCATTGACCATCTAGAAACGCTGTCCGACACAGGATCATTATCTGACGACCCGCTGTTTCATAAATTGCTCGATGACCTGAACCTGCTTGGCGGGAAGCTGAATCGATTCATCCAAAGCGTTGAGTCGCAACACCTATCAGTAAAAGAAGCCCCCGTAGAATATGAGGTGCACCCATGAACCATCTCATCCCTCATCCCTCATCCCGCATCCCATAACCCGAACCCCCAAACACCATGACACCCAACTTGCTGAAAATTATCTGGTTCCTGCTTCCGATCTGCAGCCTCGGAATCGGGCTGGTATGCTGGCCCGAAATCGGCCAACCCGCCCGCTGGGGCGTCATTGTACTGAACGCCGTTACTCTGCTGGGGTGGAGCTTCCTCTCCGTGCGCTGCTTCGGCTTCCGCAAGCGCCTCTACAACTTCCTGCGCCTGTTGCTGGCCGGCGACTACGAAGCCGGCATGCGCACCCGCGAAAAGCACACCGACGAAATCTTTGTGCTCGAAGATCTCGCCAATCAGGTGGCCGACCGTCTGCGCACCTACGATAGCCTGCGCGCCGCGCGCGTCTCCATCCACTCTCGTGTGCTCGACCTGCTCCTGCTCCAGTCCAAGGAGGCAATCATCACCGCCAACGTGGAGAAAGAAATCTTCGTCTTCAACCCCGTCGCGCAGAAAATCCTGGGCGTAAAACGCAAAACCTTCTCCTTTGAATCGGTGCTGAAGCCGAGCGTCAACGAAGCCTTCAGCAGACTGTTCAATCAGGCGATTACTGGGCGCAAAACCAACACTGAAGGGCTCTGCTTCCTGCAGCTGCCCGGCATGCAGGCCCCGGCGCGCCTCTCTTTTCTGATGATGCCGCTGCGCGACCGCGACGAAACCGTCCGCTTCGCCGTGCTCACCATTGATTCGTCCGGAGCGCCCTCATGAGCCGGCGTGACCAGCTTCTAGACAACATCAACGCCTTCCTCGAATACAAAAAAGAAGAGGGTTTCCAAACCTTGGAAATTTCGCCCGAGACCCGGGCGAAACTCAAACCGGTCGCAACCCAGAAACCGGAACCGGCGCCAAAACCTGCCGCCGCCAAACCTGCCGCAGGCACCCCGGCCCTTCGGGGCGCGCCGACGGCGGGCTCTGATGTCCGCGTAACCGGTAAAACGCTTGCAGAGATCGCCAAACAGATTTCCACCTGCTCCGCCTGCGGACTGCACGCCTCGCGCAATAAAACCGTCCCCGGCGAAGGCAACCCGAATTCACCGGACATCCTTTTCATCGGCGAAGGCCCCGGCGCGGACGAAGATGCGCAGGGTCGTCCCTTCGCTGGCGAACCCGGCCAGCTGCTCACCAAAATGATCGGCGCGATGGGCTACACCCGCGAACAGGTTTTTATTACCAACATCGTCAAATGCCGCGCACCCGGCAACCGTGTCCCGCTACCCGAAGAAATCTCGGTCTGCTCGGCCTACCTGCGCGCGCAGATCGCGCTGATCAAACCGAAGATCATCGTCGTGCTCGGCAAACACGCCATCGAAGCCCTGCTCAACAAACCGGTCGCCATCACCCGCTTCCGCGGAACCTGGTGCACATACGAAGGCATCGACCTCATGCCCACCTTCCACCCCGGCTACCTGCTCAAATCGCCCGGCAAAAAACGCGAAACCTGGGCCGATATGCAAGCCGTCCTCGCCAAACTCGGCAAAACCCCGCCCAAAGCAGGCTGAGCCGGCCATGCGGGTTCCAATGGTTCGGCCAAGCTCACCACAGCAAGTTAAGGGTTAAGGGGTCAGCCCGGTTAAGGGGTCAGCCTGAAGTAACCCCAGGTTAAGGGGTCAGCCCGTGATTTGTAGAGTTAAGGGGTCAGCCCGTGATTTGTAGCATTTTATCCTTCAAGCCAACCCTAATCGGATCGTTTGCTCGATCAAAAACTGAAATCGCTCGCGAGGCATTAGTGCGGTGCCCCATGCTCAATCTGGACGCCAACCAGACAACTGTGATCGTTGTATACTTCTTCAACATCCAAACAATAGCCTGCTTTTCTGCCTGAGTGCTTTTCATCAACAGCAAATCTGCTTCACAGATCCCCAGCGCCAATATTGCATGACTTAAAAGACGCTCCGCCTCCATTTCGTCATGCGCCTGCCGCTGCTCTCCACGAAGATTATCTGACGAATGATCAATCATGCCGGTTAGAATCGCCCGAAAAGCATCTCCTCCAACATACCAGCCTCTTTTTAACTGTTTTTCGACGACTTCGCTCGCGGCATCACCCGCGCCTCCCCCGCCCATCTGCACTTCAAGCAAATCACGATAACGGGCTAAACGCTCGGATGCCGGGCCCGAAAAACCGCAACTTTTTAATAAGCGGTCGCGACTCAACCATTTTGGACACGTCTTCGCGGCACCAATATACGCCCCATAGCTACTCCACCTAAACGCCTCTAACGGCTTGTCCAACCCGACGCCGGCCAGCCCCGCGCGATAGGGATTCAGGTGGATATAATTCCCAACAGCTCGAAAGTAGGATTCATCCTCACCGACCTCAACTGGAAGAGCCTTATAACGGCCCTGGAACAGATGACCGCGGCACTTGAACATCGCATTAAAGCGCTGCGTATAGGCACCCTGAAACCACTTCATACCGGAAACTAAATTAGCCTCGGGTGTTTCAAGCAACAGATGATAGTGATTGGACATCAACACATATGCGTGAATCCGCCATCCGGTTTGCTGACAAACCTCGTCTAACGTTGACAGAAAAAGACGACGACCCTTGTCCGTCTTATAAATCGCTTGGCCGTTATTACCACGACACATCGCGTGATAAACCGCCCCGGCATACTCATGTCTTACTGACCTCGGCATGAACGAAAATGTAGATGATACAGATCAGCAACTCAACCAGGAATGCTACAAATCACGGGCTGACCCTTCTTCCGTAAATATTGTTTAATCCATCGCTATCGGAATCCACCGTACTATTGGCAGTCACCTTATAGAACACCGCTACACTGCTGTTAGTAATTAGGGAACCTCCGCCAACCAAATCCGGTAGTACAACCGACCCAAGCGGCAACACCCCGTTAGTTGTCGCATTGGTTTGAAGAACAGATGACCACGCGGCATCAAATAAATTACTGCACCTCATCAACGAGAGGGAGGCTCCGACAAACTCATCCGGCAAATTCACCGAAAAGTTGGTGCTGTCCTGTACAATCTGGAAATCCGTAATCGTTTCAGCAGCTGATACCGACTCGATGGCCACAACTGCCAAAACAAGCAACACAACCCCTGTGGCGAAAAACCCAGCAAATAGTTTTCTTTTCATGCAAATTCCTTAAAAGCCCGCATGATTAACAAGGATATTCGCAAGCGTTAAGGGATATGTCTATTGGTTGAAATTTGTTGGTCTGGCTGACACCGAATTTTTCGCGGCACAAACACAAAAGCCGGCCACGCGGGTTCCAATGGTTCGGCCAAGCTCACCACAGGTAATTGGAAAGCGTTTACGCGACTTGACTCCATGGAGGACTCATAGATAATGGCGCGGTTGTAAAAAAGATGGAATCACGGAGTACGGGAGTAATGGAATGCCGAGCGGCGTTCCAAATCAATACATCCGGTATTTA
Source organism: Kiritimatiellota bacterium (assembly GCA_014381785.1). Lineage (GTDB taxonomy): Bacteria > Verrucomicrobiota > Kiritimatiellia > Kiritimatiellales > Tichowtungiaceae > Tichowtungia. The sequence continues at coordinate 37,457 of JACNKZ010000083.1, forward strand.
AATAATCCAGAATTTCAGGGCGTTTTAATGATTAAGGTTCAAAACCTGACTAAAAATTTTTCGGGGAATGTCGCGGTAGACGATATCTCGTTCGAGGTGGGGCGCGGGGAAATTATCGGCTTTCTCGGCCCGAACGGCGCGGGCAAGACAACCACCATGCGCATGCTGACCGGTTTTCTGCATCCGACCCGCGGATCGATAGAGATTGCCGGGTGTAATGTGATGACCAACCCGCTCGCGGCGCGCCGCCATATCGGCTATATGCCGGAGAGCTGCCCGCTTTATACCGAAATGCGCGTGGATGAATATCTGAAATTCCGCGCTCAGATCAAGGAAGTGCCGCGCCGCGAAGTGAAGACCCGCCTCGGTGCGGTGAAGGATCAGTGCGGACTGTCCGATATGGGCCGCCGCATTATCGGCCAGCTTTCCAAAGGTTACCGCCAGCGCGTCGGCCTGGCCGACAGTCTGCTCCACGAGCCGGACCTGCTGATTCTCGACGAACCAACCGCCGGACTCGACCCCAACCAGATCCGCGAAGTGCGCGACTTGATCGGTCGCCTGGCGGAGCGCCACACGCTGCTGCTTTCCACCCATATTCTGCCGGAAGTCGAAATGGCCTGTAAACGGGTGCTGATTATTGACCGGGGCAAGATTGTTGCATCGGACTCGCCGGCAAGCCTGCAGAAACGGCTGCTGGGCGACGCGCTGATCTGTGCCGATATTCTGGGCGATGCGGCGGCAATTAAAGCCGCGCTGAAGACCATCGATGGCGTGGATGTTGTGATGACCGATCCGCTGGAGGACGGCTGGAGCCGCTTCCGGGTCGATTCGGCGGTGCCGGATATCCGCACCCGCATTTTTGACTGTGTGGTTTCCAAAGGTTGGAAACTGCGCGAGCTGCACATGGAAAGCCGCTCGCTGGAAGATATTTTTGTCGCGATCACGCGCGGCGACACCTTGTTGGAGGTGAAATCATGAGAAGCTTTTTTGCCCTCTGGCGGCGCGAGTTCGCCGCTTTGTTTCTGTCGCCAATCGCCTATGTGATGCTGATGTTCTTTCTGCTGGTGACCGGCTGCGGGTTCTACTGGCTGGTGAAGGAGAATCAGGAGCTGACCCATTCGATTCAGGGGCTGATGGTGGTGATCTGGTCGTGCATGCTGATTGTGCTGCCGGTTCTGACCATGCGCACGTTCGCTGAAGAACGGAAAAGCGGCACCTTTGAGACGCTGATGACCGCGCCGGTGAACGACACCACGGTGGTGCTCTCCAAGTTCGCCGGTGTGCTGAGCTTTTTCCTGCTGATGTGCGCACCGACCGCGCTCTATCTGGTGATCATCGGCTGGATCGCGCCGGAAACCATTGGCATCCTCGATGCCGGTTCCGTACTGGGCGGCTACCTGTCCGTCGCCCTGATCGCCTCGGCATTTATCGCGCTAGGCATTCTGGCCTCCGCGCTGACCTCCAATCAGATCATCGCGGCAATCTCGACCTTCGCCATTATGAGCATTCTGTTTTTCGGCGGTCTATTTGAGCCGCATCTTTCCAAAACGCCACTGGTGCGCGAGGTCGGCGGCTATCTTTCGTCGGCGCTGCATCTGATGGAAGCCGCGCGCGGCGTGTTCGACACCCGCTCGCTGGTACTCTACCTGAGCACCACTGTCTTTTTCCTTTTCGCAACCACCAAAGCCGTCGCGGCGCGACGGTAGAAAATATTCAATGCTCAATACGCAATGTTCAATTTCTGACAACTGATAACTTTTACCTGACTGACACACACCATGAAAACCCGCAGACACCGTTTATGGATTGGACTCAACACCGGCGCCGCCCTATTGCTGGCCGCCGTTATCGTCCTGATGATCAACTATCTCTCCTACCGCCACTATTACCGGATCGACTGGAGCCGCACCCAGCGCTACGCCCTCTCGCCCAAAACGGTCAGCCTACTGGAATCACTCGACAAGCCGGTGAATATCACGGTGTTCTTTCAGCCGGGCAACGTGCTCTACGAAGACATCCATAATCTCCTGCGCGAGTATCAGGTTCACTCCGACCAGCTGAATATCCAGTGGGTCGACCCCGACCGCGACCTCGCGCTGACCGAGGAAATGGCGGTTAAATATCAGGTGACGGAACCCAATGTCGTGGTGTTCGAGTGCGAAGGCCGCAGCGAATATGAACGAACCGATGAGATCGCGCAGATCGATGCTTCCTCCGGGGTGGAACGCATGATGAGTTTTCGTGGCGAGCAGGCATTCTCCTCCGCCATTCAGGGCGTGGTTCAGAAAACTTCCCCCACGGTCTACTTCCTGACCGGTCACGGCGAATGCGACATCAACAGCTTTGACCAGCGAACCGGATTTTCCGGCATTCGGCAATTGATCGAACGCGACAATGCCAATGTCCGCACGCTCGAACTGAGCGTGGAAAAACAGATCCCCGCCGACTGCGATGTGCTGATTGTTGCCAGCGCCTCACAACGCATGTCCGACCCCGAAGCTGAGCTGATCGGCGCCTGGCTGCGGCGCAGCGGACGCCTGATGGTTCTGGCCGATGCCGGCCGGGTCTCCGGGCTGGAGCTGTTACTGCGCGATTGGGGAGTCCGCTTGCGCAACGATGTAGTGCTCGATCCGGAGCGCACCATGACCGGCCGCGAAGTATTCGTGAGCGCGTACAACCGTCATCCCGTGACGGAGAAACTCGGCACCACCGCCGCGATCTTCCACCTGCCGCGCTCCGTAGAATCCGGCGGCGCGCAAGCCCGCGGCGCCGACCGCCCGCAGGTCACCCCGCTGGCGTTTTCCTCCGACAATAGCTGGTCCGAAAGCCAGCCGGACCAGTCGCCTGCAAAATACGATGAAGACACCGACGACCTGCCCGGGCCGGTCTCGCTGGCCGTGGCCGTGGAAAAAGGCGCCACCGACGGGTTGCTCGACATGCAGATCCGTCCGGCGCGCATCATTGTTTTCGGAGACTCCGGCTTTGTCTCCAACGGCGGACTGACCGGCGGCGACACCAGTCTGTTTATGAGCTCGCTCAACTGGCTGCTCAACCGTGAACAGCTAATGGCAATCGCCCCGAAACCGATCAACGACACCCGTCTCAAGCTGACCCGCACCGACACCCGCATCCTTTTCTGGAGCGCCATCTGGGGTATCCCCGCATTGGCGGCCCTGCTTGGAATCACCCTCTGGATGCGCAGAAGAAAATAGCCCGGCATCTAAACCAATTTGACGGACATAAGTATGAAAAGATTTTACTCCAGTTATCAGATGACCTCGACCCGATACGGGGTTCGAGGCTCGAGTTTCGAGTTCCACTCTTTCTCACATCCCGCATCCCGCATCCCGCATCAGGAATCCCCCTCCTCATGAAACAAAAATTTACCACCGGAATGCTGTTGATCAGCGCCATTTTGATCGGAGCGTTTATCTGGTTTTTTGACCGCGGCAGCGAAAACTCGCAACAACAGGAGCAGCTCAACCGCACTCTGTTCAGCGTCTACCCGACAAGAATTGAATGGATCCAGATGGAGCGCGGCGATGTGCTGATTGAATGTAGCAAGGCCTCCGGCGAATGGCGCCTGACCCGCCCGGCCGACGCTCCGGTCAACGCGGCGGTGGTCGAGCGGATGATCGCGGGCATGGCCGCCGTCGAGCGCGGAGAGCTCATCCGCGCGGAAACGCTGATCGAGCGCGGACTCACCCCTGCCGACTACGGCTTCGACGAGCCGCGCGCGCGCATTACCTTTAAAAACAACCGCGGAACCTTCACCTGGTTGATCGGCCGCGACGCCCCGCTCGGCGAAATGCTCTATGTGATGTCTGCCGACGGAGGGGATATCATCGCCGCGCCGAAGACCTTGCTGAATCTGGTGCCTGAAGATCCCGCGTGGATCCGCGACCGCTCGCTCTTTGCCAGCAAAGCGGGAGCCGTGCGCGGCATCGACCTGCGCCGCGCCGGCGGGTTCCTTCAGTTGCGTCAAAGCGACGGCGACTGGATGATCCAACAGCCGCATGTCGGCCGCGCCGACCGGCTGGGCGTGAACACACTGATCGAAAAAATGCTCTCCGCCCGAATTGGCAGGTTCATTGACGACAAACCAACCGACCTCACCATTTACGGCCTTGAAGAGGCCTCACTCGAGCTGACGCTCTTTACTGAAAGCGGAGAAACACAAACGCTGCGCATCGGAAAAGTGCTGCCCGAGCAGCCCGAATTGCGCTATGCAAAATGGGTGGATGATTATTCCGTCTTCACCGTTCCCGCAGAGTGGGCCGCTACGTTTGAACTCGACGGCGATACGCTGCGCAACCGCAAGGTGATGGACGAACAGCTCAACCGGATTTCCAGCCTGACCATTACCGCCGGTGAACGTCAAATCGAGCTCGTGCAGACCAATAACCAGTGGCAGGTTATCCGCCCCGCCCGCTGGGATGCGGAACCCGCGTCGATCCGCGCCATACTGGAGGCCATCGGCAGCAGTATCATTCAGGAGTTTGTGGATAATCCAAGTGCCCTGCAGGCAGAACAAATCGCGAATGCACCCTGGACCATCACCTTCGGCACCGATCAGGAAAAACACACCTTGCGCATCGCCCAGCCCCTTGCTGACGGGCGTCTGATGATGCAGCGCGATGATGAGGCATCATTTTACATCACCGAAGGCGCACTGCTCAATACCCCCTTCATCGAGCCGCTGTTCTACCGCAACCGCACCGTGCTGCAAATCGATCCGCAGCAGATACAGGCCATCACACTGCAAACCGGCGAGGAGGAATTCCGGGTTGAAAATCTTAACGGACAGTACGCCGCCGCCGACCGGACACAGAAGCCTGTGGCGAATGCGGTGTTTACGCTAATCGCCGAATTGACCGGCCTGCGAACCGAACAGTATGTCGCCTTCAACCCGGACTCCCTGACGGCTTATGGACTGGACAATCCTTCAACCCGGCTGAGCATTACACTCACCGGAACGAATATGCTGGGCCATGTGCTTCTTCTCGGAGGCTCCGCCGAGGGCGGTCGCTTCGCCATGCTGCAGGGACAACCCGTTATTTTTGTTCTGCCGGAAACATCCGCGGATGCCCTCACCCAGGAACTGACACAGCCCGTTGAAAAGCAAACCGAAGAGATCAAACAGCCCTGACCCGCGCGGCCGTTTGGGAAAAGGAATCCTGCACCTGTTGAGGCTTGCCGGGTTTGCTCTGATTTTAATTCTACTGCTGGCCCTTTTCCACCTGTTCACTCTGGGAATTCCCGCCCCGCTTACCCGAAACCTCACCGCCAATCTGCAAAAAAACGGCATCCCGCTTCACATCGAATCCATCAGCCTCTCTCCGCACCGCGGATGGGTGTTGCATAACGTACGGCTCTACAGCACCTGTGCGGATGATCTGAAGCCGGTATTCCAAATCGAAAAACTGTACGTCCGGGCCTGGCCCAGCCAATGGATCGCTCTTTCACAGAGCGAATGGGAAATCAGCCTGTACGGCAAACAAATTGATGTCTCCCTGGGTTCTCCGTGGGAAGCCGCGCTGAACGAGACGCACCCGTTCCGGATCATAGACCGTCTGCGAACCCATCTGCATATCGGACAGGATGGCCTGTCGTTCGACAGCGCCGAAGTGAACTGGGGCGGATATATCCTGCGCGGCGAAGGGCAGATCGCTTTTCCGAAACAAAAACAACCGGCGAATCCCGCATTCTACGGCTCACTCCAGACCCATGCCACCCGCGCCGCGGAGATTCTGACCGATCTTACATTCGACACACCGCCGGAAATCAGCATCCGCTTCGACCTTCCTGCCGGTTCGCTGAAAGACGCCGCTATCAACGCCGCGTTCTTGGCCTCCGGCTTCCAGCGAGGGGAGCGGCTCTACGACCGGATCGACGGGATCTTCAGCCTGCGCGACGGCGACGCCAAAATCGACTCCCTGCAGATTCGCCTGCAAACCGGCGAGCACCTGATCGTCTCCGGCCGCTATGAGCTGTCCAGCGGAACCACGCAAATCGAACTAAAAAACACCCTTCGCAGCGCCGATCTCCTCAGTCTGTTTCCGGAACACATCGCCGATAAAATCGCCCAGGCGGAACTTCAACCGTTCGGTGCTATGGAGTTTGATGCCGCCCTGGGGCCCTGCCCGCCGGCACAACTTCTCGAGCAGATCCGCGTGCAGGTGCACAACCTGCAGATCACCCGCAACGATCTGACGCTCGACCCGGTGCAGTTCGATCTCATTCGCAACGGGGATCAGCTAAAACTAAGCGGGATAGACGCGCTGGCAAATGGCGGGCCGCTGGCCGGAGACGTTGACCTCAACCTATCGACCCGCGCGTGGCGCACCTCCCTTCAGGGCGCGGTGTTTCCCGATGCGATCGGAACGCTAGTGGGCGGAGGGTTCCAGACCTTTATCAGCCGCTTCACGTTTCCTAACTCTCCACCGAATGTCAGCGTGGAGCTCTCTCACTCCGGCGTCAAAGGATCACTTCGTCTGGATGGTGAAATTGCCGGAACCGATTTTCTATGTGCCGGCATTCCGCTGGACCGCTTTGAAACCTCCATGGCGTATTCCAACCGGGTGCTCGTGCTCACCGACCTCCGCGCGGATCACGCCGGAAAAAACTTCAGCGGCGATATTGAAATCGACTTTGCCGGGAAGCTGGCGGAATTTGACGTAATCAATGAGTTTCCGCCGCCCCAGATTGCGCAGGCACTGGCTCCGGATCACCCCACCATTCTGAATAAGTTCTCCTTCGAAGGGCCGGTCTATTCGAAGGGCAGCGGACAGGTGGACTACAGCGGCGGAACCAACCATCATTTTGACGGAGTCTTTACGGCGGAAGATGTCTCATTCGCCGGCCTGAAAGCGGATCGGTTCGACAGCGATATCAGCGGGCGCAACTCACAGCTGATTTTCAGCAACACATCCATGCAGATCTTCGACGGCGCCGTGGAAGGCGGCGCCACATTCGATCTGCAGTTTACCAACGACGCCTCGCCCTATCGGCTGGATATTGATGCCACGGAACTCGATCTGGCGAAACTCTTCCGGTGCTTCAACAAACAGGATAAGGGCGCCGCCAAAGGACGTCTTTCTGCCACGCTCGACCTGACCGCCGACGCGGCGGCCGGATTCTGGGCTTCTGCCAAGGGGCAGGGCGAAGTGGAAATCGAAGAGGGCCAGCTGCGGGACTTTCCCATCCTCGGCGGGTTTTCCAAACTGGTCCGCACCACCCTGCCCGGCTTCTCGCTGTTTTCGCTCACCACATTCTACTCAGAATATGAACTGCGCGACGGCGCACTGCGCAGTGAAAATCTACAGCTCGGCGGCACCCTGTTCAGCACCCGGGCCCGCGGAAAATACTCCCCGCAGAAAGGCCTCGATTTTACCGTGCGTGCCGAACCGCTGCGCCAGACCCGCAAAAATAAAAAGTGGTACCAGCTTCACCTCTGGGCCGCCGACGCCATTAAACAGGGAACCTCCCCGCTTTTTGACCTGCTTGAATTCCAGTTGGAAGGACCGCTGAAAGACCCGACCTGGCGGATGCAGGCTCTCCCGAAAGAGGCCTATGAGCTGTTCGAGAAGCTCAAATTCTCCTCGGAGAAATAATTTTCCAACCCTTGGAAAAAAGACGTATCGTTTTTCCAATGTTTGGAAAGCCGGGGGAGTTCTGGTAGAAACAATTAGTTTTTATTAAATGCGCTTTTCATGAGTAGATTGCTCGGGTATAAAGTCCGCACAATGAATTTAACGACGGCAGCAAAAAAACGGCTACAGCACCTGCTTCCGCAGGAAGCGGCTGGCCTCTCTGTAACCGGATACCTCGGAACCTGCCGCGGCAGCACCCCGATCATGAACCCCGCCGCCGGTCCGGCCGCCGGTCAGGAAACCATAACGTGCGGGGAGATTTCGTTTTTTGTAAACCCGGATATCGCGGATGAATTCCGCGACTGCAAAATGGACTACGACCCTTCCCTGTTCGGGAAAGGATTAACCGCAACCTGGCCGCACCGGGCCGGATGCGCCTGTAACCACGCTTGAACGGAGAGACCATGCCAAACCCGCCGAAAAAAAACTCCTGGCTCAAACAGCAGCCGATGATGCGCAAAGTGGAGTACGCGCTGATGCCCGCGCTGCTCGGCGCCATCTATTTCTTCGGCTGGCGCTCGCTGGCCATGGTGCTGTGGGTGGCCGCGGTCGGTATCGCAACCGAATATGTGATGTCGAAAAAACGCGGCGACACCGTCAGCGAAGCGGTCCTCGTCACCGCGCTCCTGCTGGGGCTCTCACTGCCGCCGACCATTCCCTTCTGGCAGGCAGGCGTCGGCATGTTTGTCGCCATCCTCTTCGGCAAAGAGGTCTTCGGCGGCTTCCCGCGCAATGTCTTCAACCCGGCCATTGTCGGTCGCGGCTTCCTCTACGTCTGCTTTCCCATCGACATGACCAGTAAGTTTACGGCGGTCTGGAACGGGCTTCCCGGCGGTTTCGCCCATTGGGGCGCGCGATTGCAGTTCGACGGTCTCGACGCCGTCTCGGCGGCCACACCGATGTGGTCGCGCCGCGACTTCGGCTTTGAAACCAGCATCTGGGATCTCATCACCGGCAATATCGGCGAGCTGTTCACCGGCACCGACGGGGTGACCCGCGCGCTGACCGCCGGGTCGGTCGGTGAAGTGTCCGCCATTCTAGTGCTGATCGGCGGCGCTTATCTGCTTTGGACAAAAACTGCGCAGTGGCGCCTCACCGTCTCCACGCTGGTCGGCGCCATCCTTTCCACGGTCATCTTCCGGCTGTTGCCCGGTGGCGACGGCGTTCCGCCGGTGCTCTGGACGCTCTGCTCCGGCGCGATGCTCTACGCCGCCTTCTTTATGGTCACCGACCCGATCAGCGGACCGAAAAATAAAAACTCGCAGTGGGTGTATGGCCTCTTTATCGGAACGATGATTGTCTTTCTGCGCTGGAAAGCGGTCTTCGCCGGCGCGGTAGCCTTCGCCATCCTGCTGGGCAACACGTTGGCGCCGACACTGGATATGTTTTTCAAGGCCCGCCTGAAAAAGCAGAAAGCCAAAGAAACGGCAGCAAAACAAGGAGCGGAAGCCTGATGAAACGGGTTAAAATTGTCGTTTTTATGGTGGCGATCGCCGCGCTCTACGGTGCGGGCGTCACCGGACTGCATCTGAGCACCATCAAAACGGTGGAGCAAAACAATCGCCTGATCGAACAGAAAGCGCTCGTCGAACTCTTCGGCCTCGGCGATGTCAAAATGCTCTCGAAGGAAAAAATCGGACAAATCGTCGCCACGCAGATTGATCAAACCGAAACCCTCACCGACCCGCAGACCGGCAAAACCATTCCGCTGCTGAAAGCCTACGACAGTGCCGCCCGCGACCACCTGACCGCCTACGGCTTCCCCTTCTCCGGCATCGGCTTCTGGGCCGAGATCAAGGGCTACATCGCTGTGGATGCAAGCCTTCAAAAAACGGTCGGGCTTAAAGTGATTGAACAGGTGGAAACGCCGGGACTCGGCGCGCGCATTGAAGAACCCTTCTTTGTGAAGCCATTTGCCAATGGTCTGGATATCAGCACGCCCGCTCCGGGAAAAAGTTATATCTACATGGGCACCGCCGGCTCCACACCGGATCCCGGCACACCGCAGTACGGACGAACCTTTGACGCCATCACCGGCGCCACCCAGACCTCACTGGCCATGGAGCGGATGCTCAACGCCGCCGTCGCCGAATTCAGACGGGCGGCCGACAACCGGGAAGCGGGAGTTCAATGAAAAATTTCCAAACATTGGAACAATGGAACAAGGCAGGCGGGACGCCTGCGATACGTACCGCAGGCGTCCCGCCTGCCCTGAACTCGGGAGTAACGCATGAGCTTTAAAGACACACTCGGAGGACGGGCGCTGATTGGAAACCTGTGGCGGGACAATCCGGTTTTCCGTCAGGTGCTGGGCATCTGCTCCGCGCTGGCCGTCACCAACCTTCTCAAAAACACCCTGCTGATGTGCGGCGGACTCGTCTTCACCGCGGCGCTTTCCAATTTCACCGTCTCCCTGCTTCGAAAAACCATTCCCAAACAGGTGCGCATGATGGTGCAGGTGCTGATTATCGCGGCGTACGTCATCATTGTGGATATTTTCATCCGTGCGCAGTTCCCGGAAATTCATAAAACCATCGGGCCGTACGTCGGGCTGATCATCACCAACTGCATCATCATGGGCCGCGCCGAAGCCTTTGCCTCGAAAAACCCGGCGTGGCCGTCGCTGCTCGACGGCATCGGCGCGGGGCTCGGCTACAGCATGGTGCTCATCGTCATCGCCGTGTTCCGCGAGGCGCTCGGTTTCGGCACCCTGATGGGCATTCCGCTGCCCGCGCGCGACATCTGGTGGTACCAGTGGACCATTATGGTGATGCCGCCCGGAGCCTTCTTTATGCTCGCTCTGGTTGCGTGGTTCGGCAACAGCTACGTCCTCAAAAAAGAAGGAGGTGCGAAATGACACAGCTGCTCGTCATCTTCCTCGCCGCGGCCTTCACCGAAAATATCCTGCTGGCCCGTTTTCTCGGGATGTGCTCGTTTCTGGCGATTTCCCGCCAGATGAAAACCAGCGTCGGCCTCGGCGCTGCCGTGGTCTTTGTCACCACCTTCACGGCGGCGATTAACTGGCTGCTGCACACCTATGTGATGGTGCCGCTCGGCATCGAGTTTCTCGAACTGATCGTTTTCATCGTCGTCATTGCCGCCTTCGTGCAGCTCGTCGAAATGATCATCGAACGGTTCAGCCCGTCGCTCTACTTCTCGCTCGGCATCTTCCTGCCGCTGATCACCGTCAACTGCGCCATCCTCGGGGTGTCGCTGTTCATGTTGAACAAAGAAGGGTTCCGGTTCTGGGAATCGCTGGTGTTCGGCTTCGGCAGCGGCGTTGGCTGGCTGCTCGCCATCGTGCTGATGGCCGGAATCCGCGAGCAGATCAAAGAAGATAAAATTCCGGCCGGCCTGCGCGGGTCGGGCATCACCCTCATCATCACCGGCATTATCGCCCTCGCCTTTGTCGCCTTCAGCGGAATGATTAAGTAGGGAATTCGAAATGAGAAATTTGAAATTAGAAAACAGACCGTTCAGCAAACAGCCGACCCAGCCTGATTCCCTGCCTCAAGTTTCCAATTTCAAATTTCAAGTTTCTGGACGAACAGATGTGAGGACCTCATGACCTTTTGGATTGCAGTTGGAAGCTTGTGCGGGATTTGCGGGATCCTCGCCGTCTTGCTGGTCATCGCCGACCGGTATCTGAATGACTACGGCATCTGCAAGCTCATCATCAACAAAGGCGCGCGCGAAGAAGAGGTGGAAGGCGGAAGCACCCTGCTCAACTCGCTCAACTCGGCCGGCATTTTCATTCCCTCCGCCTGCGGCGGACAAGGCAGCTGCGGGCTGTGCAAACTCAAGGTGCACGCCGGTGCGCCGCCCGTCCTGCCTACCGAAGAGCCGCACCTTTCCAAGGAGGAAACGGCCGATCATGTCCGCCTCTGCTGCCAGCTCAAGGTGCACGAGGATATGGAACTCGAAATCCCGGAAGAGCTGTTCAACATCCGCGAATTC
>JACNKZ010000083.1:49645-51948 GCA_014381785.1 Kiritimatiellota bacterium
AAATTCGTCCCCTGCCTCAGCGAGCCGATGCCCGATGACGACTGGGAGGGCGAAACCGGCCTCGTCACCGATGTCATGAAACGCCACTGCCCCGACCTGTCCAACATGGAAGCCTACCTCTGCGGATCGCCCGGCATGTGCGACGCATCTATCGCCGCCCTCACCGCCAACGGCATGCCGGAAGAAAACATCTTCTTCGACAAATTTGCTTAACCAAGGGAGTCGCCCATGAAAGAAAACCCTGCCGACAAATTGATTCGTGACCGTCTTGAACCTGGCCATATTTCGGTCGAAGGCTTCCTGGGAACTGATAAACGGCCGATCGCCGACATCATCGCCGCCGATACCGGCGCGGTCGAAGCCGAAGGCCTTACCGTTGAACTGCTCGGCGACTTTCTGGAAAACCTTCACCAGATTGCCGACGCTGGATGGGAAGGCCGCGTTCCGGCCTATGAAGGCAATGTCACCGTCCGCGCCGATGAAACCCTCGGACAGATCCCCTGCCCCTTCGCCTGCGGATCCTCCTGCCACAAAGCCGAAGTGGTGGTCAAAGACCCCGACGGCAACGACCTGCTGCGCTTCAGCCCGCTCGACGCACACCTGATTTCTGAGCACGGATTCTTCGAAGGCAACGGCTCGCCGCACCGCATTGAGCCCAAACAGCTGATCGAACTCTACCGCCACTGTGTGGGATAGACTTTAGACCTGAGGGCTTGGGCTTGAGGAAAATGCCCGAGACCCGGATTGTCAAATTGTCGGAGTTCTGCTGTGGAGCCTTGCTCCACTGGCACTGAACCTGTCGGTTTTACGCCAAAATCAAAGATCCGCCGGACTGACCACGCCCACACCGGGACGATTCAGAACATGCGTATAGATCATCGTCGTTTTAACGTCTGCATGCCCCAACAGCTCCTGCACGGTACGAATGTCAGCTCCAGCCTGCAGAAGATGCGTTGCAAACGAATGGCGCAGGACATGACAACTCACCGATTTCGAAAGGCCCGCCTCCCGGGAAGCATCCTTTACGGCCTTCTGAACCAGCGATTCGCTCACATGATGCCGCATCCGCCGGCCGGACCGCGGATCTTCGCTGATTCGATGAGAGGCAAAAACATACTGCCATCCCCAGTCCGTGAGTGACCCGCCAAACTTACGCAACAGCGCCTCCGGAACAAAAACCTCACCAAACCCGCTTTCCAAATCCTGCTGGTGTTCCATCTTTCTCAATGCCAGATACGCTTCCAGCTCGGCCTTATAAGCCCGAGGCAGCGGAACATTCCGGTGCTTTCCTCCCTTGCCGAAAAAAACCTGTATCAAATCGTTGTCCAGATCCACGTCCTTAACGCGCAACCGAACGCACTCCATCAGCCGCATGCCCGAGCCGTACATCAGGCGGGCCATCAACCCGGTCTTTCCAAACATCACCCCCAGCAGTCGATCCTTCTCTGCACGGCTTAAAACCACCGGAAGCTTGCCGCTCGAACGGGCGCGCCGAAAATGGGAAAGATCCCCCACTTCAACCTCGAGAACTTCCCGGTAAAGAAAAATCAGCGCATTCAACGCCTGAGCCTGCGTGGACGAAGCCACCTTGCGCTCAAGTGCCAGATAATCCAGAAAATCAGCAATACAACCGGCGTCCGGCGGAAGCACCCCCTTGTGATACATCAGAAAACGCTCAACCCACTCCGCATAGGTCTGCTCCGTCCGAATCGCCATATTTCGCGTCCGCGTCAGTTTGCGCAGACGCTTCAACGCATCAACCGCCTGCGGCTCAAGCTCAACCTTCATATGCGCAAGCCGCTCGTCGAGAATCTCCTCGACCCGCTTCTCCCGGATCAACGTCGAATGATTCGCATCGAGTTCGAGCAACGGCTCCAGCAAACGAGTCCAATTAATCGATGGAACATCTGAACCCGGTAGCATGCGGGTCAGAAGAAAATGAACGGCTTTGTGCGCCTGAATCAGCTGCCACGACTCCAAATGCTTATTTCGGCCTAATTCCTCAAGCCACCGCTCTACATCCTTCTCATCAACCGCCTTGAGCCGCTTGCCCTCCAGCGAATAAGCAAACTCCTGTGCCCGCAGAATAGTGTAACTTCCATTTTTCCCGGTAACACCATCCTTATTTAGAAGCTCCGCATAACGCTCCCAAAACTTAATCTCAGCATCACTCATGCTTTGATTTGACTTTAAATGCTTCATAATGTAAATCTGAAACATAGTTCGCAGATTAAGAAAAGAAAAATTACGGATCGATTCGGCCTATCTCAATTAGGTGGAATGATTCCATACAATAAACTGTT
>JACNKZ010000014.1 GCA_014381785.1 Kiritimatiellota bacterium
ATTTTGAATAATTTGATGTCGCTCATTTTGCCTCCTCTATAAATCCTGCCCTGACTCCTGCACATAAATGCTACAAATCACGGGCTGACCCTGGCCCCGACACCGGCCCTGACATCCGGCGGACCAACGAAGACGACCCGATCCCCGTTCCGGAAATTCCGGTCGGCCCAGCTGTACTGCTCTGAGTGTTCTCTATAGGGATTGCTCATAGGTTTATTGGCCCGAAAATGAGACAGAAAATTCTCGGGGGCCCAATTGCTCAAAAATGATGCATGGGCGATCATCGGCAGCATACTTGATATCCCGCTCGAAGTGCTGGTCCCAGCCCGGGAGCTTGGCCCGAAGAAGATCGGTAAAATCCTGCCCCCAAACCATGCGCGTCTTTCGTCGACCTTCGGGAGTGGTTGGATTTTCAATTTTCGCAGAGTACCGGGACCCATCAAACACCAACGTAATGTGTACTGATTCTTTATAGCCGAGCTCTTCTACGCAAAAAAACTGACGTACTACTTTTGGAATACCGGTTTCATTTGAAGCGAAACAGGATTTATCGATATGTTTTTTCGCGGATCCAAATTCCCATGAATATGACTTCATACCTGCCCCCCCCCCTCATTAACCAGACGAATGCGCTCCGAATATGCCCCAGGTACATCTACGCGTACCTGTTCCTGAGCATACCGACGACAATATGATAAAAGGTTCACGAGAAGCTGCTTTACAGATTTTCGATACGGCGCGGGATCATCGCTTAATGCTGAATGCAATTTCGCCGAAAGCTCACCAAAATATATCTCGCGCTCACCTTTCTCGGCTAGAATGCTCAAAAGCCAGTTAAATGGTTTGGAGAGAAGGAACTCCCGTTTAATCTGGGCCTCAGTAGCGGCTAGAGGCAAAGCAAATAAATCGGCATCATGCTCACACAAGCCTCCCTCCTCTCCAGCTAAAGCCCATGGAAAATCTAATACCCATAAGCTGCGCGTTTCAGGAATAATAAATTCCGGCCAGAATCTGGCCCCGGTTGTGGTCTTAGCGGAAACGTTAGAAAGCCCGGATAAATACGCCTTCATTTGGGCAAGCTGTTCGCCATTAACCGGAGAAGATGCATCTGCTATTTTTTTTACAAATGCTAGGTTCTCTTCCGTGGCAGAGACCCGCACACAACACTCTAGATTCCCCTGCCCGTAAAGCATTAAGCCGTTGGCGGTCAGGTTTGCGCTTCCCACGAATAGGTGTTTATTATCAATCAAATAAATTTTGGCATGTAAATTATCGAGAACCCTAAAAGACCACCCGTGCTCCAAAACCAAATCTGCGGCTTCGAAATCAGACGCCCTATTTGCAATATCGCCAGGCCGGAAGCGTGCAACTACCGACACATCGCATCCAGAAGGAATCTGATCCGCAATCCACTGAATCGCAGGCGCAGTAATATACGCAGAAACAAGGGTTACATTATTCGCTTGAGGAAAAGCCATTCTTAAAACCCTTGCGAGATGCTCGCCCTCTAGAATCCCTGATGTCATGCCGAGCATTCTTGACTAAAAACGCCCAAAACAACATCGCGGTCGCTCTTACAAAGCGCCTTTATACTCAACACAAACACATAATAATCGTCCGCATAACCTATCTCAGGCGTCATATCTGGAATAACATCGTACGGATTAATAAAATAAAATAAAGCTGCCCCGAGAAGTCTTACCCCCTCTGATGTGAGCTCCATTGCAACAGGAACATTTCTATCTAACAGCCCAAAGCAGGCCTCATAATAGCATGCAAGTTTTGAAACCCACGGCAGGGGAACATTTGAAATAACCGACAACTTTGCTGCCATTTTATTCTTTATATATGCGTATTCATAAAAACCTATATCATCCACCGCATTATCAAATGCGGCTCTAATTTGATCCTTTAGATTCGAATCGATATCGACAGGCAAAACAGTTAAATCATCCATTATTAACACCACACCCGTTAAGAATTACTCATCTCCATCATAGTGGCTGTGCAAAAATTCCTCTGCTTTACTATTCCACTTTGCCAACACTCGCGGAAATTGAGGATATGACTCATAGGTTCTATGAAGATCCATACAACGAGCATAACTCAGTAAGAGTAACTCGACCCCGCGTGCATGATCCTCCGAAATATCCGCAATTTCTGAGAGTACATGTTCATAAAAACACGACTCTGTATTGATTTTTAAAATACACAATCCGTGCTTTAACCTAACATCCATAAAGCCCGAGCTGCTTCCCATTGCGGCATACTCAAGAACAACCTTATGGTTCAAATAACGCTCTATCTGGCCCTCTGTAGGGTCATCATACCCCTTGCTGAGAAGCTCTTCTAGGGCATTCTGACGAGCGACCTCATCTGCAGTAGAGACCTCGCCGCCAGAAGTTGAATCCCCGTCATCCTCTCCCTCATCATCAACAATATCGGCAGTTTCTCCGGGCACGCCTTCAATTATAATAATTCCACCGCTGTCGCCACCGGGTTTCGGCCGGCTTCCATACCCCCGAAGTATTTTTAGAAATT
Organism: Kiritimatiellota bacterium; assembly: GCA_014381785.1. Classification (GTDB taxonomy): domain Bacteria; phylum Verrucomicrobiota; class Kiritimatiellia; order Kiritimatiellales; family Tichowtungiaceae; genus Tichowtungia. Next base: position 2,542 of record JACNKZ010000014.1, read on the forward strand.
CGGACAATACGCCCCGGACGCCTACCACTCGTTCTAAAGTTAACCAAATAGGGAGGTCTTCCAGTGGGGCATCTTCGGGATACTCATCAACACCCTCTACTTCATATGCTTTTTTCAACATATCAACGTGTTGCTTATTCGCAGGAACCCCAAAGAAATCATCTGCCGCTTTAGTGAACATTATCTCGCATCCCCAAAACCGGTTGCGATCCTCTGATGGATCACAGAAGTTGAAGTCTCCAAAATCAATTTCGCGACCTTCGCGAACAATAGAAATCCCCAAGTTTCTCCCTAATTCGGTATTGATCTTGCAGCGCCCTTTATATTTTTGCCTAACCTCTTTGGGAGACAGAGAAAATCGCACAGTTATCTCGGCTCCATTGAGATGGAAACTTTTCTCGTATTTATTATGTAATTCAAAACTAAAGTCCGATACATAACGATGATCAGACATAACATATAAAGGATCATTCGGTAATAAGGGCGTGACCGTGCACTCTCGCCCCTCTTCAAGATTATAAACTAATGTAATATTACACCCCAAGAATCGCTCCACAGAATAAGGGTCTCGGGTAATAAAATGTCTGAAAAGACGTGAGAGATCTGGGCCCAAATGATTTTGAAAAAGAACATGTGTTGTTTTTGGGGTGATGCGCTCACACCCTTTCCACAAAACTAACGTCCCATTGCTCTTAAAATCAATAGGACCAACAGCCACATCTCCCCGCCTCTTTATAACTGTATTCGTCGTGCGCAATTCCTCATAAGGCGCAGGAAGGCCGTCGACTAACTGTGGGTGAGGGATGCCGTCATTCAATCGGTCAACATTGAGGCTGACTTTATAAACCCCCCCCTTCTCTCTTTTTTGCCATGAATAAACCTCTACTATATTTCCATGAGCAGCCGATGCGCCGGGCAATCCAAACCCGAATTTTCCGCGGCGTTTATTGAGAGATCCCACCTCAAAGTGAGCCCCAACCTGAAGGCACTTCTTCAAAAATTCTCGATCCATGCCGGAGCCATTATCAAGGAACCCTATTTGCCTAATTTTATTACCAACAGACTCCCCAATAACAAGAACCTCGCTAGCTCCAGCGTCAATAGAGTTATCAATGATTTCCGCAACACCAAAGGGTACGGACTTGTACCCAGATTTTTTTAAAATTTCGGAGAAAAAGGAAATATCTCCAAGTATAGATTCTCGGTCAGGCATAATCCCTCCAATAGGTTTCGAATTTTTTATAAGCTTCATTTTCTTTCCCAAAAATAGGGTCCGACACGTTGACTACTAAATTTCGAACATGTCCACCATTCATCGGACCTCGCAATGCCCTTCCTAACATTTGTGAATATGTCACCAATGAAGATGTAGGCCGAGATATCACTACGGCATCTATTTCCGGAGCATCAAACCCCGTCGTTAATACTCCAAAATTGATGAGCACGTGTAAGTCCTGAGTTTTTCGGAACCTGTTAATCGTTGCGCTTCGATGTTCTCTATTGTTACCCAACACCAGGCCCACGTTAATGCCCCTCAAGCGAAGAAAAAAACTCAAATCTTCAGCGTGTTGAACTGAACAAGCAAAAACGAGCGTTTTTTTCCCTTGTGCAACCAACTTATCCACTTCATCAACAATATGACGGTTGCGAGAGGGATCTTCGCCCAGCTTCTTCAAGGCAGCAGGCCGGTAGCAATCCTGTGTAATGGAAACCGAATGCCCCCGCTGATCACTCATGCCATAATCAAGCAATCGGTGTTCTAATTGCGCAAGAACCCCCAGCTCTTGCAAATATGTAATCGCCGTCCTGTCATCATCTGCAACAACGTCAACGGCCCCAAATGATGCAACCTTCGGCGGCGGTTCAATTTTTATATTTGTAGAAAAATACTTCCTGAATTGTACATTAGCCTCATCATCAAAGTAGTCTCGCCCCGGAGTCGCAGTAAGCCCCAAAAGCCTTAACTCATCATTGTGATATAGAAGATTGTTGATTATTTCCTTTGCCTGATTGGCCACGATTTGATGGGCCTCGTCAAAAACAGTAATCAGTAATGATTCTTTTAAATGTTGCCTGGTAGCTACATCGAACCGATTGGTCAATGACTGAACAGATGCAAAATAAATTACTGGCCCTGAGCAATGGATGGGGTCTCTATATATATCAAATATTCGTCGCACCTCAATATCCCCCACCCCCAAAACGGGCCACAACTTCTGAAAGGTAGCTGCCGCCTGACTCAGCAATAAAGGGTCGTATGCCAGCCATAAGATCCCCACGCGGTCACCCTCATGTGCTCTTAAATATCTAATGGCAGTGTGTAACGCAACGCGAGTCTTCCCCCCGCCCGTTGGCAGTTGCAAGAGAAGTTTTTGCTCTCCGTGAACTATAAATTGATTTAAAACACGATCCCTAATATCCGATTGAAACGTATGTAACTCGTAAAAGGGATCATCAAGGGGGCGTCCAAAAACGGAGCTCACGGCCTCGTCCTGATCATCTCCAGATGCCGCGAGCATGACATAACTATCCACCACATCAGCAATCCCAAAGTGTTCGCAAAAAATACACGTCTTCGTAGAGCCCCAGCTCCAGCTAATATTAGCCAGTTTTCCAACAAGAATAGGTGCCGGCGTCCCCTTGCTTACAACGCCAAGCTTATCGGCCAAGGCCTCTAATGAAGTGCAGTCTAATGTTTCAAGCATCATGACTTGGATCTCTTTCGACTCGAGAAGCTTGGGCCCCCAAACGTCTATAAGGGCCTCGAGCATCCGCATCGGATCTGTTTGACTGTCTAGATCCTGACTCGACAAATATGACCAAGCGCCATCAGAGATTATGCCTTGAAGACTAACGCTACCCGCTTTTACTAAGATGCCTGCTAGTTTGTCCGTCCAACTCATCTTATTCCCTTTTATAAGTGACAAATAGCGCACCCGTCTTTGGCTTCAGTCAGCTCTCTTCGCGGCATAGCGGCAATCTCATCCAGGGTTCTACCCTCAACCCAAGTAAATGAGTCGGAATCCCTTTCATATTGCTTTGCTTTCTCAAACAAATCCGGGTGCCTTTCTTTTAGCCCCTGCCACTCAGCAATCTGCTGGTAGAAGCAAAAATAGCATCCAGAGCGTGAGCGCCATTCGTAGTAGTCTGGCAACCCTAACCCTGTAGTTTCTAATAAAAGCTGTACTGCCTCTAAGCCTATACCATTTTCTTTAAATGGATAAACAGGGACGATATTGTTTTTTTGAGATAAAACAGGCGGCTTTGCTCCCTTTTGATAACCGCCCCGATCTTCATCAGCTCGGATGCCGATGTAGCTGTACGCCAGGCTGTCGCCTATGTACTTTTCGAACGGCTTAATCTTGAGCTCTCGTGTGCACCAGCGAGCCATCGGCCCCGGCAGATAGCCCCCATAGCGTTCATTCAACATCAGATCGAAGGCGTTTCGAGTGGGTTTGCGCTCTACATCATATACATCGAATACGGACACCCGAGTGATCGGTTTGCCAAGAAGCAGCTCCAGGCGATCCAGATAGTCATACGTTTCGGTCAGTTCACACTCTGAATCGCAAAAGACGTACCCGACTTCGATCTGGGGATATTCCTGCAGCATATAGATTGCGAGCGCGGATGAGTCTTTCCCTCCCGAAATCGGCACAATATGCCGGATATCAGGATTGTCGATTGTTGCAAGCGCTTCAGCTAAGGTTGCCATTATTTTGACTCCATAATTTTCTTAAAGATCGCCCGAGCATCCTTTACGCCCATGTTCCGCGCACATTGCTCGAACAAGGAGCGGGCTTGGAAGCTCAACAACTTGGAGATGTTGCCTTCATAGTCTTCTGCCGACTGAAAGTTCAAAAACTGATTCTGCATCCGGACAGTTTGCTCAGAGAGCTTGTTCTTAAATCGTAAAAATGTCGTGTCGTCCCAATGAATTAATCCTTTTCCAACAAGGATCAGGGCAATGGCGTCAATCAAGCGCTCATCAGAATCTTTGTGGTTAAGAATAATTTCACAGAACCGTTTGCCTACGAAGTCAAACGCATCCGTTTGGACTTCGGCGGGAAAGATAGAAATCCACTCCTGAATTATATCAACCAAAGAATCCTTTTCTGTGGCGTTTTCTTGGCTAAAAGTCTCTCGTAGCAACTCTTCAACATCGCGCTGGTAGATAGAAATAATATTGATTAATTCATCAACAACCATCTTTGCCGTATCAACTGTGGCCTGCCGGCCGTTGCACCCGAGAGCATTCGGCAAATCTTCAAAGAACAAAATTTCTGGAGATGGCATAATGCGCAAAATCTCCTGGAACTCCGCCGCTTGCGGGCTAACCCCTTTGCCGCGCAGAGCCGCCACAGGTAGAGCCTCTCGCCATTTCAGAAGCGACTCGTAGCAGTGACGCAACAACTCGCCTTTAGGCTCATCAAAGGCCTCCTCTTTGATTTCGCCGTAAGCAAATAAATTTGAAAGCTGCTCAAGATATCTGCGTTTTGCCGCATCGATTTTTATAACGACCAGCGAATAGAGCTCGGGATTGGTGCAAATGTTTTCGATTATTATCGAATTGATGTCTTCTACATACACGCCTTCTTTTTTAAGCACAACCGAAGACGCAAATGCTTTATAGCCCGCAGCAAAAAGGACTGGCAACACCCCGGCTCGCACTCCATATGGCGGGAGTTGTAGCTTATTGAGTAATTCCCGAAGATCCTTTTCACCGGAATCCTTGAAAAATGATTCCAGCAAACTCCATATTGCTTTCAGCCCCTGATCTTGAAGATGCTCCGGCTTAGCGAACTTGCATTTGCCAGGCACGTAAAGTCCTGTATTGACCAATACGCTTCTATAGATAGATGCCTGCGGAGTATTTATTTCCGTTTCCGTAAAGCCAAACTCGACCTTTTTCCCAGCCTGCTCAAGCGTGCCATAAATTAGTTTTTTGCGGGCATTTTGAATAGGCCTTGAAACTTGATGCCGAACTAGGAGCTCATTCTTAATGACTGGGGAGAGCGTGAACTTTTCTGCCATTACATTCGAAAGGACCTCGCGGAAACAAGCCGCCGTGCGTGCAGAGTGCCGCTTCCCCTTAAAGTACAAAGTTGGTGCTCCAAAAGGAGATGTCAGGCGATCCAGCATTTTTTGCAGATAGGAGCGGGAATCATCCAACATCTGGTGCAACTCCACCGGCAACAGAGGATCTTGTGAAATGAATTGATAATCGTGCGAGAGGTCGAGTAGCGCCTTAACTTCCAGCGCAGCATCGAACACGGGTGATTTTTCCTCCGGAATAATTATAATGATCCTGGGATCTAAAATTGATTTCGCAATTTTCTTTGCGGCTTTGATTTCAGCATCATCGCGCAAGATACAGTAGATGATCTTTCCATCCAGATAGCGCCCGTCTTGAACCAGCGACAGAACATCTTCGCTGCTTAAAGCGTCTAAAGATGCGTAACCCCCAGGAAAAAAGCGCCGCACATGATTGTCGACATTGTATCTCGTCGGCGACCACGGCCGCGGAGGGGCTTCTTTGCCCAAAAAATGGATGTAATCAAAATCATTTCTCAGGAGGTTTTTTCTCTCATCGACCTTCCCGCGCAAATCATAGTCGGTTCCGTGCCACACCGATACGGAGTCGGTATGCTTGCGGTAGAGAAGCAGGTTGTTGCCAATCAGGGATTTCACGGTTTTATCGGCTACGGTGTTGCTTTCAAAACCAGATGCGGCGAAAGCCAAATACTTTTTGCTAACTTGTGCCCGCTCGCCGGCCAGTCCCATGCCAAGTAAACATGCGCATTTTAGAACTGTTTCCGACGGAACATCCCCGGCGCATTTTCCAATGGCGCTTTCCGTTTGAAGCCAATGCTTGCTGGTTCCGCCAACCGAGGTGTCCGCATGCATTTCATTGGAAAAATAGTCATAGATGCCATCTGGTGAAATTTCGTCACTTAAATCCTGCTCATAAAGAAAACTGAACAGGGTTCGCTCATTTTGAGCCACACGGGATGAAATGCGAGGTAGTAGGTAAAAGGAAACTGGCTCAAGCGGATAAGCAGCCTCCAACAGTTCACGGAGCTCTGTGGTCTTAAAATCGCGAAATATGCCCAGGGAGTCACATTTTTTCGCCAGCTCTGCGTATGGTTTTCTTGGGGCCTTTTCTACACGCAGCTCGTCGATTATCTTCGCGAGTAGCTGATAAATTTCCCGAGACGTGTCCACATACTGTATCGACTTAAAACGCCCCCCAATTTTCGACCACTCTGTGCGAGCTGACGACGGAAGATTGGAGGCATAACGCATCAGCCCTTGGTGCATGAACAGCGATAGAGTCGCCGGGATTTTTTTTGAGCGACTGACATACTCTGACAGCTGTTGCACCGCAATCAGATCTGAGGTACGGCCTTCAGAAATCAAACCCTCTAGATGCTTACCGAACTCGTCCCACAAGATGGCTATTCGGTCGAGCTTCTGCTTTACACAAAATTCACGTAGGGCCGTTAAGAATTCGGCAACTTCATCTGAGGAGTTGCACTCTTTATTCCGCAATGATGCCGCTTTGGAGGCCAGGCCTATTCGCTTTATTGACAGCAACGCCGCCTCTTTCAAAGCATGCGGTAAATTGTCGAGGCCCCCATGAAGGGCGAGCACTAAGCCATGCTGGTGCTGCCCCTTTTCGATGCGCATTTCTGAAAATGTCGCCAGCTCCGAATCCAGCTTCGCAAATTTTTCAACAACCGGCATGAGGGCCGCGCCTGCTGTGGGAGTATTTTCGATCAGATGCAGCGCATAAGCCGCAGTCAGGGACTTGCCGGAGCCATAGGGGGCAATGACAAAAGTCGAACGATCCGAATCATTACCCAGAATCGCATTGAGCAACGGAACCGTCTTAGCGGTCGGATAAAAATGTGAAACAGCGTCAGGAGACCCCGCATCATAAATCAGGTTAATTGATCGAAGAAAAGTTTCTGTGCGCTTCCGAGCCATTACAACCCCTTCCCAACTGAGCTAAAATGCTCTTCCACCCAAACAAGAGGCGCTTTAACCGCATAATTGATCATCCGGCTACCCGCAAGCCCCCCGATAGAGATATCGGACCAGTTGTTGATTGCGGAATAGGACTCAATTAATTCAAAAAGATCGCTAGCTGCCAGAAGGAAGCATTTTCCGGGGCCATTCTCGAGAGAAGCGGCATCGTGAACAGAAATCTCATTGACCTGCCGATTTTCATCTGTCAGCACAGATCGCGAAAGGCAGTATCCCATTGCGGCCAGAGGGATTTCTTTCTTATCAAAATTCAACTGATACGACCCCGACTCCTTGAAAAACAGTAATAACGCCAACTCTTTAAATGGAGAATCGTAGCTCTCCTCGGGATCTGAGGCATCTTCGGGAACGGCCCGAGCGTAACTTGATAGTAAACATCCGAGATCCCTATCCAATGTTTGATAGCTAGGGATCTTCGCCTGTTTAAACATTAAATAGCGGCGCAAAGCCTCTACACATGCTTTTTTGTCGAATCGAGCTTGGTAAAAGCTATTGAAAAACCAATTCCAAGACGAGGAAGTTTCTTTCCCGCAAACCAGATTGACATGTAGCACCCACCAGGTCACCGGATCGAGCAGGTAGCGATCCTTCTGTAGGATCAATTGTCCAAGAGCTGAAAGCTGTAATTCACCCCGGACAGCAGGAACCGGCTCCGCAAGACCAGTAACCGACAGCCAGTGCCTAATCGACTTGCCCATATTGCTGCCGACGCCGAGGTGGTCGTGCATGAACGTTTTTTTGCTGTTGAGAACATCAGGAGCATCCCGCAACAAGAGCATCCCCTTTGTCAGCCACCCTTCACGTACATGAAATGTTTCGTGTCCACTAAACTTCATTGCTTATCCTTACCAGCCACCTTGCAATTCATCACAAATCATTTTGATTTCAGAAACAGCCCGCTCAACCTCATCCTGCGTATTATCCTGTGCGAAGCAGAACCTAACGCTGGCATAAGCCTCTTCCTCAGACAATCCCATTGCGCTCAAAACATATGAAGGCTCGGGTCGTTGGTTCGTACAGGCGGAGCTCTGTGAGCACACGACTCCCGCACTACCCAGGCGGGCCATTAACGCAAGGCCTTCGATACCGGAAAATTGGATGCTTGATGTGTTACTAACCCGCCGAGATGTATTGCCATTCACCACCAAGGGCAACCCCGAGCTTTTCAGCTCTGTTTCAAAACGATCACGACAAAGTTTTAAATGAGACCCCACCTCGGAGAAATTCATAGTGCGGATCTTTGCCGCAACGCCGAAACCAACGATGCCGGCCAGGTTTTCAGTTCCCGGGCGTAAGCCGCCCTCTTGCGATCCTCCATGCAATATAGGCGAAAGGGTTGTCAGATTTTTCGCTACAATGGCGCCCACGCCTTGTGGCCCATGAATTTTGTGAGCAGTAAATGTAAGGAAATCGACCGGAAGCCCTGAGAAATCCATCTCGATTTTGCCTGCGGCTTGCGCGGCATCGGTGTGAAAAAGTACGCCCTTCTCCCGGCAAACAGCACCTAATGCTTCTATATCCTGAATCACGCCTGTTTCGTTATTAACCCACTGTATGCTGACTAAACACGTTTTGTCATTTATGGTTTCAGCCAAAGCCCATGCGTCAACAACCCCGGCAGAATCAACCGGCAAATATGATATGGTTGCCAGGCCCTCTCTTTCCAGATACTCACAGGTTTTCAGGATGGAAGAATGCTCCACGGTAGATGTGATAATATGCGGATGCTGGCCACGATTTCGCACTGCACTCAGCAAAACCTGATTGTTCGCCTCGGTTCCTCCACTTGTGAAAACGACCTGTTCCGGCAAAGCCCCAACCAACTGTGCCACTGCGTCTCGGGCTTGCACAACTTTAACGCGTGAAGCTTTCCCCGATGAATGAGCACTCGACGCATTGGCAAAAGAGTCGCTGAGTGAATCCATCATGGCCTCACGAACCTCTCTAAGAGGTCGGGTAGTAGCATTATTATCGAAATATATGCTAGGCCTATCCATATAACCAACAGGGGTTTTGATTCAATTTTCCAATCATTGGAAAGTTTTTACCCGTTTTTTCCAAGGGTTGGAAGCCTGCGGCGAAACAATCTGAAAAGGCACCGCGTTTTACTCAGCTTTTAGTTTCAGCCGGTTGAGAGCGGCGTAGTCTTCGAGCATCAGTTCCTGAAGGCGGGTGCGACCGCCCTGCTCTACGCATTGGTCGTCGATGCGGAGATAGAGCGGCACCAAGGCCGGTTCCTCGGCTTTGTGCCGATAGGCCGTTGCGAGAGCCAGCTGCATAATCCGCAACCGATCGGTTACGGTTTCTGCGTCGATGGTATCCATCATGTAAACGACCGGCGGACCAAGTGATTGTAATCGTCCTCCGTTTACAATGATGTTTTCCAGCGCTAGTTCCAGCGCATACAGCGTCATTGTGCTGATTTGCGGGTCGTCGGCCAGCGTTTCGGCGGCGGGCATGAGTTTAGATCGTTTGTGGCCATGCACTGCGGCGACGCTTCCCTCACCGATGCGGACGCATCCATCCCAGAGGATCGGCAGCAGCCAGCAAAGAAAGAGTGCCAGCAGTTGAAGCGCAAGCCAGAGCATTTGAGCCAGAAAGACGATGATGACGACGACGGCCTGCACGGCGAAGACTGCCAGGGCAAAGACGGCGTAGACCATCTGGATGGCGGCGGCGTTCTTGCCGCGTATCTGTACGCCTCCGAGTTTGACCGATGATCGGTTGGGCTTCATCCAGTTGAAGGTGCCGATTGCGGTTTTGGTGGACGCACTGATTCCGCTTTTGGAGAGGTTGAGTTTGGTCGGCCCTTTGCCGTAGCGGCCCCGCAGCCGGAAATTGCCGTTCTGGAATCCGGCGTTGGTTCCTTTGGCAATGCGGGTGGTTGCCCGAATCCCGTGCTTCGAGTTGGCGGTCAGATTCAGCCCGGCGACCTTGATCTGTTCCCGGACGGCGACCCCGCCGGTGCGGCTGATCCGTAAATGACGTCCGCAGTGTTCAATCCGCTTCTGCCTGCCGTCGCTATCCTTTTCTCCAATACCAAACAAAATGACTTCCTTTTACAAAACTTGATCGAAGAGTAGAGAGCCTGCTCGCCGGTGTCAATGGAACCAACACCCCCAGCTTTACTCACTGAAGGTGCAGCAACACGCCCTCAGCAAACAAGAAGATGAAATCGAAAAACCGATGCAACCGGAAATGCAACGACAACCCCTGTTTTAACGTCACTTCTCGCTTATATGCAACCAAAGGCGTTTTATAGGGTA
>JACNKZ010000039.1 GCA_014381785.1 Kiritimatiellota bacterium
GTTATCCATCATTTTGTCAAAACTCTTTGGTTGCGGTTCACCGTGAAGGTTCACCATGAACGGCTCTGCGTGGAATAATCTGCACCCGCACCGATCCACTTTTGCGTTCTATGCGCTCCACGCTTACAGCGTGGCAAGCTTTCGCGGCTAACCTCTCCCTTTCACGTCAGACCAAGGGGCGTATTCTGGTTTAGTTTGATTGCCCTATGGCGTTGAGCGGACTACGCTGTCCGCAAGAACAGAAACCCAGTCAGCAAAAAGGGAGATGATTATGAAAAACACGTTACTCTACACATTTGCACTTGGATTACTCCTTGGATCTATTTTTGGCCAGACGACCGCCGGACATTGGGTTACAGCCTGCGGGGTTCTGCTGCTGCTCATTGCCGGCGGGATGAGCTACATCAAACACAACAAAAAGAAGAGCGTGATCCTGTAAGCAATCGCCACGGGTAGAAAACAAAAAGGCTCCACCGAATCCGGCGGAGCCTTTGTTTGCAGGAAAAGCGGCGCATAGGAAGCGCCGCATTCCAAATTAAGAATTAGCGCGAAAATATTCGACGAGCTGATTGGTGGAGCTGTCGTGGTTGAGCTCCGTATCGCCCTGCAGTTCCGGAAGAATCGCGGAAGCGAGAACTTTACCAAGCTGAACGCCCCACTGGTCGAAGGAGAAGATGTCCCAGATCATGCCCTGCACAAAGATTTTGTGTTCGTAGAGGGCAACGAGCTGTCCGAGCACCTCGGGCGTCAGTTTGTCGGCCATAATAGTGTTGGTCGGACGGTTGCCTTCGAAGGTTTTGTGCGGGACGAGTTCGGCCGGAGTTCCTTCGGCTTTCAGTTCTTCGGCGGTTTTACCGAAAGCAAGCGCCTGAGTTTGCGCGAAGAAGTTGGCCATCAGCTTGGCATGGTGGTCGCCGATCGGATTCTGGGATTTACAGAAGCCGATAAAATCGCACGGGATGAGTTTCGTTCCCTGATGAATGAGCTGATAAAAGGCGTGCTGGCCGTTGGTGCCGGGCTCGCCCCAGATCACCGGGCCGGTTTGCCATTCAACACGTTTTCCATCCTGCGTAATGTACTTGCCGTTAGATTCCATGTCGCCCTGCTGGAAGTAGGCGGCGAAGCGGCTGAGGTACTGGTCGTACGGCAAAATGGCCTGCGTGGCGGCGTCGAAGAAGTTGTTGTACCAGATGCCGAGCAGCGCGAGAATAACCGGCATGTTTTCGGCGAACGGCGCGGTGCGGAAGTGGCTGTCCATCGCATGGAACCCGGCGAGCAGCTTGCGGAAGTTGTCCGGGCCGATGGCGATCATAACCGGCAGACCAATGGCGGAGGTGAGCGAGTAGCGCCCGCCGACCCAATCCCAGAAGCCGAACATGTTGGCGGTATCAATACCGAATTCGGACACGGCATCGGCATTGGTGGAGAGCGCGACAAAGTGTTTAGCGACCGCGGCGTCATCCTTCAGCGTTTCGAGTGCCCAGTCCTTCGCACTCTGCGCGTTGGTCATGGTTTCCTGCGTGGTGAAGGTTTTGGAGGCAACAATGAAAAGTGTTTCTTCGGCGTCGAGGTCGCGTACGGCTTCGGCGATATGCGTGCCGTCAACATTGGAAACAAACAGGATGTTCAGGTCGCGCTGCGTATAGGGTTTGAGGGCTTCGTAGGCCATGACGGGGCCAAGGTCGGAGCCGCCGATGCCGATATTAACGACCGTTTTGATCGGCTTGCCGGTGTAGCCTTTCCACTCGCCGGAACGGATTTTATCGGAAAAGGCGCTCATGCGGTCGAGCACGTCGTGCACAGCCGGAATCACGTCTTCGCCGTCGACGATCACGCTGGCGGTGCGCGGCGCGCGCAGCGCGGTGTGCAACACCGCGCGGTCTTCGGTGCGGTTGATTTTTTCGCCAGTGAACATGGCTTCCATTTTCTCACGCAATCCGGCGGCGTCCGCCAGCGCAGTGAGTTTTTCCATGGTTTCAGCGGTGATGCGGTTCTTCGAATAGTCGAGCAGCAGGTCGCAGGCGGTCATCGAAAAGGCTTCGGCGCGGGCCTCATCGGCGGCGAACAGGTCGCGCAGGTGTTTCGGCTCAATAGTTTTCCAATGATTGGAAAGTTCAATCCATTCGGGGCGTTCAGTCAGTTTCTGGCTCATAAAAAGGTCTCCGGTTGAAATTAAGCGGCGAATCCTAACGGCAACCCGCGGTGGCATAAACTCAAAAATGGATCAATCTCCTTTGTTTTAAAGGGGTCTATGTGTAGAATTCCTCCCTGTATGCAACTAACAAAAAAATACGTTTACCTTCTGCTGATCCCGGTTCTTTTCTGTTCCTGCGGGAATGAAAGCGTTCCATCATCTGAGTCCGGCTCGTCCGCCAGTAATAAAAAGCCGCTTCCGATCAAACGGATCGCCGCGCGGGTGGCCGATCGTCTGCCCCATGTTCACCTCAACCGCAACAAGTTTGACGATTCGATTGCCACCAACGCGCTGGCGATTTTTATTGATTCGTTCGACTTCGACCGCACCTATTTCCTGGCCTCTGATATTGCGGAGTTCCAACAGCAGGCCACCCTGCTCGACGACCAAATCAAAGACGGCGATACCTCGTTTGCACAGGTTGTTTTTGAACGCTTCAAGGAACGGGTTCTTGACCGTGTGGCATACGTGAACCAGCTGCTCGACAAAGGGTTTGACCTGACGGTCGACGAAACCTATCGCTGGAAACGGGAAAAAGAGCTCTGGGCGGCAACCGAAGCCGAGTGGAACGAGTTGTGGCGCAAAAAAGTTAAAAACGAATATGTCGGACGGGTGGCCATGCTCGAAGTACCGACTCCGGAAGAAGATGAAAAGGACCTTAAGGCGGAAGCCGAAGAGAGTGGAGAAGCAGTAGAAGAAGAGAAGGTTCTCTCGCCGGAAGAGTTTGTCCGCGAACGCTACGAGCAGTATCAGAAAGTGGTCGAAACCAATTTTGATGAAGAAAACATTCTGCAGCGCTATCTGAGCGCCTTCACGCAGAGCTACGATCCGCACAGCGACTACCTCTCCCCGCGCGGCGTTGAAGATTTCGATATCCACATGAGCCTGTCGCTCGTCGGCATCGGTGCTATGCTCAAAACCGATGACGGCGCCGCCGAGATCACAAAAATTATCGCGGGCGGGCCGGCCGATCAGGATGGACGACTCAAAGCGGGCGACAAGATTATCGCCGTGGCGCAGGGGAACGAAACCCCGGTGAGCATCATGCATTGGCCGCTGAGCAAAGCGGTTCGGCTGATCCGCGGAGAAGTCGGAACCGAGGTAGTGCTCACGATTATTCCCGCCGAAGACAAAACGGGAACCCGCACGAAGAGACTCCATCTCATTCGCGACAAGGTGAAGCTGGAAGAACAAGCCGCCAGCGGCGATGTGTTTGACTCCGTCGGCACCAATGCCCTGCCGCACCGCCTCGGGGTGGTCACCCTGCCCGAATTCTATGCCGATTTCGAAGCCGCCCGCCGGGGAGACTCGGATGCCCGAAGCGCTTCAACCGATATCCTCAACATTCTCAATCGCTTTGCCACCAATCAGGTCGACGGGGTGATCCTTGATCTGCGCAACGACGGCGGCGGTTCGCTTCCCGAAGCCATCACTATTACGGGAATGTTCATTCCGCTCGGCCCGGTGGTTCAGGTGCGCGAAAGCCGCGGCGTGTCGGTTTTGCCCGACGGCGACCCCACCACCGTCTATTCCGGACCGCTGGTTGTCCTGGTCAACCGTATCAGCGCATCGGCTTCAGAAATTGTCGCGGCCGCTCTGCAGGACTACGGTCGCGCCGTCATCGTGGGTGACAGCAAAACCCACGGCAAAGGAACCGTACAGACGGTCCAGCCGCTTTCCATGCTCTCAGACGACCTCGGCTCGCTCAAAGTGACCACCGCCAGCTTTTACCGCATTGCCGGGGGCTCGACCCAGATGCGCGGCGTGGTGCCGGATATCGTCCTGCCATCTCTGTTCGACACGCTTGAAATCGGCGAAGAATTCCTGCCGAACGCCTTGCCGTGGTCGCAGGTCAACAAAGCCTATTACCGCCTGTGGAGCCCATCGGTTAAGCCCCTGTTGCCGGCACTCAAAGAGCAATCCGAACAACGCATGGACAACAATCCCGCCTTCACCAGTTTCCTTGCCAAACGCGAGCGTATTCGCAGTCGGATGGAAACGCCTGAAATTTCCCTGCTGCTCACCGAACGGGTGGAGGAAATTATGGCCGAGCAGGAATTAGAGAATATCCAAACCTCGATGCTGTCCGACTCAACGGATGATGAGAAAAAACAAGAGGATCCCACCCTCGATGAGACCCTCTTGATTCTATCCGATCTGGTTGATCTCTCCTCTTCAAACGCGCTCGCCGATATTCAGCGGCCGTGATGGATCGCCGGCGAGATAGAGCGTCTGAGTCGGGAACGCAAATTCGATCCCCTCGTCATTGAAGCGCTTCAGTAGCTCCAGATTAAAGGACTGATCGAACGCCAAGAACGCCCAGTAGTCCGGCGGAGCGAACCAGTAGATCACCAGAATGTTCAGCGACGCGGAGTTGAAGTCGTTAAAGAACGCGCGCGTCGGAAAATCCGGATGCATTTTTTCGTTATGCGCATCGAGAATCTCTTTGATGATTGCAATCGCGCGCTCCACTTTTTCAGGCGGCGTGTCATACGTAACGGTGATGTTGGCTACACGCTTGATATAGGGGCGCTTGCTGATGTTGCGGATCATCTTGTTGGCCAGCTCGCCATTGGGAACCGTCACCAGATGGCCATCGAGCGTGCGGATACGCGTCGAGCGCATGCCGACCTCTTCGATGGATCCGTCCGTCCCGTCCACAACAATCCGGTCGCCGAGTTGGAAGGGATGATCGGCAAAAATGACCAGCGAGCCGAAGAAGTTTTTAATGGTGTCCTGCGCGGCCAGCGCAACGGCTAAACCGCCGACACCCAGACCGGTCAAAATGGAGGTGATCGGTTTATCACTCAACTGCTGGGCAATCTGCACCAATCCGAGCACCACAACCACCGTTCGTAATGTTTTTCGCACCAGCGGCACGAGCATGTCGTCGAGCGTCGTGTCGGTTTTAGCGGTCAGGCGCTTCATCCAGTAATCCATCAGCTCAACGAGCTGATAAATCACGTAGGTCACAATCACCGTAAGAAGCACCCCGACGGTATCATCGCGCACGAGTGCCACTTTTTCGGGCAACGCCCACAGTTTAATAGCCAGACAGATTCCCAGCCCCGCCGTGGGGAACATCACCGTGCGCGACATCAGCGCCAGAATCGTTGCCCGGAACGCGCCTTCTTCAAACTGGGCTTTCTCTGCTGTTTTTTTGGCAAACACCTTCAGCAGCTTCCCGGCAATAAAACCGGCCAGTATAATCGAAATCATCAAGAACCAGTCCCATCCGGAGTTGGTCACAACCTCTTCTGTGGCTGTCACAATCACCTGCTCCACTGTATTCGTTACCGTCATAGCCTTCTCCTAGCGAGCGTTACGCTCTGTCATTTCTTTCAAAAAACCCACTGTCGCTGTGGTTAGCATATCCGCCGAAACGCGCCAATCCCAATTCCCGGTCGTTGTGCCGGGCTTGTTCATACGGCGCCCCTTTCCAAGCACATCCTGAAGCGGAAGAATCGCCCAGCGCGCGGGCGAGCGCATCGCCAGCTCGACGAGATCATGATGAATGTGATCACCGTGCGTATGCAGATAGATCCGCACCCGGTGACGTGTCTCTTCATCCAGATGCTTGAACCACGCCTTGGTTGTTTCATTGTCATGTGTGCCGGTATACACCACGCGGTCCTCTTTGCCCTCGGGAAGATACCCCGGCTTGTGCATGTCCTCTGCGCCGAAGCGGAATTGAAGCACCGTCATGCCGGGAAAGCCGCACTGTACGCGCAGTGCATCCACCTGCTTGGTAATCACGCCGAGATCCTCGGCAATCACATGATCGCCCAGCCGGAATTTTTTTCCAAACCGTGGCTTGTCCGTCGAAGCCTTGGCGGAGGAGGAAACTTTTCGCAGGTTTCGTTGCAGATATTGGAACAGGTCACCGTCCGGGCCCTTGACCCACTTGCCGTTCTCGGCGGTCGGCTCATCAGCCGGGATTTCCCAATAGGCCTCAAAAGCGCGAAAATGATCCATGCGCACCACATCAACCAGCTCCAGCGTGCGGCGCATACGGTTGGTCCACCACTCGTATTTGGTTTTCTTGTGCGCCGTCCAGTCGTAGAGCGGATTGCCCCACCGCTGACCAGTCTCCGAAAAATAATCCGGCGGCACACCGGCAACTACGCTCGGCGTCCCCTGCTCATCCATCAGAAACAGCTCGCGATTGGCCCACACATCCACTGAATCGCCCGCCACAAAAATCGGCACATCCCCGATAATGTCGATTTTCAAGGTTTGGAAAAAATCCTTCATTTTTTTCCAATGGTTGGAAAAAATGTACTGCAGGATCTTGTGATGGCTGATTTCCGTTGCGTGCTGTTTGGCGAATTTTTTCAAGGTTTGGGCATCGCGATCGCGCAGCGCCTCCGGCCACTCCATCCACGACGCGTCGCCCTGCGTTTCGCGAATCGCAATGAACAGCGCGTAGTCGTCGAGCCAGTACGATTCCGCTTTGCAAAACTGGCGGAACGCCTTGGTCGGGCTGAAGCGTTCGCACACGCCATTAAGAATCTTCACGCGCGCCTCAATCACCGCCGGGAAATCGATTTTGTGCGGATCGAATTCCGGAAAGCGGCTGAGGTGGTGTTTAGTGAGCAGCCCCTCCTCGATCAGCTCATCGAAACTGATCAACAGCGGATTGCCGGCGAACGCCGAGCTGGAGGAATAGGCCGAGTAGCCGAAGCCAATCGGATTCGTCGGCAGAATCTGCCAGAGCTTCTGACCGGACGCGGCGAGAAACTCGCCGAACTTCCGCGCCTCCGGACCGAGCTCGCCCATTCCCCATTTACCGGGCAGTGATGTGATGTGCAGCAAAATGCCGCTTTTACGTTCTAAATTCATACTGCGCACGATACGGACAACCCCTGCCGGTTGCAAGTTACCACGCCGGGATTCGGACTGTTTCGGCAAAACACGGGATTGTTCAGATCGGGGGAAAGCAATAGAATCCTCAGATGATTACAGCTGTTTTTGCCATACTGATTGGGCTTGCCCTGCTCGTTTGGAGTGCGGGCCGTTTTGTGGAAGGATCCGCATCCGTTGCACGTCATTTCGGAATGCCGCCCTTGCTGATTGGTATGGTGATTGTGGGATTCGGAACATCTGCCCCCGAAATGGTCGTTTCTACGCTGGCCGCTTTTGAAGGCAACCCGGGCATCGCCCTTGGCAACGCATACGGATCCAATATTGCCAACATTGGGCTGATACTGGGCGTAACTGCTCTGATCAGTCCGATCCGGGTACATTCAACAGTCCTGCGCAAGGAGCTGCCTATCCTGACGCTGGTGACTCTTCTGTCCATTGGTTTGATTGCCAACCTTGATTTATCAAGACCCGATGCAGTTCTCCTGCTGCTGGTTTTCGGCGGACTGATGATCTGGACAATCTCTCAAGGATTGAAACAAAAAACCGACTCGCTGGCAAAAGAGGTTGAGCTGGAAACGGCTAAAAAAACGACACCGTTGAAGCGGGCGGTTTTCCGACTGGTGACCGGGTTGCTGTTGCTGATCGCCAGCTCTCGGATTCTCGTCTGGGGTGCCGTCGATATTGCTCAGATTTTTGGGGTCAGCGATATGATCATTGGTCTAACGATTGTGGCTGTCGGCACCTCCTTGCCGGAACTGGCCGCGTCTGTGATTGCGGCGCGCAAGGGTGAGCATGATATTGCTCTGGGAAACATTCTTGGTTCCAATCTGTTCAACACGCTCGCCGTTGTCGGTATCGCAGGAACCATTTGTCCTTTTGCGATGGAGCCTGCAACCCTCTCCCGCGACATGATCGTCATGGGGGCGCTGACCATTTCACTGTTCCTGATCGGCTACGGCTTCAGGAAACGGCCGGGGCGCATAAACCGCTGTGAGGGAGTGGCTCTGCTACTGGTTTATGCGGGATATACAGCATGGCTGATCAGCACGGTTTAAAATCTTCTTTCGAAGGCGGCAACCCGCATTTCCGTGGGACACAAAATAAGGCTGACTCCAAGAGACAAAAGCAAAACGGTACATGCGGGCCGGGCAAAAATGTGCCGCAGGCGTCTCGCCTGCTCTGGCCGCATTTCAATCCACGCCCCCCCCTTTTTGGTTGGCCGGATTGTCTTCTTCAAAATCCATCCTGTCAATATCAGGGAATCCCGGCGTTTTTCTCTTGTCGGCGACGATGCTTTTTGAGTCCATACGCAGCTATGAACGACCAACTTACCAAAGGCCATTTCAAGGGACTGAACATTGCGTTCAGCTGTGCGGTGACAACGCAGACCGTGAATGAGATTGTGATTCGTCACAACTGCGACCCGATTGCCGCCCACATTCTGGGGCGCTCGCTGACCGGCGCACTGCTCAGCGCCGCCATTCTGCCGGAAGACAACCGGTTGAATGTCTGCTGGAAATACAAAGGTACCCTGCGAACCATCGTGGCCGATGCCGGACAGGACGGAACGGTCCGCGCCTTCATTTCACCGGCGCAGCTTGGCGAGACGGACAATATGAACGATCTCTATGGCGATCTAGGCGACTTGCAGGCGGTTGTTTCCGAAGATGGGAAAATTCTCAACTCCGGCACCGCGCCGGTGTCGCTGCAGGATGCGATCAAAGACCTCGCATTCTATCACTGCGTCAGCGATCAGGTTGAAACCGGCATGACCGCCCTGATCGGATTTAACCCCGACCCTGAAAACCCCGTCCAGATCTGTCAGGGCTGGATGATTCAAGCCCTGCCCGACTGTGATCTGGAGCTTTTTGAGCGTGTCCGCCAGCGCATGGACGAACCCGCGTTCCGCGATTTGCTCACACAGGTCGCCGAGCCGGAACAGGCCGCCGCCGTGCTGGTGGCTGACGAGCCGGGCTTTGAAGGGTTCCATATGGAGGCGTGCAGCGAACCGCGTTTTGTCTGCCCCTGCAGCAAAGAGAAAATGAGCGCGGTGGTGCGCACCCTGCCGATTCCCGAGCGGATGGAAATCGTTCAAAAGAAAGAGCCGCTCACGATCCAGTGCCAGTTCTGCAACGCGCGCTATGAGTTGTCCATCGACGACTGCATCACCGCCTGGAAGGCATAGTATGCCGACTTATTTTTCCAAACACCAATGGCGCGAGACGCGCCATTGGAAAACCATCAAGTCAAAAGAAAGTCGAGTAGCAGTGCCACCACGCTCAGAATGCAGATGAACGCATAGTTGAAGAGTTCTTTTGAGCGCATAATGGAGTTGAGAACATAGAGCATGGCCTGCCTAGTGGCCGGATCGAACTCTTCCGCCTTTTCAACTTCATCAATCAGCTTGTTGCTGTGGACAATGTTTCGCCGGCGCCTGCCAATCAGATAGCGGTAGCCGAAGAAAAAAGTGTAGCACAGCATGGCAAAGCGCCAGAGCCAGACGGATGCGGCGGGGCTGTAGTGCGCCACAAGTGTCAGCGACCGAATACAAACCGCCGCCGTCAAGCCGATCCAGAAGAACAGCAGGATAACCCATTTCGGCAATACACTAAAACGATTCATTAGCTTGAGGCTCTCGTAAAATTTAATAGAAAAGAATAAGAAACTGGAACATTTTGACAGGATAACAGGATGAGCTGGATTTTGTCCTGTTTATCAGGGATTGGTTTTATCGATTATTGAAACGGCGGCCCGTCGCCGGAGAATCTTCTTTGGACTGGAAGAGAATGGCTCTTGATGAACCGGATACATTTCCCCTCATTAAAAGAGATCATGACAATCCTGTTATCCCGTCAGAAAAGACATTTCTCCCTGCACAACGGATTCCTGTGCGCGCCCGCCTGCAACGCTGTAGCACTGCGGGCAGGTCTATGCAACAGACCCGATTAAAGAGAACGGACCGGTCCAGTTGATTTTCACGTTCACCAGCTGACCGAGGCAGTCAGCGTCCGACTCAAAGAAAACCAGTTTGTTATGCGGCGTTCGTCCGCGCCAGCGGTTTTTCTTTTCCTGAAATTCTTCCACCAGCACCTCAACGGTTTCGCCAAGCAGCTCCGCAGACTTTTCCGCGTTGATTTTTGTGATCAGCTCATCGAGCCGAATGCGGCGATCCTCTTTTTCGTCCGGCGTCACATCATCTTTCATTTTGGCGGAGAGCGTGCGCGGCCGCGGCGAATATTTGGCGATGTGGAACATATCGATTCGAAGCTCTTCAGCCAGTTTCATGGTTTCCATGAAGTCCTCTTCGGTTTCCGTTGGATACCCGACGATGACATCCGTGGTGATTGAGGCATCCGGCATGTGTTTCCGAATATTGGAAATAATATCGCGGTACTCCTGCTGCGTGTAGCCGCGGCGCATCGATTCGAGAATGCGGTCGCTCCCCGCCTGAAATGGAATTTCAATGTAAGGGCAGACTTTGTCGGTTTCAGCGACAGTCTGAATCAGCTCTTCATCCATGTAGGCCGGATGACTGGTTAGAAAACGAATACGCAGGATGCCGTCCACCTTGGCGACCTCTTTGAGCAGCCAGGCGAGATTGATGCCCTCCTCCAGATCAAAGCCGTAGCGGTCGACGATTTGTCCAAGCAGATTGACTTCTTTGATTCCCTGCGCGGCCAGCGCGCGCACTTCGTCGAGCACTTCGTCGGGCAGCCGGCTGCGGTCGGGTCCGCGGCGGTGCGGAATGACGCAATAGGAGCAGACGTGGGAGCAGCCGAGCGTAACCGGCACAAACGCAGTCACCGCCTTTTCGCGATT
The DNA here is from genome assembly GCA_014381785.1 of Kiritimatiellota bacterium. GTDB lineage: Bacteria > Verrucomicrobiota > Kiritimatiellia > Kiritimatiellales > Tichowtungiaceae > Tichowtungia. The sequence continues at coordinate 10,880 of JACNKZ010000039.1, forward strand.
TACAGCAGGCAGCCGGTAATCAGCCAGCTCGACCTGTGCTTTGCTCAGGTGCTTATAGGCATCGTGCTGCAGAATGGTTTCCACCAGCACATCGGTCTGCGACGGCGCGGTGAATACATCCACAAACGGAAAACGCTCAGCCAGCTCCTCCGCCTCGCGTTTGCCGACCATGCAGCCCATCAGGGCGATGATCATACCGGGGCGTTTGTTCTTCACCCCGCCGAGGTCGGTCAGCTTGCGCACCGCTTTATCCTCGGGCTGCTGACGTACCACGCAGGTGTTGAGCACGGCAATATCCGCATCGATGGCCCTAGGTGTTTCCACAAAGCCGAGCGCCTCAAACTGAGAAGCCAGATGACGGCTGTCGGCCTCGTTCATCTGACAGCCGATCGTCCAAATATGATAGGTCTTAGGCGGGATTCGGGATTCAGGATTCGGGATCATAAAAAACTTTCAGCAGCTGACTTAAATTAAAGCGGGGAATCATGACGGCAAAATCATTCAGGGAAAACTCGTTTCTTTAGATTTCTGTCCCTGTGTTCGCACCGGAAAGTCACAAATCCTCAAGCGGGCTGACCACGCCATTTCCACCCTGCTGTAGCACATGCGTGTAGATCATCGTCGTTTGCACATCCTTGTGTCCCAGCAGTGCCTGAATCGTCCGGATATCCGTTCCGCGCTGGAGCAGATGCGTCGCAAACGAATGCCGTAATGTGTGGGCGCTCACCCGCTTCTGAATTCCCGCAATCCGCACCGCGTTAGCTATGGCCTGGTTCACTGGGCTCGGATCAACATGATGTCGCCGAGTGACGCCCGCCTGTCCGCCGGAGCCTTGGCGAAGGAGGGAGCGAGGATCGATGGATCGGCCTTGGGCCGGAAAAACATACTGCCAGCGCCAGTCTTTCGCCGCATTTGGATATTTACGCTCCAGCGCATGCGGTAGGTAGACCGCACCGAACCCGTCCGCCAAATCCTTCTCGTGTAGTATTTTCACTTTTTTCAAATGTGTCTCCAGCGGCTCGCGTAAACTCGGCGGGAATGTCGTCACCCGATCCTTATTCCCCTTGCCGCTGCGCACCGTCACCGACTTCATCTCAAAATCAACATCCTGAACCCGCAAGCGCACGCACTCCGAGATCCGCAAACCGCACCCGTACAGCAACTTGACCGCCAGTTGATGCGGCCCGGACATCGCATCCAGCATTCGGCTTGTTTCCTCGCGCGTCAGCACCACCGGAATCTTCGGCTGCTTTGTCGCCCGTTCGGCGTTGATCGTGTGTTTCAATGGTTGTTTCAGCACTTGCTTGTAGAAAAACAACAGCGCATTGAGCGCCTGGTTCTGAGTGGAAGCCGCCACATCCCTATCGCGCGCCAGATACGTCAGGAAATCCTCCACCTTGCGCTCCCCCTCGCACAGATCAGCACGCGACTGCATATTGGAATGGTGGATATAACGCTTGATCCAGTCGCAGTACGTCCGCTCGGTATGGATCGAGTAATGCCGACGACGCATCACATCACGTGCTTCTTCAATGATTTTACTTGCCATGATTCCTCCAGACATTCATCATCTTTCGAACAAGTGAAGGGTATTAATGCAAGATATTGGAAGCAAGCAAAATCGCCTGAAAACCCCTTCAATATCAACTTATCAGGCGATATCGCCCGTCAAGTAATAGTT
>JACNKZ010000012.1 GCA_014381785.1 Kiritimatiellota bacterium
CCGAGTAATGCCACCTTCAGTTTGCTTTTTGGACAAGGCAGGCGGGACGCCTGCGATACGTACCGCAGGCGTCCCGCCTGCAAACACACAAATCAATCTGAAGACAGTATACGTCGTTATTTCTGATCTGCGGTCTGCCCTGAGCAACGCCGAAGCGGTTCATTCGGAGAGTTCGCCCCACCCAAAAGCTCGTTTTCCAATGTTTGGAAAAAAGTAAAAACATCCAACGCAGTTGGTTCCAAGGTTTGGAAGCCCTGTGTTTCTCTGCGGCCTCTGTGGTGAACTTTTTACCGAATGAAGTGACAGGAGACGGTTTGGCGGAGAGCGTCGGCGATGATGCGGATGCCGCCGTTTCCCGAAATGTCGGCGGCGTCGATGACGCGGACGGTGTCGATCCATTTTCCAGCGGAGGGAACGAGGTCGAGCAGTTTGCTGGGCGATTCTTCGAAGAATTTCGTATTGAGGTAGTTCTTCCCTTTGTTGGGGAAAAGCGCGAGGTAGAGCATGTCCATTTCAACGAGCTCATTGAGGAAGTGAGTTCCGAGCGAGACATCCGGCACGAGGTTGTCGTGCATGGCGACGATTTCGCAGAGGATGGAGACGGTGTTGATATCGCAGAAGGAGACGGGAATGCCGAGCGACGGGCTGCTGGTTCCCCAGCGGCCGGGGCCGATGATCATGACGTTTTCGGGCGCGTCTTTTTTCTCCGCGCGGTTGATGTCGCCGATCAGCCGGGCAATTTCGTGGCGGGAGTTGACGGGTAGCTGCCCGTAGCGTTCGGGGACGATGTAGATGAACCGGTTGATTTGTTCGACGCGACTTTGGCCGACCACGGCGCCGTGTGCTTCGACGATGCGGTCTTCGTCGGCCACATCAATTTCAGGCAGGTCGATGGTTTCTGAGCCTTTCACCTGAAGCGGGCGGCACTGGAGCAGGTTGATGTGATACTGCTTTTCGTCGATGAAGTTGGCGGTGAACTCGATGTCGACGGGGTGGGTGTAGGCGTGGGCGAGTGTGTCGAGGATTTCGCGGATGTCGGCGACAAAGCCGGTCTCGGTGAGGAGCTTGTCGAAGGTGAGGATGCGGTGGGGGGTTGCGCTGCGCGGCTGGCTCGGATCGATCTGGGCGAAGAGTTCAACCGGCAGGTTGTCAGCGTCTTTGGTGAGATCTTGAAAATAGTCGGAGACGAGCTGGTTGGCTTCGAGATCGAGATAGTCAACGCGCCGTTGGGTGTATTGCGCGACTTCGTCGAAGTTGGCTTCGGGCCGCTTGTCGGGCGCGTTGAGCGCGACGATCCGGGTGTAATCATCGTCGGCCTGGTCGACCGCCCGGGTGCCGAGGCCGAAGACGAGCCGCATGACGCCCGCTTTGGGGTCGATGCTTTCGTGCCAGGCGTAGGGGTTAAAGGAAAATCCGACGCCGGCGGTTTCGGGGTAGAAGTTCCGCCCGTGCATGGTTCCGGAAACACGCATGACGAGCAGGGCCATCTGCTCGTCCTTATCGAGCATGCCGCGGCGCGCGCGGTAGCGCAGCGCCCGCTCGCTCATCGAGCTGGCGTAGATTCGTTTGACGGCGGCGAGGAAGTCCTGCATGCGCCGTTCGCGCGGGCCTTGGTTGACGCAAAAGACGCTTTCGTATTTTCCGGCAAACGAGTTTCCGAAATTGTCTTCGAGCAGAGAGGAGGAGCGCACGATAAAGGGGGACTGCCCGAAGTAATCAAGCATTTCATCGAACTGCTTCATGATGTAGTCGGGAAAGTCGCCGGTGATGATCCGGCGGCGTGCCTGTTCGGCACCGCTCAGGAATTTTTCAGGGTCGCGCTGGTTCTGCCGCACCCACCAGATGCCGTTGCGCACGAGGAAGGTGAAGAACGCATCCGATCCGATAAAGAAGGAGTCTTGCGCTTCGAGCAGTTCGATGAAGCGGGGATTGGTCTTTCTGACGATGGCGCGCGCGAGCAGCATTCCGACCGTTTTGCCGCCGATCAGTCCGGTGCCGATCATTCGTTTGCGGATGTCGAGAATATCCTGCAACGTGAGATAGCGCGCGACCAGTTTTTGCATGCTCTCGTCGCGCGAGATCACCATCCGCACCAGTTGCTCGTAGATCGACTTTCCTTTTTCCGGCAGGTCGGGGCGGTACTCGCCGGAGGTGATCAGTTCGCGGGCCTGCAGGAAGGAGGCGTCCCAGAAGCCGAGGCTGCTGTCGGAGTCCAGGCCCGACCATTTGGATGAGGTCAGAATTTCTGAAATGACGGCGCTGGAGGTTACTGGGCTGAAGTCATCGCCATGACGTACATGAAGCGTGTTCATAGTGGGCGAGTAGCGGTGTTGCACTTTGATTGGCCGGACGTAGAGTTCGTCTTTGTGGTAGTAGACATCCAGAAAAAGCTGGGTGGTGTTTTGGATCGGGGTAATGGCGTGAGATGTGTGGTAGTTGCGGTAAAGTGCGAAATAGGCAACCGTCTCCATGTCGAAGAGATAGGGACAGGTCAGCATAAAGAAATTGCCCAGCATCTGGTCGGAATACCAATCGATGGCCAGTCGCGACAGGCAGTCGAAGACATAAAATGCTCCAAGCCCCGCCTCTTCGATCGCGGCATGAATTTGTGCGATAAAATTTTCGAAGCCTTCCTCGGGATCAATCTCGTGAATTTCCGCGCCCATCTCTTCGGTGACGAGCGCCTGATGGCGGGCGTAGCGGAAATAGATCAGTTTGCGGCCGTTTTTCACTGCGGCTTTGCAGTATGGGGTGACAAGCTCCTGATACTCCTCAATCGAATCGACTTGCCAGACAATGTTGTCGCCGGTCAGGACGCCCTTCAGTGCTTTATCGAGACCTGAAAGCCCAGTGGTCAGTCCTGCGTCAATTGTACTCATAGAAGCTCATCCTTTTGCTGGCCGTCGATGCTACTGTGCGAGCCTTTCGGTTGCAAGAGCGAGAGACGTGTTCCCGCAACCCATCATGTTATGCGCATATGCGCATAAGATAATAATACGCCAAAACCGTTAACCCTTTGAAAACGTGGCACTATTGGAATGCGCAGAAAACACGGAACGCCCCAACGGTTGGAAAAAGTCGGGCAAACGTTTCCAAACGTTGGAAAATTCTGTCGACTGATCTCTGATGTCTGACTCCTGATCTCTGATCTCTGATCTTTGATCTCTGACTCCTGACCCCTGATCTTTGGCCTCTGGCGTTTAGAGTGCGGCGAGGCGGTCTTTGAGTTCGGTGTAGTGGAAGAGGCGGTTGAAGTCGACGAGGCTCGACAGCGCGCTCGATTCAATTCGCAGTCCGGTCTCTTCAAAAATCGACATGGGGTTGAGTCCGCCGATGATGATGGCGCCGACACGCTGCGGGCCGACGGATACGCCGTAGAGGCTTTGGCCGGGGCTGCCGAGGCAGAGCAGGCTGCCGAGCCCGAGGGTTTCGAGCTGTTCGGAAATGCTGCGGACCGCATCGGCGCTGTCGGCCGGAAATTCGCGGAAGCTGGCCCCGATGCGGCCGTTGCCGGTGGTGACGGCTCCCATATAGTCGGCCATACCGCTGCGGATGAAGACAACGAGCGGGTCGATGCTGGTTCCGTCGTAGTGGATGATGTCGACGAAGCGGGTGGGGTCGCCGTCGCGCAGCTCGAGCAGTCCGCCGAAGCGCGAGAAGGTGGGGATGCCGCGGCGAAGCAGGACGCCGTTGAGTGTGATGGAGCAGACGGTGCCGATGCCGATGTAGCCTTCGGGGATGTTGATGCCGACGTTATCGTCGCCCGATTCAAAGAGGGCGAGGAGTTTGCCCATGGAGTAGCCTTTGGAGAATACTTTTTCGATGAGCTTGCGACGCTCGTCGGTGAATTCGTTGAGCGGAACGGCGGAGACGTTGACGACGACGGAGCCGCGACGGAGGGCGGGGTCGAAATCCATGCTGTAGGCCATGGCGTCAATTTTGCCGGATAGCAGGCCGATGCGCTCCATGACGCGGGAGGTGCCGGCCTCGCGTTTGCCTTTGTCGGTGATGATCCGTCCGCGCCGCCCGCGGTTTTCGGTGAGGCCTTCTTGATCGAGCTCCTGCAAGTAGAGGCGGACGGTACGCTCGCTGATGTCCACATCCTGTGTATTTAGCAGTTCGGTAATGCCGGCACTGCTGAGCGAGCCGTTACTGCGGTGCAGAATCTCTAGAATCGCCAGCCGTTTCTTCTCACGCTTATCCATAGGTCAAACCTCCAATTTCGGCAAAATTGCCGATAAGTGTTTTTTATGCAAGCTTTTTGATAAATCTTTTGCCCACTGATCGGATTTAAGTTATATAGACCTCCTGTTTATCGGCAAAAAATTGTCGTAACAGCGGCAACGAATTGCCGATGGAGGTTAACAAATTAGAGAAGGAGCAATCATGAGTTATGTAGAACGCGTATGGGAAAAAGTCTCCCAGCGGAACGCCGGGGAAGTGGAATTCCTGCAGGCCGTCCGTGAGGTGCTGGACTCGCTGGAACCGGTGATGGCAAAGAATCCGCAGTATGAAGCGGCGGGAATTCTGGAGCGTATCGTTGAGCCGGAACGTCAGATTATATTCCGTGTTCCGTGGAGAGATGATCAGGGCAAAACCCAAGTCAACCGCGGCTTCCGTTTTGAATTCAACAGCGCACTTGGCCCGTACAAAGGCGGCCTTCGTTTTCACCCGACGGTGAATCAGAGCATCCTGAAGTTTCTCGGTTTCGAACAGGTGTTCAAAAACGCGCTCACCACGCTTCCGATGGGTGGCGGTAAAGGCGGATCCGACTTCGATCCCAAAGGGAAATCGGACAACGAAGTGATGAGCTTCTGCCAGTCCTTCATGACAGAACTGCAGCGTCATATCGGCCAGGACACCGACGTGCCCGCCGGGGACATTGGCGTTGGCGGTCGCGAAATCGGCTTTATGTTCGGACAGTACAAGCGCATCCGCAACGAATTCACCGGCGTGCTGACCGGTAAAGGTCTCGGCTGGGGCGGCTCGCTGATTCGTCCGGAAGCAACCGGCTACGGCGCGGTCTACTTCGCTCAGGAAATGCTCAAAACCTGCAACGATACCTTTGAAGGTAAAATCTGCACCGTGTCGGGTTCCGGCAATGTGGCGCAGTACACCGTCCAAAAGATCAACGAACTGGGCGGTAAAGTGGTGACGCTTTCCGACTCTGCCGGAACGATCTACGATAAAGACGGAATCGATGCGGAAAAACTGGCTTGGGTGATGGATCTCAAAAACGTCCGCCGCGGCCGCATCAGCGAATACGCCAAAGAGTTTGGTGCCGAGTATCTCGAAGGACAGCGCCCGTGGGGAATCAAGTGCTCCTGCGCATTCCCGAGCGCCACGCAGAACGAAATCAACGGCGAAGACGCCAAAACCTTGCTGGACAACGGGTGCTTCGTCGTCAGCGAAGGCGCCAACATGCCGAGCACCCCGGAAGCGGTGGATCTGTTCGTTGAGAAGAAAATTCTCTACGGCCCCGGCAAAGCGGCTAACGCCGGCGGGGTGGCAACATCCGGTCTGGAAATGAGCCAGAATTCCATGCGCCTGAAATGGACTCGCGAAGAAGTTGACAGCAAACTCAATGGCATCATGGTCAGCATTCACGAAGCCGCCCGCGCGGCCGCCGAGGAATATGGCCAGCCGGGCAACTATGTCCTGGGTGCGAACATCGCCGGGTTCACGAAAGTGGCCGACGCGATGCTCGATCAGGGTGTTGTCTAACCAAAAAAAACAGATCGGCGGGTTGCCTTGGCGGCCCGCCGAATGGTTGACTTCCTTTCTCCCTCGGGGAAGGGAAGTTTTTTAACCAGGGAGTATCACGTGATGAACCGGATTCTTGAGAAAAAGCAGCTGTCGGAAACCGTATTTCAAATGCGGATCGACGCGCCGTTAATTGCCAGCGAACGTCAGGCTGGGCAGTTTATTATTCTGCAACTGTGTAAAGACTACGGTGAACGCATTCCGCTCACCATCGCCGATGCCGATCCGGACGAAGGCTCTATCACCATCATTTTTCAAGCTGTCGGGGGAACCACCAAAAAGTTGGCGCAGATGAATGTCGACGATAAAATTGCCGCGCTGGTCGGCCCGCTCGGCACGCCGACCCACATCGAAAACTTCGGGACGGTGGTTTGCGTCGGCGGCGGAATCGGCGTGGCCCCGCTTCACCCCATTGCCCAGGCGCTGAAAGCCGCAGGCAACAAGGTCATCATTATTATGGGCGCACGCAACAAGGAGTTGATGATCCTCGAAGACGAGATGCGCGCGATTGCCGATGAGCTGATCATCTGCACCGACGACGGATCGTACGGCCGTAAGTGCCTCGTGACCGAACCGCTCAAAGAACTTTGCGAACAGGAGCCGAAGCCCGCGCTGGCCGTTGCGATCGGCCCGCCGATCATGATGAAGTTTTGCGCCGAAACCACCCGGCCCTACAAAGTGCCAACCCAGGTTTCGCTCAATACCATTATGGTGGATGGAACTGGAATGTGCGGCGGTTGCCGCGTCACCGTCGGCGACGAAACCAAATTTGTCTGCGTGGACGGCCCTGAGTTCGATGGCCATCTCGTTGATTTCGACAATATGATCAGTCGCCTCGGCTCCTATAAAAAGCAGGAAGCGGGTGATCATCACTGCAAGCTGGACGACGTTTAATCCGGAATTAAAATCATGACCTATATTTCCCCTGAAAAACTGGCCGATGACGCGAAGAATGTTCTGGAAGAACTCAACGCGCGAATCGAACCGCTGAAACCCAAAGACCGCATGGCGATTCCCGCGCAGGAGATGCCGTCGCAAGATCCCGCCGTACGCCGTGGGAACATGGAAGAGGTCGCGCTCGGCTACACGCCCGAACAGGCGAAGCTCGAAGCCGAGCGCTGCTTGCAGTGCAAAAATGCGCCCTGTATCGCAGGCTGTCCGGTGGCCATTGATATTCCCGGCTTTATTCAGGCCATTGCTGACGGCGACAACTTGAAGGCGATCGACATCATTAAAGAAAGCAGTTTGCTGCCCGCTGTTTGCGGTCGCGTCTGCCCGCAGGAGTCGCAGTGCCAGGCCCCGTGTACGGTCGGCAAGGCGCTCAAGTCCGTCGGTCAGGCGGTTAACATCGGACGCCTCGAACGGTTCGTCGCCGACTGGGAGCGCGAGCAGGGCCTGATTGAAACGCCCACGGTTAAACCCGAGACGGGTAAAAAGGTCGGCATCATCGGCACCGGTCCCGCCGGCCTCACCGTTGCAGCCGACGTCCGCCGCGAAGGGCACGCGGTTACGCTGTTTGAAGCATTTCATAAACCCGGCGGCGTAATGATTTACGGCATTCCCGAATTCCGTCTGCCCAAAGCGATTGTGCAAAAAGAAATTGATACGCTTACGGCAATGGGCTGCGAACTCAAAACCAATTTTGTGATTGGGCGCACCCGTAAGATCATTGACCTGCTCGAACAGGACGGCTTCGATGCGCTCTTCATTGGTACCGGCGCGGGGCTACCGCGCTTTATGAATATTGAAGGCGAAAATCTCGTCGGCGTTTATTCGGCCAATGAATATCTGACCCGTTCCAATTTGATGCGCGCCTACGATAAAGAGCGTTCGGCCACACCGATTTTTGAATCCGAAAAAGTCGCCGTACTCGGCGGCGGCAACGTCGCCATGGACGCCGCGCGCACGGCGGTGCGTCTTGGCGCTAAAGAGGTGCATCTGATTTACCGCCGCACGGAAGTTGAAATGCCTGCTCGTGTCGAGGAGGTCGCTCATGCCAAAGAAGAGGGCGTTATCTTCCATCTCCTCGAAAATCCCAAACGGATTTTAAGTGACGAAAAAGGCTGGGTGAGCGGCATTGAATGTTTGCGTTACGAACTCGGCGCGCCCGATGACTCTGGACGCCGTCGTCCGGTCGCGATTGAGGGCAGTGAATTCGAAATCGATCTCGACACCGTCATCGTTGCCATCGGGAACGATTCCAACCCGCTGATCCGCCAAACCACCCCTGGCCTTGAAACCAACAAATGGGGCAACATTATTGCGGACAAAACCGGCAAAACCTCGCTCGACCGGATTTTTGCCGGTGGTGATATTGTTCTCGGAGCCGCCACGGTTATTTTGGCGATGGGTGAAGGCCGCATAGCCGCCGCCAGCATCAACAAAATGCTCGTTGAGGACTGATTGGACAATCAGGATTATAACATCTTCCAAAACAGACATTTACACGATTACCATTCCATACCTTTAAAGGTATGATCATTTGGAAGGGATTTTATAAAACACTGTATTCAAGGTGGTTATAAAATATGTTTATTACACGCTTAAACGTATGCCAATCCTGTGATTTTCTCTTGGAATCGAGGTCATCCGGCGAAATTGCCGATAGTTCTTGTCGCCTCGGGTAAAGCTTGGTACAAAAATGTCTCTTTTAATCAAAAAGGCGCACTTTTGAAACCAAGCGGAGTTGTTATCATGGTCCAGGGCGAAAAAGAACTCGAGATCCTCTACCAAATTTCCCAGGCGGCGGCGACGCGGCCGCATACCGTGCATGAATTGATGGCCGAGGTGCTCGATATCATGGAAACCGAGCTCGGGGTCTCGCGCGGAACGTTGACCTTGTTGAAACCCGATACGGATACGTTTGTGATTGAAGCCTCGCGCGGCCTGACCGAAGAAGAAAAGCAGCTTGGGCAGTATAAGCTGGGCGAAGGGATCACTGGTCGTGTGGCGCAAACCGGACGCTCGGCGCTCGTTCCCGATATTAGTAAAGATCCCCGCTTTCTCAATTTGACTCAATCGCGAGTCGATAAACCGACTGCGTTTATTTGTGTTCCAATTGTTCATCAAAAACAGGTTGTCGGGACGATGAGTATCGACCTGTCGATTACGGAAGATGAAGAGGAGCTGCAGCGTCATCAGAGATTTCTCGAATTGGTGGCTAATATTCTCGCTGAGGCCGTTGCAGGAATTCGTGAGGCGATCGAAGAGCGCACGAGCCTGATTTCCGAAAATGAGCGGCTTCGCCGTCAGTTGGGCGATCGCTACCAGATGCATAATATCATCGGAAACTGTAGTGCGATGCGCAGTGTGTATGAGCAAATAGTGCAGGTGGCCGACAGCACCGCCACCGTTTTGATTCGCGGGGAAAGCGGAACCGGCAAAGAGCTAGTGGCCCGCGCTGTGCATTACGGCGGAGAGCGTCGCAACAACGCCTTTGTGAGTGTCAACTGTGCCGCGCTTCCCGAAAACCTGATTGAGAGCGAACTGTTCGGCCATGAAAAGGGCGCGTTTACCGGTGCGACGCAGCAGCGCAAGGGACGCTTTGAGATGGCCAACGGCGGAACGATTTTCCTAGATGAAATCGGCGATATTTCCCCCGCCGTGCAGGTGCGACTCCTGCGCGTTCTGCAGGAGCGGACCTTTGAGCGCGTGGGAAGCAGTGAGGCGGTGCAGGTGAATGTGCGTGTGCTGGCCGCAACCAGTCGCAATCTTGAGCAGGAGATTGAAAAGGGCGTGTTCCGCGAAGACCTTTACTATCGTCTCAATGTGTTTCCGATCATTCTACCTCCGCTGCGCGAGCGCCGTAGCGACACCATGCTGTTGGTGGACCACTTCCTTCAGAAATACAGCGAGATGTACGGCAAAAACATTAAGCGGATATCGACGTCTGCGATCAACATGATGATGGCGTATCACTGGCCGGGCAATGTGCGGGAGCTGGAAAACTGTGTCGAACGCGCGGTGCTCACCGCCTCCGACGAGGTGATCCATGGCTATAATCTGCCGCCATCGCTGCAAACCAGTGATGAAACCCAGACATCTATCTTCCCGCGCGATGGTGTGGATTTGAAAACGATGGTGGAGAGTTACGAAAAAGAGATTATTACCGATGCGCTCAAAAAGCACCGCGGCAACGCGGCGGCCTGCGCGCGTTATCTCAACACCACCCAGCGAATCATCAACTACCGAATTCAGAAATTGGGAATTCAGCCGGCGGAGTATAAGTAAACGCCCCGCATGGACAGCGGAACAGCTCCTTTGAGACAACCGGACATTTTAAAAACTCTGACTGATTCTAAATCTGTGCAACAGAAAAGGCCGCTCGCTTGAGCGGCCTTATACCAAATTCAGATAGCTTTCGGTATTTGCAGGCGTCCCGCCTGCCTTGTCCCGAAACCAAACTGAAATTGGTATTACTTATTGTGGATGCAGCACCTGGAGTTTCCCCGTGTTTTGGAAAGATCCGGGAAGGGGAGGGAGGGGTGGTGGCGGGACCCGGAATCGAACCGGGGACACGGGGATTTTCAGTCCCCTGCTCTACCAACTGAGCTATCCCGCCGTGTTGAAAGAAGCGCGCATTGTACGGAAATGGAATTCGATGTCAATGCGCAGAATGTACAGAATGTATTGAAAGCGAGACGGGGAAAGATTGTCTGGTTAAAAAAATGGGGGCGGTGCCCGATTGCACCGCCCCCGTAAAGCTGGACCCGCTACGGGTCAACCGGCAGGAAGGTTATCTTCCGCCAATAGACCACGACAGCGCGCCCTTGAAGCTGCTGTTATGTCCGTTGCTCTCGGTGAGAACGGCGGACAAGCTTCTGCGTCTTGTATTCTTGCTGTTTTTGTCTTTTTTCATTTTTCCTCCTCTATCTTGTTCTTCTGATAGAAGTGTTTTCTAACCGTTTTACCGGTTCCTCTTTTTTAGCTCCCGCCCTGTGCGGTCGCCTGTTTTTCTTTCTCCAACCTTTTTGCCGCGCCGTAGCTTCAGCGAAGGCGGGTGAAAAATTTACTGTTGCTTCTCTTTTACCCTAATCCGAAGGGATGTCAACCCGTTGAATGTTAATTTAATGTTAGATTTTCATAGAACACAAATGAGTATACCGCATTTGCTGACATATATCGCACCATATGTAGTTTATATGATTATATTACTAATATATACAGACGGAATGCGGAGCGGGCTGTCGAGGTGAAAGGTTGAATTACCAGTTCAGCGTCAGGGAAACCCCGGCATAGCGTTCCGGCGGACGCTGGCCGGGGAAGGCCTGGAAGTTGTCGTCCCATGCGTTGTTGATCAGCAGGGCGAGGGTGGCGTAGTCGAGTTTCGGCGGCGTGTAGCGCACCACGAAGGAGCTGTCGGCTCCGAAGTCGCTGCTGGTGCGTGTATTGTTTTCGGTCTGGTAGCGCAGGGTCTGCACAGTGCCGATCTCCACGGCGTCCACCGGGCGCCAGAGCAGGGAGGCCTGCGCGAGGTGTTCGGGATAATCAAGCGCGTAGCGCGAGGCGTATCCGTTGATGCCGGGGGCGATGTTAATGTCGCCAGCCTCTCTGTCTTTATAGATCCAGGTGTAGGCAAACTGCATTTCAAGGTTTTGCGCCGGATACCAACCGAGCCGGGCCTCCACGCCGTAGACATCCAGATTGCCGATGTCGGCGGCAGTCCAGCGCGCGACGGAGTTGGTCTTCATCCAGTCGATGGTGTTTTTGGAGCGGCGGTGGAAGGCGGAAACTTTCCAATCCGTCGATTCGGAGGGGATGCCCTTGAGGCCGACTTCCATCTGCTCGGTGGTTTGCGGTTTGAGACCCATGTTGCCGAGGCTGCCCGGCGAGTTGTAGTTCAGTTCCGTGTAGGAGGGCAGGCGAACCGTTTCGGTGTAGGAGGCAAAGGCCGTCAGGTTGTCGGAAAGGATGTATTCCGCGCCGAGTTGCGGGAGGTACTCCGGCGAGTTGCCGGTGAAAAATTCGCCGCGGACTCCGGCGATGATCTTCAGCCGGTCGCCTTGCCACTGCGGCAGTAGCGAAACCCCGCCCCGCGTGCGGTGGAAATAACCGAGCGGGCCGGAGCCCTTGCTGGCGACGCGTTCTTCATCGACATCGGTGCGCCAGCCGAGTGCGAACCCGTTGACTTCCAGCGTGCGGCCGTCAACAAAAGCCGAGCTGATGCGGGAGCGATGCTGGTTGCGGTAGCCGATGGTCGGAAGCTGATAATCGTCATTGAATTCGTGCCAGGAAACGCCGCCGCGCAGGTAGGATCCGTTCAGGTCGCCCTTGCGGGCGGCTAGGTAAATCAGCGTGTCGTCGGTCTTCTCATCTGCGGGCAGGGTGTCGGACACGCCGTAGTAGCCGCGCGCGCCGAATTCTTTTTCCTGATGGGCGATGATTAGATCGATCTGGGTGTCGTCCTCGCGGAACTGCAGGTGGCCGCCGACATATTCGCGGTCATAGTCGTTATCCGGATAGTCCACGCCGCTGGCCGATTCGCGCCCGGCGAAAACGCCGAGGCCGAGCGTGTCGCTGAGCATCCGCTGAAGTAGCAGACTCTGCCAGTCGCGGTGGTCGGTTCCGAAGCCGGCTTCAAACTGTTTTTTTCCAGACATTGGAAGCAGGTCGAAACCGACGGTGCCGACCAGATGGCCGCCCTGATTGTCGAGGCCGGTGAAGACCGAGGGGCGCGAGAGCATGACGGCGGGCAGGGGCAGTTCGGCATTAAAATGTTCGGTCTGCGGGTTGCGCAGCGT
>JACNKZ010000001.1 GCA_014381785.1 Kiritimatiellota bacterium
TGTCTTTGGTATGGCGGGGCAGGAATGGCTTTATATTTTGTGAATTATGACCTGCGACAAGAGCGTGACTACCAGGCGCTCTATGACGCGCTGGAAGCGTTGGGAGCTGTTCGTCTTTTAGAGTCAGTATGGTGCTTCAATCAGGACAACACGACGGCGACCGCGATGCGGAATCATTTCAGGAAAATTCTGGATTTGGATGACGGGCTGCTCGTTTCAGAAGTCAGCGAATGGGCCACCCGAAAGACCATGGCCAGTCCTTATGACCTAAGAGCAGGCGGGAGAGCAGATGGCGATTGCGGGGGATAGAGTTCCGATGTTTAAGTTGCGACCGTATCGCAGCTTATTGATCTTTGCGGGTCTTGTCGGAATCGTCGGCGGGTTGCTCTCCGCGCACTTTTTTGTTGAAGACGCCCACCTTCCAGAAAATTGGGGTGTGATCACATTGGTTTTCACTGCTGTGGTCGTGATTCTTCTGCTCATTGTCGCGTATTCGCGCTTTGGGTTCAGGCATTTGCGCCACCATCGCCCCGGCTATAAACGCGGCTAATGCGCAGAGAATTTAATGCATGGGAAGATGGTGGAACTCTGAGGTGGTAGCGGAGGAGGGACTTGAACCCCCGACACCAGGATTATGATTCCCGTGCTCTAACCAGCTGAGCTACTCCGCCATCAGAAGGCCACAGAACATAGAAAAAGCGGTTCGGGAACTCAAGTGCAATGTGGTAAGAAATCTCTCCATGAATTTGATTATGATTTTCCCTGATGAAGTGACGTCAAACAACAGCGTGCAGTTGACCGACGAGCGGGCGAAGCATATCCGCACCGTTTTACGCGCGCAGCCCGGCAAAACCCTTCGCATCGGCCTGCTTAACGGCCCACTGGGAATCGGCATGGTTGAGAAAACGTTAGATGAATCGGTTATGCTTTCCTGTGCGTGGGAGGCGGCGCCGCCTCCACGGCCGGCCATCGATCTGCTGTTGGCTATGCCGCGCCCCAAGGTGCTCAAGCGGCTCTGGGCGCAGTTCGCCGCGCTCGGGGTGGGGCGCATCATCCTCACCAACGCCGAAAAGGTTGAGCGCTTCTATTTCGACACGCACGTACTCGACCCGGACTTTTACAACGCCCGCCTAGTCGAAGGTCTGCAGCAGGCGCGCGACACCCTCCTGCCGGAAGTGCGGATTGTTCGCAAACTAAAACCCTTTATTGAGGACGAACTGGATGGCGTTTTTCCAAGATCTGGAAAAAGAATCATTGCGGACCCGTCCGGCACTCAGACTGTTTTCCAAGCGCTTGTGGCGCGAGACGCGCCATTGGAAGCCGACTGCGTCGGGGCGCAGCGCTTCGCGGCACAAGGGCAGAGCGAGAGGGTTATGCTCGTTGTCGGGCCGGAGGGCGGCTGGACGCCGGCCGAGCTAGAGCTTTTTAAAGCGCACGGATTTGAGGTGTTCGGTATGGGTCCGCGTATTCTGCGCACTGACACCGCTTGCATTGCATTGCTCTCACAACTTAGTCTATGCTTTTCTCTCGAATGAAAAACAGACTGATCAAGCTTTTGGCCACCGGCCTTGGATTCGGGCTCAGCTCGGTGATGCCCGGCACCGTCGGCACGCTGTGGGGGCTTCCGCTCGCCTGGGGGGTGATGTTGCTCCCCACCCTTTGGTGCCAGATTGGAACCTGCCTGATTCTTACCGTGATTGCCGTGCCCATTTGCGGCGCGGCGGAAAAAATTATCGGGGGCAAGGACCCGGCCTGCATCGTGGCCGATGAATATCTCACCCTGCCGATCACCGTTATCGGTCTGACGTCACCCTGGGCGCTGCTTAGCGGATTCATTCTCCACCGCATTTTCGACATCACCAAGCCGCCGCCGATCAAACAGTTGCAGGACATCCACGGGGGCTTCGGGATCACGGTCGACGATTTTCTGGCCGCGCTGATTGCGCTCGGCTGCAATCACCTGCTCTTTTATCTGTTTTTCCAATAATTGGAAAAACAGCTTGGAGTAATGGAGTGCCGGAGTTCTGGATGAATGGAATTCAGATCAATAATCCATCAATCCTTTATTCCATCACTCCGTTATCAAACGGATCATCGCCTGGCCAATCTCCGTGTTATTCATGATCGTTGGATTGTGTCGTATTTCCTGATTTTGTCTGTTAGAAATCTGCCAATGAGCACCACCGATACCATTGCCGCCATCGCTACACCGCCCGGAGAGGGCGGGGTCGGCATCGTGCGCATCAGCGGTTCCAATGTTTGGAAAATCGCGGACGAAATGTTCCAAGGTTCGGAAAACCCCTCCAGCAAAGAGGGCGGCACCTTTGTCTTTGGAAAGGTCATCGATGCGGCCGGAGCGGAAATTGACGAGGGGTTTTGCCTGATCTTCCGCGCACCCAAAAGTTATACCGGCGAAGACACCGTCGAAATTCAGGGGCACGGCGGCTCCGTGGTGCTGCGTAAAATTCTGCGCCGCGCGCTCGACGCCGGCGCGCGGATGGCCGAGCCGGGCGAGTTTACCAAGCGCGCCTTCCTCAACGGCAAGATGGATC
>JACNKZ010000080.1 GCA_014381785.1 Kiritimatiellota bacterium
CAGCGCCATAAGCCCGATAAGAATTAAGTGTGGACTGAACGGGCGGATTTCCATTTTGCCGTAACCTCCCTAAATTCCATATTCAGCAAACTGCCGATAATCACCATGGATGTAATCGCTGCAGTAAAGAGAATATATCCCGAATAATCATGGTAGAGCCCGAGTGCGGGTTTGGGGCCAAGCGCTTCCGCCACAACAGCGATCGTCCCAATACGCGCAATATTCCCGATCACTGCCAGCGGAATGGACGCCACAAAAAGGATCCACTGTTTCAGCAGTGTTTTTTGGGTAAAATAGGCATAAACGGCCGTCAGGGCCGTCATGGCCAGCAATGAACGCAAGCCGCTGCAGGGGTCGGCCACATCCATACCGGTCGGCATGGATGGAATCAGAATGGCCGTTCCGGAGCGGGCCGCCTCAATACCGAATCCGTTGAGCAGTCCCACCGACATCTTGGTAGACAAAACACGCAGCGGAAACGCAATCACGTCCAAAAAGTTCAGCGGGATGCAGAATGTCAGATAGGCGCAGGGGAAGATCAACTTTTTTGCGAGCTGCCAGCCGAACAGATAAAACGGAACGCCCCAGATCAACAGAACCAGGCTCATTAATGAGAAACGTGTCTGCTGCATTTTGGCTCCCAGCCAATGCAATACCAGTGCTCCGATGACGACGACAAGCCCGCGCCAATCGACCTTGGTTTCATTAGAAAAAATCTCTTTTCGTTTGTACCAGATCACCCCGAGGCTGACAAACGGGATGAAATAGCCGTGAGAATAATCTGCGCCGAATGAAATGGTGTCGTGCCAGCGGGCAACCATCCAGTTGAAGGCCGAGCGGCTGTTCACGTTTTCAACCGTGTTCCCCAACAGGTGAAACATCATAAACATCATGCCGATAATCACAGATGCCAGCCCGATCTGAACCAGCTCGGGCCGCTCCAGCGCCCCCAGCCGCCACCGCTCACTCCACACTTTTATAGACGTTTGATTCTGCATAACTCCTCCATCGGCAAGCCCCGATTGTATCACATTACCTGAAAATTTAAACCGGTTAATTCCCTTACCGAAGTCCCCCGTAACGCACGGTCCAAACCCGCTCCAGTTCGCCCGCACTCCCACCATAGACAACAAAAGGCTTCGGCGGTTCATTGAAATTTTCAAATTTTGTTCTGAGCGCCGAAACATAAAGCAGGGATGATTCAAACTGTTTCAGCAGATCTTCGGGGGTATCCAGCACCAAATACCCGACCCCGCATCGATCAAAAGCTTCCGAATACTCTTTGTCTTTCATCATTTGTGCATGCTCAAAATCGCCGATCAGTCCGTTGATACCAAGAAAATCCCGCTGGCTGAAATAGGAAACGATTCCTGAATCGAACATGGCTCCCCGACTGTCTGGCGGGGTGTTTTCGCGCAAATAGCGAGCCACCTCCATCTTGGCAAAACTCATCGTTTTGCGCTGAACGAGCGCCGGGTAGATTGCCCACTGAACGACCGCGACCAGCAGAACCGCAATCGGAATCAACGGCAACCTGGCCAACGAGAGGTTCGGCAGCGTCATCCCCGCCACCAGAGCCACCAGAAGAATTTCAGGCACCCAGTACCAGGCGGATGCAGCCGCTTCCATCGGAGCCACCAGAATAATAAACAGAGCATGCAGAAGAGCAAAAAGGGTGAACTCCGGAAATGCTGCGACCAGCCGCATCACGCAATGCCGGCGAGCTCCCGTGCAGACATAAAGCAATCCCATCACGCCGATAAGAAACATCAGCCCGAGAAGAAGGCCGGGCGAAATCCGGTTTAATCCAAGCAGATGCTGCACCCGCGGAATGAACTGATGCAAAGACCAGCTGCTGATGATTTTCCAACTGCCGACCGGAGAGACCTCAACCGTTTTTTGCCAGGCAGACACGGTTTGTACGTGCCCGAATTGAATCCAATTGCTGATCAGATATGGAACGGTGAAAATCAGACACCCGCCCGCAGCGGTCGCGGCGGAAAGAAAACGCGTGCGCCAGCCAAGCGGCTGACGAATCAGCTGAACCAGCCAAATCAGGCCAAAGGACACCGGGAGCAAAAAGCAATCCAGCCGGGCAAGAAAACATAATCCGATCAAAAACCCTCCGACCAAAGATTTCCAAGGGTTGGAAAACCGGTCATTCCCCGTGCGGAGGCAGAAGGCCAGATAGGCCACCAGCATCAATAAGACCAGAGGACTCTCCAGAAAGCTGAAAAAAATGGTCAGGGAACGAATATTCACCAGCAAAATGAAAACAGCGGCCGCCCACCCCGCCGCCGTCATTCCCAACACACGGGCGATCCGGGAAAACATCCAAAGCGAAGCAAACTGGACAATAAAGATAACCGCGTATACACCCCACAACGCTGCAAAGGGGTTATGAATCAGCCAATAGACCGGCAGCAAACAAACCAGCCAGAGCGGATGAAACCCGTTCGTAACAGTAACCCCGTCGTACGTACAGATGCCCCGTTCAATTATATTCTGAGCCAACCGGGGGTAGTACAACCCGTCATCCATCGCGGAAAACGCAACCGCCGTTTCCAGGGATTGGAAAAAAATCATCCGGCAGGCGGTTATAACAAACAGGCCAATCAGCCCCCACACCATCCAGGATGACACTGAATTCATATTTTTTGTTACAAACATTGATACACGGTTCCCAGCCCGTCCTGATGGACCCTTTTTAAATCCTGCTCGAACAACTCCACGGTCTGTTGAATCTGTTTAACCGATTCCGGAGCGCGGCGGGCCACGGGAGGAAGCAGGTCCAGCACATCACCGAAAACAAAGATGCGACCCTCAGCCCGGCTCTTTAAATTCTGCCACGCATCCGGAGTAATAAACTTGGCATCGACAACCTGCGCCGGCGTCTGGTACCGCAAAAAAGTGACCGCCGCCTGCGAGTCGGCCATTAAAATCAAATCGTTCGCCAGAGCCTCACGCACAACCCATTCTGTTTTCTGCCGGCAGTAGTCCTTTTCGGGAGAGGCCACCAGACTCATTCCGCCCATAAAATTATGAAACAAAAGCGCCGCGACAAGAACCGCCGGCACCCGGCGGGCCCATACAGACGGCTCCGGGAGCCGATCCCAGAGCACGCTCATTAAAAGCCAGAACGGAGCCAGTGTGCAAATCCACATCTCCGGGTTGGCGGGTTCGAAGATGAGCGCCGTGGCCGCCGTCCCTCCCAGCCAAAGCAGCAGCGTCGCCGGCCATGCCCAATCCGCTAGTCCCCCCTGACGGATCGCCCGGAAAACAAATAAAAGACAGCTCAACACCGCAAGGACCACAAAAACAAATGTGCCGGATGCCGCCCAGCCGACCCACCTCGGAGCCATCTTGCCCATGAAGATTTCTTCCTGAAGCATGTGATAGGGAAAGAGTGCCCTGATTTTTTCCACCACGGGCTCTATCGAAAAAAGGAAATTTCCTGATGCGACATTCTGGCTCCAGGCGGCCGCCCCTTTCACCCAGACTCGGGGAGAAAGCAACGTCTCTCTCACGACCTGCGTGTCAGAGAACACGGTCAGACCCGGACCCGAAATAACCGAGATATACACGCCGGCCGTGATCAGCGGCACCGCAACCAGATACGCCACCGCCCGGGGTGCCCGGCGGTTCGCCAGATAAAGAAACGGAAGCGCCCCCAGAACCAGAGGCCAGGAAGCGACATGCATCAGCAACGCCGCAGACCCGCAGAGAACGCTGCCCCAGAAGAAGAACGCGTTCTCTTCCGCACGCCGGGCGCAAATCAGCGCAAGCAGGGAGAGTGCGGTCACGGGAACATAAATTTCCGCCGTCGTGCTGTACCGCCAAAAGCCATAGGAGAACAGCAGTGCGGCGGCAAAAAACACACCGGTTTTTTTGCCGCCGGTCAAGCCGGCAAAAAGGCAGATAGAGAAGGCTCCGGCGAGCATGCTGAAGCCGATCAGCAACGGGAATGCCCGACCGGCATATCCAAGAAATCCGGCGACCGCAAAAAGGCCCTTCATCAACGGAAGGTACAGAAGGTGATGCATATGAAACAGCTCGGCGGCCCCGCCCTGCTCCACCGCCAGAGCATAGGAATAGGCATCCTCCGCCTCGCTGTGGTTGGAAGGAAACGTCAGCAAAAGAAAACAGAACACCGCCGCAAACAGCCCCACAAATACGTGTGGGCGCATGGGCGTATGGGCGCATGGGAGTTTTAGGTTCATTTTTCTACTTCGACAGCTTGATCGTTTCGTTGCAACACTCCCATACTCCGCCACTCCATTACTCCTCTACATCGCCGCTATGCGGCGCAATCCGTTGCTTCATAATGCGCAGAAAGAAAACCGGAAGCCCGAACACATAGCGTTTGAAATGGCGGCGGGGAGCCGCCAGCAACCGGGCCAGCCATTCGAGGCCGATCTGCGTCATCCAGAACGGAGCACGCTTTTCATGGCCGGTGTACCACCGGAACAGTGCCCCGGTCGCAATGATCGTCCCTTTGCCGATCCGTTTTTTCGCCATCCAGGCCCACTTTTCCTGCCGCGGCATTCCCATTCCGGTCAATATAATATCCGGTCGAAGCCTCACAATTTCATTGAACAGTGCGGCGGTTGCATCACTGCCCAGATCAAAAAACCCGTCATGAGACCCGGCGATACGCAAATGAGGATGCTTGCGATGCACTGTCTCTGAGAACTTGCGGACAACCTCGTGCGTATCGCCCAAAAAATAGACGCAATATCGCTTGCGGACGCAGAGAGCGAACAGCTCATCAATCCAGTCGGGCGGCGTCATGCGCTCGCCGAGTTTTTTTCCCAGCAGTCGAGCCGCCAGCTTGACCCCGAACCCGTCGCAGAAAACCACATCCGACCCGCACAGAATTTTATGAAACTCGGGATCAGATACCGCCAGATTACAGGCATGCGCATTCACATTATTCACCAGCGAAACGCCCGGCGATGCCGCCAGCTCATCAATCTTCTGCAGAAGCGCCGGCCGATCAATCACATCGACCGGAATGCCAAGAAGTTCTACTTTATCCATTCGAAAATTTCTCCAACAAAGCGGCCAAAGCCTGCACCGAACGTCCGGCACAATACGAAGCAAAATCGTACTGTCCCGCCCGCACCTTTTCAACCGCCACCTCAATCGCTACCGGCAAGTTTTCCAAACCCCAGAAAACTTCACCGACACCAAGAACCTGTTTTCCAATGATTGGAAAATCGGGAGCCACCACGGCGGTTCCGCAGGCGGCCGCATCGGAGATCGGCCCGGAGGCGCGGTAGAAATAACTGTTTTGTTCGCCGTTGAAAACGAGCACATCGCAACGGGAGATCATTTGAAAATACTCCTCCGCGGATGCGGTCGAAACCACCTCCACATCCAGATGCGCCGCCGCTTCCGGATTGGGAACGCCGAGCAGAATTCCAAACATTGGAAGCTTTTCTTTCAGCAAGCCAACCAATTCATCCATCCCCTTCTCTGGACGGTAATAACCCGCCACGCCAACAACCGGCACACCCTCCCCGCCCTTCGGGCACCCCTCCGATGGAGGGGACTGTAAAACCGGGTGAGGTAAAACTAAATTCTGATCCGATGCGATGTTGAATTTTCCAAGATTCTGTGGGTGCAGGCTCCCTCCGTCGCCAAGGCTATGGCGGACAGGCAGCCTGCTTCCAAGGTTTGGAAAATCCTGAGATTCAAACAGGGCCCAGCGGGCACCGAGACGGGCGAGCAGGGTCAGCCCGAACCGCTCAAGCGGGTCGCGTTCGGCCCACTGCAGATTGTGATTTATAAGAAAAAGGATCTGCTTACGGAACGGCCACAGCAACGGAAACACCAGCAACAGCGGAAGCGTCGAAAACTCGCGCAATAAAATCCGCTGGTCGCGGATTTTATATATTTTGAAGATCAAAGAAAGATGGCGAAACAGGATTATCAGCCTGCCGCCCGTCAGTGGACAGGGGATGCAGGCCCAACCGGCCAGCTGGCAGGCCTCCTTCAGTGGACTTAATGATTTGTGATATTCTTCAGGCTTCATTGCAAACGGCATCCAAAATCGGTTTTGAAAAGTTTTCAACTGTATTCCGGGCAACAAATTTCCGGCACAACTCTTCGTCCAGCATCACGGGCCGCTCGAAAGCCTCAGGTGTCAGCTCCACTGCGATCCCCAATCCGTTTTCACGAATCAGTCGCCCGAGCAATCCGCTGGGAGGGCCGAGCACCGGTGTGCCCGCCCTGGCGGCCAGCGCGAGAATTCCACTGGAATATTCGGGTCGGGTGTACGGCATCAGAATAAGATCCGCCTGCTCAAACATCGCCATCATTTGATTGTCGGGAACAAAGCGGTTTTCAACGATCAAATGGATGTCCGGGCGGGCGGACCGCAGCCGTTCGCAGGCCTCTTGAAACGCATCACGATAAGGCGCTTCCGGCTCTCCGCAAAAATAGAACGCATTTTTTTGGGCAGTCTCGGGGCGGACCCGTTCCAGAGCATCCAACAAAACATCTGCGCCTTTGCGGCGGGAGATGGCTCCAAAAAACAGACAGATCCGTTTTCCGGCGGGCGTGTTATATGCAAACTCAGGGTCCGCGTCACTTTCGGGTGCCGGATCGGACACCGGGATAAAACGGGTTCGGCGGCTGAAATGCTTCGTTAAAAAACGGCAGCTCTTTTCGCCGTTGAGCAGAAAGAGGTTTTTAATCGGCACACGCCAAAGAAGCAGACGGGTTTTCCAATGCTTCAGGAGGCGCTTCAACCCACGCGGAAGCTCGGGATACTGCACAAAAAGAATGGCGGAGAGCGGCACGGGCGAGCCGAACAGGATTAGCGGAAGCTCGAGATGTGTGAGTTCGAGGATCAGTGCATGGTCGGGCTTATATTTTTCGCAGGCCTGCCGGAACAGGTTGTAGAGCTTTTTCTGTTTCTCCCACCAGCTAAGGGTTTCGAGCTGCAAGTCACCGACATCCTCCCCCATAAAAAAAACAAAGCGGCATCCGGTATATTCCGAAGCCGCATCGCTCAACCAACGGATAAAGTTGGCGCGATGCCCGCCGGAGAGGGGTTCAAAGATTAAGATTGTTTTCATTCTAAAAATTCGTTTAAACGCTGTCGCTCGTTCAAATCGTCCGGTGAAAAAGGCCGGTGAAATAAGATTGCACAGCCTGAATACGTTCACAGGATAAATTGAAGTCGTCGCGCTGAAATACGTTCTACTGACTTGCCATTCCTTGCCGTCATCGCTTCCACTTAAGCTTCTCTGTGCGCCACGGAATAAATTTAAATTGGCCCCAACTTCCCTCCGGCCTCACCTTCATCTTCGAATTTATCCCCCGGCTCTACCTTGATATAAATCCGTTTCGGACTATGCCGGCTGGTTGACGGCCCGAATTCGTCATTAAGATAGCGAAGAAATTCGGCAAAACCATCCACTTCATCATCATACCGTTCCTGACAGATAATTTCCGGTGGCCGCTCGTCATCAAGAGACTCCTCGACCTTTAGAATCAACCCGTTACGTGCCCGACGGATCTCAAAACGTATTGTATATTCACTCATCACATTTACCTCACAAACGAATCTGTCAGCGGGACCCAGGGGATCTGAAAGATCCCGGGTTCGAGCTCCCGGAATGTTCCCGTCGAGGTTACCACGGCAGAAAATGCCACCTTATCCCCATACTCGGAACGAAACCGCAACAGATCCTTGTGCTCGTCGCCGCGCAATGTTGCGTTCCACTTGCACTCGAAAGCAAAAAGCCTCCCGCCATATTCAATGACAAGATCCACTTCGCGCTGACTGGCCCGCCAATGATAGATGCGTGCATTTAAAAGCGAAGAGGCAAGCACCGCCTTGATCTCGTGCAAAAAGGCCGCCTCAAACAGAAAGCCCAACTGAGGGTGGGTCAACAGAGCCTCCCGCGAATTGATCTGCAACAAATGACAGATCAGCCCCGTATCAAACAGTGTCCCCTTCGGGGTTTTTGCGATGCGTTTAATCAAGTTGCCATGAAATGCGGGAATATTATGCCAGACACCGGTGGCTTCGAGCACCTGCAGCCAACGGTTGGCAGTCGGAGAGGTCATACCGATATCACGCCCGAGTTGGCTCTTATTCATCTCCCGCATACTTAAGGGAGCCAGCAACTGCAGAAACTCCATCATCCGGGCGCTATTTTCCAGCTGGATCATTAACGAAATATCACGCTCGATATACGTGCGCAAATAACTCTCAAAATACGACCCGAAAAATGGTTCCGTTTTATTTAATAGCCCCGGCAACCCGCCATGACGAATGATCGATTCAGGGGCACCCCCTTGAACCCTCGGTGGAAAATCGTTTTTTTTCAAACCTCCCGTTTGTAGCAGAGTCGTCAGCCAGTGTCCGATTTGGCCCGCGCCGCTTCTCTCCTGCTGCGTCATCGGCAACAGATTCATCAGCAGAACACGTCCGGCCAGCGATTCCTGCAAGTTTTGAATCAAATGGAACTGTTGAGATCCCGACAGAATGAACTGCCCCGGCGATCCAACATCATCCGCTCTGCGTTTAATTTCTGAAAACAATTCAGGGGCATACTGCACTTCATCTATGATCAGCGGATCGGTGTAGTTTCGAAGAAACGTCTGCGGATCCCTTTGTGCCTGACTGCGCAACGCCATATCATCCAACGTCACATAGTCGAAATTCTGAGCGAACAGATGCTTCAGCAACGTGGACTTGCCGGTCTGGCGGGGCCCTGAAAGAGCAACCACAGGAAACTGCCGCACGGCGCCGGTTAACGTTTTTTCAATGTGTCGGCCCAAGTACATGTTGCAAATTTAACGACCCAGTTTAAGATTGCAATCTTTTTGTTTTATATGACCTGTCGAGGCGTAGCACTTGTGCGAAGATTACCTGCAATGATTATCGTCATTCTTTGTTTTCATCCGCCTTCTACCCTCTGCCACATTCAACGACCTGTCCTCCGAAGCCTCTGGCGAAGGACGGACCCGCATTCAACATCCAACAAAAAGTCCGCGGTCGCGGATCGCGGCTACCGCCGCGCCTTCAGCCATTTAATGTTGTGCTTCACCGTGCCATTGCTTCTGTTCAACTTAAGGGCGTACTGGAATGTCTCCAGCGCTTCTTCGTAGTGCCCGGCTTTTCTCAGCTCGATGCCGAGCTTGCGCCAGTAGAAGTCATTAAACCGTTTGTAGTGGGCGGCCTGGCGCAAATAGTCGAGACCCGCCGCACGGTTCCCGGCGGCCAGCTCGGCGCGGCCGAGGCCGTAGACCACCTCTTCTTTCTTCGTGTTATGACGATAGGCTTTTGCAAAGGCGTCGCGCTCCAACTCCGCCCATTTCTGTTTTTCAAGCGGGTCGAGTTCCTGATAGCGATAATGACTGTAGACCTGACCGAGCCCGAGATACGCCGGCCAGCTCTGCGGGTCAATCGCCACACTGATTTTATACAGCCTCTCCGCAGCAACCCGCTCTCCGCTCAATCGCAAGCGGTCGCCCTGCACCCGCAGAAACGCGGAACTCATCACCTGAATGGCCCACGCTGCCGCGCAGATTACGGCAATCGCAAAGAATTTATTTGCGACCGCCGCAATCGAAGACCGAAGACTGAAAACTGAAGACTGACTCATTCTAACATTTCCACCTAACGCAAATCTTTTGGTATCCACTGATCCGGGTTCTGCATCATATTTCCAAGCTTACGCCCAACTGTTTTACAACTTGTAATCAATGCACTGAAGTCCTCTTCTGAGATGTATTTACACAAAAACGCGGATTTCAACCAATGTCGCGTCTCGTTCTGCTCTCCGTCAGAATCACTAAGCTTGCTTACAAAATGAGCAGGATATCTTCTCTTGGCCCATGCTTCACTTATGTTTGCGCCAATAGATCTTGATGACCGTCGAACCTGATCCGTTAGTGAATAGGTTTCTTCCTTTGGAAACGTCTTCGTCAGCTCAAAGACTTCCTGCTGTAACTCCAGTGCCAGCTGATAGACTTCTAAATCCTCAAATGATTCTATTCTACTCCCCACCTTGTCCTCCTTTGTTCTCAGTCCTCTGCCCTCTGTCTTCCGACCTCCGTCTTCCGTCCTCTGTCCTCTGTCTTCCGGCCTCCGTCTTCTGCGCCAGCAATGGCGCAACAGCACAGCCGGCAAGGACGGCGAGCATCAGTGCGTTCGGGAAGATACGGAGTTCAAAATCGAACAGGCCGTGCACAAACGTTCCGGCCAGCGCGGCGAGCAATGCCGCTGCAGGCAGGGCGTGGTACGGTCGACTTGACGTTTTCAGCAGCCGCACCAGCGGAACGCAGAAAGCAATCAGCGCACCCAGAAACAAACCGGTTCCAACCAGTCCGTATTCGGTGATCAGCTCAATGGGCTCGCTGTGCGGATGCACCGTTTCCATCCGGTTGGAAAATACACGATGCCGATATTCTGGGAAGGTCAACCCATAATTACCAGGGCCGACTCCGGTCAACGGGCGGTCTTTAACCATTCCCAGCGAATCCACCCAGGTTTGCGGACGAAAATCTATAAACTCCTCATCAATGATCGCACCGGAAAACACGTGCCCGGCAAATTGTACCACCGGTTGCATCCGCTCACGGAAAATGGCTGAGCCGGCCCAAAGGCCCCCAATGCCGACCGCCATCAATAACGGCGCAGCGATCAGCGCGATCACAAAAGCCTTACGGCTCTTGCGCAGCATCAGCAACAAAAACAACATCCCCGCAGAAGCAATCATCCCCAGCAGTCCCGCGCGGGACTGGGTCTGGTAGATCAGCAGGCTGAAAACCGGCAGGGCATAACCAAAGCAGATGCGCCAGAACCAGCCGAATTGAGGAACAAACAGAAACACCAGACAGAACGGGATCCACATCTGGAACAGATGGGCGATGTGGTTCGGGCATAGATAGGTTCCGCCTAAACGCCCTCCACTCCAGTAATTAGAATAATACCGCTCCGCCCAAAGAATACGTTCCGGAGCAATGTGGTGCTGTACCAGACTGTAGAGCGCCACCGCCAGCAGTGCGGCAAACAAAACAGTCCAAGCAGCCTTTCTGGCGGGAAAACGCGACAGAATATTCGCAACCGCAAAGAAAGTGCCGACATAGCACCCGAGCCGCAGGACGCTGATTTTGGCTTCATACGGGATCACCGAAAACGGAATCATGGCTGCGCTGTAAAGCCAGAAGAGGAGGAGCATTCCGCCGCCCGGCGGAATGCTGTGGGATGTGGGATGTGGGATGTGGGATGTGGGAGCTTGCTTACTCCGATACTTCGATACTCCACGACCCCGATACGCGGCCACTGCCCAAACAGCCAGTGCCGCATAAAGCAGCGGAATCAGCAGCGACAGAAACGTCATCTTATCCTGCCACACCCCGTAGATGGAGAAGGCGGCAGTCAGGACGGCAGTCAACACGACAATTGTAAATTTTTCAGTTCGAATCATTTTCCAAACACAGAAAGAAACTCCAAAGGATCGAGCGCTTTTACGGGAGAGTGGCGAAAGTCCTTCGTATTTCGCGTAATCACGGCCGTCGCCCCAACCAAATTTGCCGAATGCGCTAAAACCGCATCTTCGAAATCTTCCATACGGCTCTGTAAAGCTTCTTCAAGTACCGGGCGGTTGACCGGTGCAATCTCAAAAAGCTCCAGCAGTCGGAGCAGGGCCGTCTTTGCCTCAGCGCGGGAAACAGACTGCGTCAGCAAATAATCGATTGTTGTTACGGTTGTCGCACAGAGAAATGCCTCGGCCTCAGAATGTTCAATCAGGGAAAAAATGCGTGCCGCCGGATCTGAAAACGGCTGGCGATCCAACAGCAGATCCAGAACCACATTTGTATCGACCAAAATTTTCACCCGTATTTTTCCCGCAGGTGTTTTTTATACGATTCTTCAGAGGCAGGAACCCCCTTTAACACACCGCGCAACGAAGCAGTAACCGGCGGAATTTTTTGCGCTGGCGCTTTCACATGCCCCAACAGATCAATAAACTCCCCGACCATCTGCGATACGGATTTGCCGCGCTGTGCCGCCTCAGCCTTCGCCAATGCAATCAGCCCGTCATCTATTCGTAATGTCAGCTTTGAATTCATGTGACGTATAGTATCCCACAGACTGCACGTCTGTCAATGGAACGATCGAAAGAGAATGATGCCAGTGGGCTGTGGGCTGTGGGCTGTGGGCTGTGGGCTGTGGGCTGTGGGCTGTGGG
>JACNKZ010000031.1 GCA_014381785.1 Kiritimatiellota bacterium
CCGGAAATTCTCGCCCCGTTGAAAGCGAGGAACAAAAAGATTTTCCTCGATCTCAAGCTGCACGATATCCCCCGAACCGTTGCAAACGCTGTAAAAACCGCGGCCAGCCACGGAGTGAATCTGATGACCGTACATGCAATCGGCGGGCGGGCCATGCTCGAAGCCGCGGCAAAAGCCGCACGCGAATGCGACAACCCGCCCAAGCTGGTTGCCGTCACGACCCTGACCAGCCTCAGTCAGGACGACTTCGTCGACCTGGGCATTAACCGAACCGTTTCCGAACAGGCGCTGGCGCTGGGCGAGCTGGCCATTAGCTCCGGAATTGACGGACTAGTCACCAGTGCGCATGAAGCCGGTGCGCTTCGCGAACGTTTTCCAAACGCCCTGCTGGTAACACCGGGCATCCGGATGCCGGACGGCGATGTAGGTGACCAGAAACGAGTTGCCACGCCGGCCTTTGCGGTTCAGCAAGGCGCCACTCACTTGGTGGTGGGGCGACCCATTGTGCAAGCCAGTGACCCGGCTGCCGCTACGAATGCGATTCTCGACGATATAAAAAACGCTCTGTAACTTGCGTTACAGAGCGTTCAACAGTCGATTTATCGAATTCGACTATTTCCCTTCGGACAGTGTCAGTTTCTTTCCAGAATCAATCCACTGTTGCAAAATAATTTTGCAGTACTTGCTTTTGGAAATGTGCATAGAGTTCGCACGTTTCTCGAGCTCGTCCGCCATTTTCTTCGACATGTTAATGCCGATTGTCTTGGTTCCTTTGCCAATAGGATTTGTAGCCATAATTAGTCTCCTTTTCTTTTGGGCGTGCAGGGTATGAAAGCATGACCGTCAAAGTCAACAATCATTTTTACCCTCTATTCTTTTCTCCCCCTCTGTTGACACGCTCTTTGTACATTATCTCTCAGCCAACGACAAGAAAAAAGACGGGATGTTTTTTTAAAGACGAATCATTCTATCCGCACTCCGCATAAGCCATTATTATCCTTACTTAATAGCGGTAATGTTCCGGCTTAAACGGCCCCTTTTGGGGAATCCCCAAATACTTCGCCTGATTGCGGGTCAAGACATCCAGCCTTGCTCCCAAACGGCCAAGGTGCAGTGCGGCGACCTCTTCATCCAAATGCTTCGGAAGCACATAGACCCCGATAGGGTATTGATCTTTCGTGCCATGTTTCTGCCAAATCTCCATCTGCGCCAGCACCTGATTGGTGAAGCTGTTTGACATAACAAAGCTCGGATGCCCCGTCGCACAACCGAGGTTCACTAGCCGCCCTTCAGCCAGTAGCAGAATGCTGTTGCCCTTCGGGAAAGTGACTTTGTCAACCTGCGGCTTAATGTTTGTCCATTTATACTTACGGATTTTCTCGACCTGAATTTCGGAATCGAAATGGCCGATGTTACAGACAATTGCCTGATTCTTCATCTGCTTCATGTGGCGCTCAGTGATCACATCGCAGCACCCGGTCGTGGTCACAAACACATCCCCCAGCTTGCACGCCTCGTCCATCGGCAGTACTTCAAACCCGGCCATCGAAGCCTGCAAGGCACAGATCGGATCGATTTCGGTGACAATCACGCGGGCATTCTGCCCCTGAAGTGACTGCGCGGAGCCTTTGCCGACATCGCCATAACCAGCGATAACCGCCACTTTCCCGGAAAGCATCACGTCGGTCGCGCGCATGATGGCATCGACCAATGAATGGCGGCAGCCGTAGACGTTATCAAATTTCGACTTGGTCACCGAATCATTCACATTAATCGCCGGGAACAGCAGCTCGCCCTTTTCGGCCAGCTGGTACAGGCGATGCACGCCGGTGGTGGTCTCCTCGGTTACGCCGCGAATCCCTTTGGCGATGCGTGAGAAGCGGGTCGGATCTTTTTTGAGAGCTTTTTTCAACTGCGCATAGAAAACCGCCTCTTCGGGGCTACCGGGTTTGCGGTCAAGGATAGAGGGATCCTGCTCGGCTTTCACGCCGACTTGCACAAACATGGTGGCGTCGCCGCCGTCATCAAGAATCATGTTCGGACCCTGTCCGTTCCCCCAATCGAGAATTTTATCGGTGTACTCCCAGTACTCCTCCAGCGTCTCGCCTTTCACGGCATAAACCGGTGTGCCGGTTTTTGCGATCGCGGCAGCGGCATGATCCTGCGTCGAATAAATATTACAGCTCGCCCAGCGCACCTTCGCGCCAAGAATCTGCAGGGTCTCAATCAGCATCGCCGTCTGAATCGTCATATGCAGCGATCCTGCGATCCGCGCACCTTTGAGGGGCTTCTCCGCGCCATACTTTTCGCGCAGCGCCATCAGTCCCGGCATTTCGTGCTCCGCCAACTCCATTTCCTTGCGCCCAAAGGGTGCCAGTGAAATATCCTGAACGAGGTAATCCATCTTCTTTGTTTTCTTCTTCGGGGTCGCCATAATCTTTTGCTCCGTTTTTTATCCGTTTTTTTCAGCAACAACCATCAACACCGAAAAAGCCGGCTCCGGCCCTTCCAGTGTCTGGAAAATTTTAATTTTCAACCCGGCGTCCTTCAGCCAGCCGCGCAGTTCTTTTTCATCAAAGCCAAGCCACTGGTCGGCCCACTCATTGCGCACCCATTCCTGATCGTGCCGCGACAGATCGAGCAGGATCATCTGCCCGCCGGGCTTCAAAACCCGAGCGGCCTCCTGCAATGCCTTGCCAGGACGCGTCGCGTGGTGCAGCACCTGAGAAACAAACACTGCATCCTCGCTGTTCGCTTTCAGCGGCAGTTTTTCAAGATCGCCCTTTTCAACCGCCACGCGACCGGCCACGCCGGCTTCCGCCGAGCGCTCCTGCACGACGCGCAGCATCTGAGCGGACAAATCAATCGCCGTAACCCGCTTGGCAAAACGAGCCAGCAGCAGCGTCAAATCACCTTCGCCGCAACCGATGTCCGCAACCGATTTTCCGCTGAAACCCGCGGCGAGCGCCGCGGCCATCCCGCGCCAGCCGCCGCCCGGCTCGGTCAACGAACCATACCGCCCGGCAATCTCATCAAAAAACTTCGTGCTCTCTTTGCGGCGCTGCTCGAGCACTTTATCGACGGCCGCGCGGTCACAGCTGGCACCGCGCAGCTCGGCCAGCTTTTCGCTGAGCAGCTGCGCAAAAGATGCATCATGAAAAACCGGTCCGCGACGGTAATAGACAGATGTTCCTTCGCGGCGGGTTTCGAGCAGACCACTGTCGCGCAGCGGCTTCAGGTGGCGGCTCACTGATGACTGCGGCATTTTCAACGCCGTCACAATCTCCGCCACCGAAAGCTCCGCGATTTCCACCGCTCGCAGAATCCGCAAACGGGCCTCGTCGCCCAGCGCCTTAAATACATCGAGTAGATTGTCCATAGTCCTTTATCCGCTTTTTCGGATAAAAGGATATTTAGCCTCTCAAATCAAGGTTTTTCCGAACCTTGGAGAAATACCGTCCGTTTTTTCCGAGCCTTGGAAAAGAAAAGGCGCGCCGGATTCCGGCGCGCCCATTCAGGTTTCAATCCTCAGACTTCCGTCTTCCGCTTAGCCCCATTTTCCCTTGCCCATGTGTCCCTGCTGTTCAGTCATCGACAGCTTCATAATCTGCCAGGCCATGGCGCGGGATTTGGTGAACACATCAACGCAACCTGGATCCAGCGCATCTTCAATGCCATCTTCACAGATCGCCTCCAGCTCGCGGGCCATCCCGATCACTTCCGCATGTAGCGCATTAGTGTTGCGCGAACGCTCTACCAACGAAGCGGCGGCTTCATCGAGTTCAACAAACTGCTCTTTAGACGCTCCGCATTTCGGACACGTTTCAGGCGCTTCGTCCCCGTCATGGATGTATCCACAGGATGCACATTTGAATTTTTTCATGATTTTCTCCCTCGTTTCTGTTTAAAACATGACCCAACAACTAATGTTTAAGCCCCCCTCCGTCAAGCACTGCTTGCGATATTACTTCGCCCTGCCTACAATCCAAGCCATGAAGCTTAAAACTTTTATCGACTGTCTGGAAGAAATCGCACCGCTTGAGCTGGCCGAGGAATGGGACAATCCCGGCCTGCTGATCGAGCCGCTTAAAAGCCGCGATATCAAAAAAGTGCTGCTCACCGTCGACCTCACCGAAGCCGTCGCCCGCGAAGCCG
The DNA here is from genome assembly GCA_014381785.1 of Kiritimatiellota bacterium. Classification (GTDB taxonomy): domain Bacteria; phylum Verrucomicrobiota; class Kiritimatiellia; order Kiritimatiellales; family Tichowtungiaceae; genus Tichowtungia. Next base: position 4,156 of record JACNKZ010000031.1, read on the forward strand.
TTCAACTGAAGGTTGATGCCATCATCACCTATCACCCGCTCTTCTTCGGCGGGTTCCAGGCATTGGGAAAATCGAATCCGCAGGCGCGGATCGCCATGCGGCTGATTCAAAAAGAGATCGCGGTCTACTCGCCGCACACCGCGCTCGATGCCGCGCCCGGCGGCGTCAACGACTGGCTGGCCGATGCGCTCGGCGACGGCGACCTCTACTGCGCCGAAGCCGGCGGCGCGCGCATCGTTGAACTGGCAGCCCCGGTCAAACTTCCAACCCTTGGAAAACGAATTAAGGAGAGTCTACATCTCAAGCATCTAAAAACCGCCAAGGCGAATGACAAGCCGATCAAAATCGTCGCCCTGTGCGCGGGCGCAGGCATCGAGGCGCTGCGCGGGATTCAGGCCGACTGCTACCTCACCGGCGAAATGAAACACCATGATGTCCTCGGCGCGGTCGAACAAGGGACCTCGGTGATCCTGTGCGGCCACACCGAAAGCGAGCGCGGCTACCTCAAAATCCTGCGCCGCCTGCTTCTCGACGAAACAGACAAAGCGGTTGAGGTGCTTATTTCTAAAGCGGATGCTGCGCCGTTGAAAGCACTCTAATGATTCCGCCCTACCTTTTTCTGGCCCTTATCTCCGCCGTCGCCTACAGCTTCGGCGGCCTGCTCAACAAACAGGCGATGGCGGGCGGGTGCGGATTCTACCGGGTAACAGCCTTCTCCATCTGGGCCTGCGCCCTGCTGCTGCTCCCCTTTGTGTTTCTATATGACGATCCGCTTCCGCTGGATCTTTGGTTTCAGCCACTGGTCACCGCCGTCTGCTTCAGCGCCGGCTCGATCTTCTTCACGCTGGCTCTGCGCACCGGCGACCTGAGCGTTGTGGCGCCGGTCTCCGGCATCAAACCGGTGCTCAATGCACTATTGGTTTCCACCCTACTGGGGGTCACCGTTCCGGCCACCACCTGGATTGCCTGCATTCTGTCCGGGGTGGCCCTGCTGATTTTACGCACACCCAATTCGACGACCTCACACTCGTTTCTGCGTACAGCGCTCATCACCCTGCTCGCTGTCTTCAGTTTTGCGCTGTGCGACACCTGCTTCCAGCACTGGGCCAAAAACTGGGGCGTGCTGCGGTTTTCCGCCATCACCTTTTCGGCCTCATCGCTTGCCGCCCTCGCGCTGATCCCCCTGTTCAGCACCCCGTGGAAGAACCTGACCAGCCCTGCAAAAACCCACACACTGGCTGGCTGCGCCCTCTGCGCGATTCCCGCTCTGTGCATGGGGCTGGCGCTGGGCCGCTACGGCCATGCCCCGGAGGTCAACGTGGTCTACAGCACGCGCGCCTTATTCAGCATCATCGCCGTCTGGCTGTTGAGCCATAAAATCGGGAGCATTGAACATACCGCCGGAACTGGCGTGCTACTGCGCCGTCTGGCCGGCGCCGCCGTGCTGATGGGAGCGATCGTGCTGATGCTCTTCGGCAGTGCGCGTTAACGTCGCCGCCTTGAAAAATTGTCCTTCGGTTTTTCCAAGGTTTAGAAAATGAGTTAGAGTGGGCGGCATGAACATGGAACCGATCGGAGTGATTCACTCCTGCTTTAAGGAAAAGTTCGGCATCCCGCGCCAGGCGGGGCTGGTGAAGAGCGCCACGGCGACGCTGGAGCTGCTGCCGCCATACAACGTCGAAGAAGCCTTGCGCGGAATCGAGGAATTTTCCCATCTCTGGGTCGTCTTCGCGTTCCATGAAAGCATCTGTGAAACATTCCAGCCGACGGTGAGGCCGCCGCGGCTCGGCGGCAACACCCGCATCGGGGTTTTCGCCACGCGTGCGCCGTTCCGCCCCAACCCGATCGGGCTGTCGGTGGTGGAACTCAAACGTGTCAACGGCACCACGCTCGAGCTGGCGGGCGGCGACTTTCTCGACGGCACGCCGGTGCTGGACATCAAACCCTACATCCCCTACGCCGACTCCATCCCCGACGCGCAGGGATCATTCGCCCACGCCGCGCCCGAAGCCCCCAACACGGTTTCTTTTTCGCCCGAAGCTAAAACGGTTTTCCAAGGTTTGGAAAAACCGCAGCAGCAACTGATCAAAAACGTTCTCGGCTACAACCCGCGCCCGGCTTATCAGGCTGATGATCCTGACCGCATCTTCGGCACCACCCTCTTCGACCTCGAAGTGAAGTGGAAACACGACGGCGACACCGTCACCATTGTTTCCATTATTTAACTTGTTGTCTACGGGGCATATTATTGCCCAAAAAGGCTGTTTTTGCGCTTTGTGAGCGTTATACTGCCCGTTGTGTTTATGGTTTAAAAGGCAGAATATTTAACTTTTTTGTTGCATCCGCGTGCAAAAAGCTCATTATTTTCTGCATGAAAAACCTAGAGACAGCCAACAACGAAGCAATCCGCCAGGAACTTGGCAAACGTTTGAAAGCCGAGCGCCTCAACCGGAACGTCACCCAAAAAGTGCTGGCCGAAAAAGCGGGCATCTCCCGCCGCACACTGGTCGGAGCCGAACGGGGCGAACCCTTCACCATCGACACCCTGCTTTCCATTCTCAGAGAACTCGACTGCCTGGCGCAAATCGACCTGTTCCTGCCGGAGCCGGAAATCAGCCCGATCCAGCTCTCCAAACTCAAGGGCAAAAAACGCCAAAAAGCCTCCAGCAAATTCACCTATCCGAAACCCCGCAGCACGCCGTGGGTCTGGAATGAAGGATGAAAGAATCAATTACAGCCGATGTCGTCCTGTGGGGCAACACCATCGGATCCGCCGCATGGGATGCCGACCGGCAGCTGGCACTGTTTGAGTACGCGCCGGACTTCCTCGATAGTGGCATCGAAGTTGCGCCGCTTACTATGCCGCTGCGGGAACAGGTCTACGCATTCCCGGAACTGGCCCGCGAATCCTTTCACGGGCTGCCCGGCATGCTGGCCGACGCCCTGCCCGACCGGTTCGGCAACCTGCTGATCGACGAATGGCTCGTCCGCACAGGGCGCACGCCCGCCGATTTCACGCCGATCGAACGCCTGTGCTATCTCGGGCGGCGCGGCATGGGAGCGCTCGAATTCCGCCCCGCCCTGCGCGACCGGCAGAGCGGCTCGGTGCCAGTCAACGTGGCGGAGCTGGTCGACCTGGCCAATACCGCTCTGGCGCAAAAGGAAATGCTCGTCACGAAAATTGCCCCGGAAGACGAAGAGAAGCTCGACGGAATGCGCGACATCCTGCGGGTCGGCACCTCAGCCGGCGGAGCGCGCGCCAAAGCGGTCATTGCGTGGAACGAAAAAACCGGCGCCGTGCTCTCCGGACAGGTGAAAGCCCCGCCAGGCTTCGGCTACTGGTTGATCAAATTCGACGGCGTCTCCGGTAACCGCGACAAAGAACTCAACGATCCGCAGGGCTTCGGAAAAATTGAATACGCCTATCACCGCATGGCGGTCGCGGCCGGACTCGAAATGAGCGAGTGCCGCCTCTTCGAAGAAAACGGACGCAGCCATTTTATGACCCGCCGCTTCGACCGCACCGACGACGGGAGAAAGATTTTCATGCAGTCGCTGTGCGGCATTGCCCACATGGATTTTAATCAGGCGGGGGCCTATGGCTACGAACAAGCGCTCGATGTTGCGCAGCGCCTTGGCCTCGGCACAGACACACTTGAACAGCTCTTCCGCCGCATGGTCTTCAACGTGATGGCGCGCAATCAGGACGATCACACCAAAAACATCGCCTTCCTGATGAACCGGAAAGGGGAATGGAAACTCGCCCCGGCCTACGACATCATCTACTGCTACAACCCGGACGGCGCATGGACTCGCCACCACCAAATGAGCGTCAACGGCAAACACGACCACTTCGAACGGGCCGACTTCGAGGCCGTCGCCAAACGCTTCAACCTTCTAAAAAAATCCGGCATCGATCAGGTGCTTGAAGAAACCGCCGCCGCCCTCGCCCGCTGGCCGGACTTCGCCACCGAAGCCGGCGTGCCGGAACAAACCATCCAGCAGATCGCTGCCCACCACCGCCGGATCGTCTGAGCTTCCACCCTATTGCATAGGGGCGCACAGATTTTCCAAGGTTTGGAAGCAGGCTGAGCCTGCACCCATTCAATTTTCCAATGTTTGGAAAAATTGTTGCCCTTGCGCCGCGAAGCGCTGAAATGCAACGAAGTTGCTTCCAAGGCTTGGAAAATCCGGGGAAATCCGTAGTCTGTTGCGGTTTACGAGGAATGAATTATGAACGAGAAATACCCCTTTTCTGAAATTGAACCGAAGTGGCAGCAGAGCTGGGCCGATAGCGGCCTGTTCAAAACCGACCTGTCGGACACCGAAAACAAATATTACTGCCTGATGATGTTCCCCTATCCGTCCGGCAAACTGCACGTCGGTCATGGCCGCAACTACATCATCGGCGACGCCGTGGTGCGCTACAAAAAAATGCGCGGCCACAACGTACTCTCGCCGATGGGCTGGGATGCGTTCGGCCTGCCCGCCGAAAACGCCGCGATCAAGACCGGCACCCCGCCGCGCGAAAGCACGCTCTCCAACATCGCCATCATGAAAGAGCAGCTCGCCGCCTGGGGATGCTGCTACGACTGGGACAAGGAAGTCGCCTCCTGCGAACCCGAATACTACAAGTGGACGCAATGGCTCTTCATCCAGATGTTCAACCGCGGACTGGCTTATAAAAAGAAAAGCAACGTCAACTGGTGCCCCGACTGCGCGACCGTGCTCGCCAACGAGCAGGTGGTCGACGGATGCTGCGACCGCTGCGATTCGACCGTAATCCAAAAGGCGCTCGAACAGTGGTTCTTCAAAATCACCGACTACGCCCAGCGTCTGCTCGACGATCTCGACACGCTCGACGGCTGGCCCGAGCGCGTAAAAACGATGCAGCGCAACTGGATCGGCCGCTCCGAAGGAACGGAAATCGACTTTGCCCTCGTGCCGCGTGAGGACGGCGCAAACGACCCTTCCGACAAGGTTTCCTGCTTCACCACCCGCGTCGACACCATCTACGGCTGCACCTACATGGTGCTGGCTCCCGAATATGGCGACCTCAAAGAACTGATCGCCGGACTACCGCAAGAGACCGAGGTGCTTCAGTTTGTTGCCGATTCAGCTAAGCTGACCAACATTGACCGCGAATCCGACACGCTGGAGAAAAAAGGCATCTTCACCGGCCGCTACGTCGTCAACCCCTACACGAACGAAAAGGTTCCGCTGTGGGTCGGCGACTACGTCCTCATGTACGGAACCGGCGCAGTCATGGCCGTGCCCGCGCACGACACGCGTGACTGGGCCTTCGCCAAGAAGTATGACCTGCCGATCAAGCTCTCCATCCAGAATCCGGAAGGCTCGCTCGTTCTCACAGAAATGGACGATGCGTACACCGAAGACGGCGCCTGCTTCGACTCCGCCGAATTCACCGGCATGCCCAACCGCGAGGCCATCAGCGCGATGGCCAAAAAGGCCGAGGCCGAAGGCTTTGGTAAAAGCTGTATCAACTTCCGTCTGCGCGACTGGCTGATTTCCCGCCAGCGCTACTGGGGCGCGCCGATTCCGATTGTCTACTGCGACCGCTGCGGCACCGTGCCCGTCAACGACGACGAACTGCCCGTGCGCCTGCCGGAAAACGTCGAATTCAAACCGACCGGCGAATCGCCGCTGGCCGCCAGCCAGGAATTCATGAACTGCGAGTGCCCGAAGTGCGGCGAACCCGCGCGGCGCGAGTCCGACACGATGGACACCTTCGTCGATTCGAGCTGGTACTTCCTGCGCTACCTCAGCGCGCAGGACAGCACCCAGGCTATCGATACCAAAGCCGCCAACGACTGGCTGCCGGTCGACCAATACATCGGCGGCATTGAGCACGCCATTCTGCATCTGCTCTACGCCCGCTTCTTCACCAAAGTCGTCAGCGACCTCGGCCTGATCGACTTCGACGAGCCGTTCGCCAAGCTCTTCACACAGGGCATGATCTGCAAAAAAGGGCCGGACGGAAATCTCCATAAAATGAGCAAATCCAAAGGCAACGTCGTCAGCCCCAACGAGCTGATCGAAAACTACGGCGCCGACACCGTCCGCCTCTACACCCTCTTCATCGGGCCGCCCGAAAAAGAGGCCGAGTGGAACGACACCGCGGTTGAAGGCTCCTACCGCTTCCTTAAACGCATCTGGACCCGCGTCTGGCAGCACAAAGAACTGCTCGCGTCCGTTAGCCCAGACTCTTGTGGTGAGCTTGCCGAATCCATTGGAAAAATGGAAAAACCGGAACGCGACCTCTTCCGCAAAGTGCACGAGTCCGTGCAAAAGATCACCCACGACCTTGACGGGGCGTTCCACTTCCATACCGCCATCTCCGCCATCATGGAGCTGATGAATGCGGTCGACGCCGTCAAGGTCTCCGATAATTCATCCGAGCAGGTCAAAGCCGTCTTCCGCGACGCCATGGAAAAAGTGATTCTGCTGATTTCGCCGTTCGCGCCGCACATCGCTGAAGAGCTGTGGAAAGAGCTCGGCCACGACGGCGGCGTGCTCAGCGCCGACTGGCCGGAAGTAATCGAAGAAGCGCTACACCGCGACGAAATTCAAATGGCCCTGCAGGTCAACGGCAAAGTCCGCGAACAGATCTTTGTGCCGTCCAGCGCGGGCAAAGACGAGATCGAAAAAATCGCCATGGAAAACCCGGCTGTTCAGAAATGGACCGAAGGCAAAACCATCCGTAAAGTGATTGTGGTACCGGGGCGGCTCGTGAACATTGCTGTCTCATAGAGACACTCTTAATAGCCCCGTTCAACCGAGCGGGGCTTTTTGTTACTTGATTTCATCACTCGGTCAGCCATCAGCGACACTGCCCCTATCAGAGAACGCTTGGAAAGAACCAAGGCTTTTCTTGATTATCTAGATCTAGCCGTCACAGAGATTAACGATGAGTCAATTGTCACCTTCTGGAAGGAACAGTCTGCAGAAGCCCGCAAGGGGTTTTTAGAAATAGAACAGAGAATTTAACTTCAGCGAGCCGAGGGGTTTCCTAAAACGAAACAAGAGGGGTGGAGAGGTTGTTTTCTAAAATTCTCAGGCCGTCTCCTTTTCTTGCAGGGGCCGGTGTGAAGTCCTATTATTTCATCATTTTTGAGTTCTCTGCGATCTCTCGTGGCAAAGAAACTCCCCACCGATTCTGTGCGTTTTTTCTACCACCCACTCGCTCCGCTCATTGGAGAGACAGCCGATTGAACAGCCAAGCGGGGCTTTTCTTTTTCTAATGGCGGGAACGATGGCGCGATGGTTTACCAGTCTACCTGACAGACTCCGCCGGTGAGCTGGAGGCTTTGTTCGGTGTATTGATGAAACTCGATCCGGACGCCGTTGGGGTCCGCGGTCCAGACCTGCCAGGAATGATCCGCCCCAAGAGATTTTTCACCGATTTCATAGCCGTGCTTCCTGACCCGCTCAATGACCTCATCGATGTCGTCGGTTTGAATGGCGATGTGGTTGATGTTGCCGACTTCGCCGGGATCGCCTTTGAAGACCTCGATAAACGTGTTGTTTCCCAGCTTTATGTAATAGCCGAACAAGGCACCGTCCTTGATAAACTCAAAACCTTTTTCGAGGCCGAGCGCCCCCAGATAAAACCGGCCGGTTTCTTCAAGATCATTAGAGTGGATACTGACATGGGCGAACTGGTTTATCATCTGATTTCCCTTAGTTTAATACTTTCTACAAGATGATCAAACCGTACCACCGCCCGGCCCCGTCAATCAATCGGGTTTGAAGGATAGAGCCGAAAAAGGGTCTGTCGATGAGTTTTAGAATCAGGAGCTCCGCGCCTCTGCTTGGAATATTCACCTCAAACCTGTCGGCAGGAGAGATCAAGTTCCGGGAGGTTGATCCGGGTGAGCTGCACGTTGACTTCTGCATCCAGCGGAAGGTCGGCGATGCGGCGTATTTTGACGTCGATGGCGAGCTCGGGGATCAGCACAGTGCCGCGGTCGTCGCGTTTATCGACGAGGACTCCGCGATAGATGGTTTCCGGATGTTGCTGCATGTGCAAGAGCGTCCAATGCCGGTTGCTCAGGCGTTCGGCCATGGAGGTGTTGCCTCCGCCGAGTTCGGCCTCGGCCATGCGAGCCAGCATGTCCGCTTCGCTGATTAATGGTTGTCCGCCGAGATGGGCGCGCAGTTGCTGATGGACCAGCAGGTCGGAGTAGCGGCGCAACGGGCTGGTTGCCCGGGTGTAGCGTTCCAGTCCGAGCCCGGCATGCAAATCGGGTTCGAGGTGCAGGCCGGAGCGTTTGAATTTTTTGCGATAGGCAAACATTTCAGACAGGGTCTCCGGGGTTGCCGCCTCATCCGGCGGCGCTTGGGAGGCGAAGGGTGCCGGAATTTCGTTTTGGATCAAAAAGTCAGCGATGGCTTCGCCGGCCATCAGCATGGCATCGGTGACCATGTCCCGGCTTTTTAAACGGGGCAGCTCTTTGATTGCCACCGTATATTCCACCGGATTTTTGACGGCCAATTCATGCCGGGCGGAGAGATTGTAGAGCTCCCCGTCGACGGAGGTCTTCAGCTTGACTTCCGGCAGGTTCAGCTCCGCGGCCCCTTGCGCGATTCTGCGCTTGCGGAATTGTTCGGTGATGTCGCTCATCTCCTTAAACGGCGAGGTGTTCATCAACTGATCCGCGGCGGAATAGCTGAGGCGCTGAACGCGAACCCAGCTGGGTGTGATTTCCGCGCAGGCTGGGGAGCCGTCATCGTTTAAACCGATTTTAAAAGAGAGTGCCGGGGAGCGTTCTTGCAATCCAAGCCCCAGCGCTTCTGTGACACCCTGCGGCAGCATGTTGATGACAATTTCGGGCAAATAGAGATTGGCACCACGGGCGCGGGCTTCCCGATCAAGCGGCGAGTCCGGCTTAATCAGCGCGGCGGCATCGGCGACGTGGATCCACAGCGTATCCCCGTCGAGACTGATGGCATCGTCCGGATCGCTGCAATTGTCATCATCGATGGCAAAGGTTTCGAGCGCTGTCAAATCCTGGCGTGGTTCTTCGGGAAGCGCCGGCACCTCCAGCTCGGGTTGAATGGTTGCGCAGTCGAACCGGGCCGGATACGGATTCACGGCTTCATTCCAGAGCCCAAGCTGAAGAAGCAACCGATGCGCTTTTTCCGGAGTCACCTCGATGTCGAGTGCCTTCAACGTGCGGTTCGTGGACGCCTTGCGATAGGCCAAACGCTCCACATCGTTCAAATGATCGAAGTCCTCTGGCTGGATGGCATTCTCTTTGACCCGCTGCAGGTAGTTCTGCCAGCTTTCGGCTTCCTGCTCTTTTTTGCGCTGTTTGTTCAGAATCGCATCCACTTCATCCTGCGCACGGGCGGCGATGGCATCAATCGACCCAGTGAACCAGGTTTGTTCATGAAGCACGAGCCAGGCATGCCAGACGGTCACCGGCGTGCTCTCGCCGTAGATGAATTCCGCCAATTCGATCAGCTCAACCGTCTCTCCCTGCAGCAACTCCCAGGCTTCTTCAAGATTTCCTTGAGGAACCTGCTCTAATTGATTGAGACTCTTCAACGGCCCCGGGTGAAGCAGTTGAATGTCTTTCGTCCGGACCTTCACCGCCTTTCCACTCGCAAGCCGAATGGTTATTTTATCGGCGACCTGGTCGATGATTGCCGGGGCGTTTTTATAGAGGACTAAATTGTGCGAGCTGAATTCGTGCGGCATAGCATTTCCTGGCGTCCCGGGGATTACGTGTTCCGATTCAGAGGAAGAGGATACCCGTTATGGTTCCCCCCGGCAACTCCAGAGGGAATACACCCCTCGAATCGGGGACAAAATTGCCCGCGGTCCGGAACCCCGCCGCTGGCGGGGTAAGCTTTTTACGGCTAATTTTTCCAATGCTTTGGACACGAAGTGAGGCTGGCGCGTAGCGACGGCAGCGAAGCGGCAAAACTCCGGTCATTCTCAAGTAGACTGACGCTCAAAGGTTCCGTAAACTATCCGTTCGGATTGAAAAGGGTTCGATCCCAACGCTTCATCGGAAACCGGCGCAATAGCTTCACGATTTAATAAAGCAAACCATGACAGAGTCGAACACAGAGAAAAACAGCGGAAACCCGAAGACCACACTCCTTGAACGAATCGAGTCGTTCATATCGGAGCTTTCAACCCGAAACCGCTTCTGGAACCGGATCTGCTCACTGATCTGGCTCCCCTACGCCTTCCACTCAGGGATCACGATGGCCTCCGACGAAACCACTCATCGGGCGATTCTCCCTTTTCGCCGGTTTAATAAAAACTGGTACAACGCAATGGCGGGAGCGGCTCTACTCGGCAACTCTGAAATTGCGGGGGGCAACTATCTTTTCAAGTTCTGCGGCGGCGACTACACGGTAGTCTGCAAACATCTCGATTACAAATTTCTCCGTCCCTGCCTCGGCCCCGCCGAGTACAACATGACCCCGTTGGACGACATTCATGCTCTGATCGCCACCGGCAAAGAGTTCAATATCGCCATCCGCATGGAAATCGTACAGGTCCTGATGCCCGGCGTAAAACCACGGATGATCGCCGGAAAACCCGCCAAGCCCAAGTGCGTCGGACGTTGCACCGCAACCTTCCACGTGACCCCTAAATCACACCACAAGGCCAAAAAACTTCGCAAAAAAACAGCCCGATGAGTGAGTCAGCTTCCCCAGCGTTCACGCGCAACCCGATTCTTTGGGGCGCCTATCTCGCCTGCTCGTGGACCTGGTGCATCGGCATGTTTCTCCCCGCCCTCCTCCTGCGTGATATGGGGTGGGCCGGCTTCCTGATTTTTGCCATTCCCAATGTGATCGGGGCCGCAGCCATGGGATGGGTCATCCAATCCCGCGCCGACTCCGCTCGATTCGTCGATGCCCATCTCAACGCAATCTGGTGGTTTTCTGCGATCACCTTGGCCTTTCATCTGTTTTGGATCCTCTGGATTACGAGCTTCATCCGGGCGGCCTTCCACATTCCGACCCTCTACCTGGCTGGAGGCATCGGGCTTTCTTTCCTCTTTGCACTCATCTCACAGCGGGGGAACCGCCGCGGGCAGGCGCCGCAAATCGCACTCGCACTGCTTCTATTCAGCCTCGGCGTATTCATCGCCACAATCTGCACACCCGATGTGCAGAAAGCCAACACTGCGCTGCTCGCCTCGGCAGACCACTCGATGGCCCCGCTCTGGATGCTTCCTGTCATGCTGTTCGGCTTTTTACTCTGCCCGTACCTCGACATCACTTTCCATCATGCCCGCCAACAACTCGACACGGAAAAGAACGGCCGACTCGGATTCTCCATCGGATTCATCGGCTTCTTCACCTTCATGATTCTCCTGACCACCCGCTATGCCGGCGTCATCGCCAACGCCGCGGATGGCACCTGCCTGGCTCCCATCGCAACCCCCTGGCTCGCAACCGGAATCCTGATCCATATTCTATGCCAATGGCTCTTCACGGTTCGCGCACATCTCGACCGCATCCAGACCCTCCCCGGCGCCAAGTCAAAACGACCACTGCTCCTGGCTCTCGCACTCCTTTCCGGACTTGCCGGATTTTTGGCGACCCGGCTCCCCTCACATGCCGGACTCGCTGGCGGCGAAATCGTCTACCGCCTTTTCATGAGCGCCTACGGACTCCTCTTTCCGGTCTACGTGCTCTATCGCGTTGTTATAAAAAAGAAAATCGGACTGCCGACCCTGTGGATCATGATCGCTCTCGCATCGCCGCTGTTTTGGATGGGATTCATTGAGCGCCAGCCCATCTGGCTGGTTCCCGGAATGGGCCTCATCCTTCTTGGGATCTTCATTCGGCTCCCCAAACGATCGCAAAACTAGCGGCTCGGTTTTTCCATCCGCCTCCGCGCGGCTTCCTCCTTCACTAAACGTCCGGCGTAACAGGATGGTTGGAAATTCGGGGCGATTAGCAGTCGGCTCTTCCGGAGCAACCTGCTATACATGCCCGCTATTTTTCAGGTTAACCTCAGAGTTTTTTATGATTACAACATCACACATCACAATGCGCTTCGGCAAAACCACGCTGTTCGAAGATGTTTCCGTCAAGTTTGTCCCCGGCAACCGCTACGGCCTCATCGGAGCCAACGGCTGCGGGAAATCCACGTTCATGAAGATTCTGACCGGCCAGCAGGAGCAGAGCGAGGGCGAGGTGACGATTGGGCCGAACTGCACGCTCGGATATCTCCGGCAGGACCACTCCGCGTTTGATGAGCATACGATCCTCAATACGGTGTGCATGGGGAACCCCGAGCTTTGGAAGCTGCATTGTGAACGGGAAGCGCTCTATTCAAAGGATGAGTTGACCGACGAAGAGAACGACCGTTGCGGGCATATCGAGGATGAATTCGGCGAGGCCGGCGGCTATTCCATGGAGGCGGAAGCGGCCGCGCTTTTGGTCGGGCTGGGCTTTACGGAGGATCTGCTGGGGCAGCCCATGACTGTTCTTCAAGGGGGCTTTAAGCTGCGGGTTCTGCTGGCACAGGTGCTTTTCGGCAAACCGGACATTCTGCTGCTCGACGAACCGACCAACCATCTGGATATGGAGTCGATCGAGTGGCTGGTCGAACTGCTCAAACGCTACCCCGGAACGGTCATTACGATTTCGCATGACCGCTTCTTTCTCAATCAGGTCTGCACGCACATTGCCGACCTGGACTTCCATGTAATTCGTCTGTTCCCCGGGAACTATGATGACTTCACCATTGCCAGCCTGGAAGCGCGCGAGCATCAAGAAAAAGCCAACCAAAAGGTCGAAAAGCAGGCCAACGAACTGAAGGCGTTTATCTCGCGGTTCAGCTCCAATGCCTCCAAGGCCAAGCAGGCGACCTCTCGCAAAAAGACGCTCGATAAACTGGAGGTCAAAAAATTTAAGGCCAGCAGCCGGGTCTCGCCCTTCATTCGCTTTAATCCGAAAAAGCGGCTGGGCGATAAGGTGATCGAAGCCACATCGATTTCTAAATCGTATGACGAAAAGATCTTCAGCAACTTTTCCTGCACGATCGGGCCGCAAGAGCGCATCGCCATCATCGGCAAAAACGGAATTGGCAAAACCACGCTGCTGAACGTGCTATGCGGTCAGCTGAAAAGCGACTCTGGGGAAATTGTGTTCGGCGACACCGTTCAGATCAGCCTCTTCCCGCAGGACGCATCGGATCTTCTCGACGCCGACAAGGAAGCCATTGAGTGGCTCGGTCGTTATTCGGATGTCGACACCCCCGAAGTCGAGCTGCGCTCCTTTATGGGGAAGATGCTTTTCAAAGGGCAGGATGTCCTGAAAAAAATCGACGTGTTGAGCGGAGGAGAAAAAGCCCGGCTGATCATTTCCAAAATGATGATGGAAGGCGGAAATATCCTGGCGCTCGACGAGCCGACCAACCATCTCGACCTGGAATCGATTGAGGCGCTGAACTACAGCCTTTCGCTCTTCCCCAACACCCTTCTCTTTGTGTCGCACGACCACCGTTTCATCGCGACGCTGGCCACGCGCATCTTCGAAATCACCGAAGACGGGATTGTCGACTACCCGGGCACGCTGGACGACTACGAAGCCGAGAAGAAGAAAAAGTCTATTGCATAGCCTCGCATCAGATTTCTAATCCGACGGGCACTGCGGATTCGGCGGAGTCGGGTCCTGATCTTCCGCAGCGCGGGCTTTGTCTTTTTTGCTGAGGCCCTTCCCCTTTTTCGGCGGTGGGCCTTTTTTCTTTTTGGGGGCTTCGCCTTCCAGCTCGAAGCCGGGAATCTGCTCGCGAGGCGGATGCTGCTTTGTCCGCTTTTCGATGACGTTGAAGAATGCCTGATCACTGTGGTCCACAAAGCTGACGGCCACGCCATCGGCCCCGGCGCGGCCGGTGCGTCCGATACGATGAATGTAATCGACGGGCGAGCGCGGGAGGTCGTAGTTCACGACCGTGGATAGATTCTGAATGTCGATCCCGCGCGCGGCGATATCGGTGGCGATCAAGACATGGATATCGCGGTTTTTAAACTGGCTCAGGACAAAGGTCCGCTCGTCCTGATCGAGGTCGCCATGAAAGGCGTCCGCTTTAACTCCATCGCGCCTCAATTTAACGGCGAGGTTGCGGGCGGCGCGTTTGCTGCTCACAAATACAAGCACATGCTCCCACTCCTCTTGTTTGATGAGATGCTGCAAAAGCGGGCGGCGGTTGAGCCGGTTTACTTCGATGACGCGCTGGGCGATATTCGCAACAGTCGGCGCATCGCCGGACGCATTGATCGTCACGGGGTTTTGCAGTATCTGCCCGGCCAGCGTTTCCACCTTTTTTGGATAGGTGGCGGAAAAAAGAAGCGTCTGGCGTTCCGTCGGTAGCGCGTCCATCAGTTGGGCGAGCTCTTCGGCAAACCCGAGAGCGAGCAGGCGGTCGGCCTCGTCGAGCACGAGGACGCGCAGTTCGTCAAAGTCGATTTCGTCTTCGCGGATGAGCTCCAGCAATCGGCCGGGAGTGGCGACAACGATCTGAACGCCGTGGCGGAGATGCCGCAGCTGAAAATCTTTACTCTCTCCGCCGATGATGGCGGTGACCCCGATTTTACAGGGCATGGTTTTCTCAAATTCTTCGATGGTGTCGGCGACTTGCTGCGCGAGCTCGCGCGTGGGGGCCAGCACCAAAACGCGAACCGGACTCGGGCCGGAATCCTCTTCGACCCGGCTCAGCATTTGCAGAATCGGCAAGGCGAAGGCGGCGGTTTTTCCCGTGCCGGTCTGGGCGCGGGCGATCAGGTCATCTCCTTCGAGGATCAATGGAATGGCCTGCTCTTGAATGGGAGTCGGCGTGTCAAAATGAGCCGCTTCGGCGACCCGTTGCAGCGGTTCAGAAAGCCCCAGTTTAGAAAATGGCATATTGGATACCTCTTGCGTGGACACATCGAGCCCGTTGTTGAAGAGAAACAATCTATCCTTTCCGCATCAGAACTCAATGAGGAATGGCAACCGACGATTGTCTACACCGCGCCGATATGGTACAGTTTCAGTGCAGAAAAAGCCGGATTTGGGCAATAGCCGGCAGTAAATGAGGTAAGAGACACGTACGAACGCATAAGAATTATAGCGAGCCTGATGTTGTTGGTAGCGCTGGCGGCGGATGCGACCAGTGTCTTCACAGTGTCGGATCGGGAAATCCTTCTGGACGAATCCGCCTTTGACGTGCGGGGCATGTGTTATCAGCCGACGCCGATCGGAAAAAGTGTCATAACAGATCCGCCCTACGGAGATTACTACACAGCCGCTTATTCCAACCTGTGGGCGCGTGATTTTGAGAACCTTCGCCAAATGGGGGCAAACGTGGTCCGGGTTTATGGGTGGACAACTGGAGCAAACCACAGCGCGTTCCTTGATGCGGCCTACAATAATGGCGATCAAAGCCTGTACCTTCTGGCCAATAAATGGATCGACCCGGCGACAGACTGGAGCGATACAAATGCCGTCAATGATCTGATTCCCGAATGGGAGGCCATTGCCACGGAACTGAAGGATGATCCTGCTGTGATGGGCTTTCTGGTTGGGAATGAAGTAAACTGGCAGAATGAAAACGGATACGACACGAATTTCTGGGCGGCCATTAACCAGATTGCCGGAGCGGTGAAGGCGGTGGCTCCGGACAAGGTGGTTTCGACAGCGATCACGGATGCGCTTGATCAGGTCCAGACCTACGATTCCATAATGGACAACCTCGACTTTTGGGCCATCCAAATCTACAGAGGGGGCACCTTTGGGGACTTTTTTGAGAGTTACACCACCAATAGCTCGAAGCCGCTGGTAATTACCGAATTTGGTTACGACGCCTGCGATGCAACCATCAATGCGGAGTTTTCCGAAGATGCAGCGGTTCCCGCCGATGCCATGGAAACTCTGTGGAATGAGTTGCGGGGCAACCGCCCAGTGGTTTCGGGAGGGTGCGTTTTTGAATATGCCGATGAGTGGTGGAAAGCGGGAAACCCCTCAATTCATGACACTACCGGCTATATAAGAGAAACCGTTATCGACGGGGAAGGCAACGAGGAGTGGTGGGGCGTGTTCCGCGTTGTGGATAACGGAACCGAGCCCGATCTGCTCGAGCCGCGAGCCATGTTTTACCGACTGGCGTCTATGTGGAATGAGCCCTTCGCTCTCACTTTTCTGCAGACCGGCGTGTCCAACGGCAATCTGCAAACCCGGTTCAGCTATCCCACCTATCTTCGCGACCAGCAATTCCAGATCGAGATATCTCCGGATCTGAATGCGTGGACCACGGTTGCCGGCAATTCCGATTCCATCTATCTGGAAGCCTTCACGCCAACGATTGTCCTGACCAGCCTCGAAACAAATGATGAAGTACAAGTGCCCCTCGTACATGACGCCTCGGCGACCGGACCGTATACCCTGCCTAACCTGCTTGCCAATGGAGATTTTGAATACGGTAACGCGTTCGGCTGGACACCTTGGAAGACTGTTACTAACGCGTTTGCCCAGAGCGGCACCTATTCCCTCCAGATCGACGCCTCCGGAGGATTTACGGTACCCACAGCCTTCCAGACTGTTTCGGCCTCCCCGGGCGAAGAATTCAACCTGTCGGGGTACATGTACACCGCCGCACCCCTTCCGGCTAATACAACCCTCGGGCTGCTCAAGATCGTCTTCAGAGATGCTTCCGGAACAAATGACCTGGCTCCGGCCTCAATCAGTATCGGCAGCTCCGGCGGCGAATGGCCGGGCGCAGAGTCCCTGCCCGTGCTGAACGCTTCGAGCCCGGCTGGAAGCTGGGAGTTTTCACAGGCCCAGGCCATTGCGCCTCCGAACACGGTCACTGTTTCCTTCTACGTCATGAATATCGATCAATCGGCGAACACGATATATTTTGATGCCATCGAAGCCGTTAAAGTGGTGGAAATCCCGGCACTCGGTGCCAGTGGCTTTTTCCGCATTATCAATTCAGGCCGCTAGGTCGGGGGCCGGCGTCGGGCCGGCCTTTAGTCTCTTGAATGGTCACTTGACACCCCCATATTCCGAGATAAAATACGCCCGCAATCGAAAAAAAAGTCATCATATTCCGAAAGGATTTCGTATATGACGAAGCATTCGACAGCGGCTCAGCTCCCGGGGTCACCCTCTCTGTTGAGGAACAAGGTGATCTGGCTCCGGCAACCCTCCCGTTTCTCTTTTTTTGCAAACTTTCCCCGTCAAACAGGCGGCGCCCTGTCTTTGTCTAGGCATTTCCCGTCACAGGTAATGCTCATCACTCACAGTAATAAACTGACGACAAAACAACCCAAGGAGGAATGTTCATCATGAAAGTTAATTCCGCACAGAATTCGGGGGCTCTAAAAAGAAGCGTCCGAAAGATCCGCCTTTACCTCGCGCTTCCGCTTCTATCCGCTCTGCTTTGCGATTTCGCCTTGGCTGAAGAGGGTCAATGGAAATTTTCCACCGGCGTGGATTACAGTTCGGGTGACTACACAGATGCCTCTGACACCACCATGCTCTATGTGCCGTTCAGCGCCAGTTATAAGCGAGGAAACTGGAGTGGAAAAATATCCACAGGCTGGCTGAGTATCGACGGGCCCGGGAATGTGATCGATGGCGGCGTTGTCCTGCCGGGCGGCGGAACAGATCGCTCGGAATCCGGCATCGCCGACACCTGGCTTGCCCTCACCTATTCGCTGGAAGCCCTTCCCTCTGAACTGGGATACCTGGATTTGACCGGAAAAGTTAAAATTCCCACTGCAGACGAAGACAAGGGGCTGGGTACGGGCGAAGTCGATTACGCTCTGCAGGCGGATTACTTCTATGTGATGGGCAAGCTGACCCCGATGTTCACCGTAGGATATAAATTTAAGGGCGATCCCGCTGACATGAACCTGAATGACGTTCTGTATCTATCGGCGGGTGCCGATTGGCGCTGTTCAGACAACACCCATATCGGAGCCTCGCTGGACTTCCAGCAGGCCTCTGTAAGCGGAGTGGATGATCCGCTGGAGGTATTCACATACCTCAATCACAAGATAAGTGAGGCGTGGAGCCTTTCTCCCTATTTCTATTATGGACTGAGTGACAGCAGTCCGGATATGGGCGGAGGCCTCCAGCTGATCTTCAAACCATAAACTGGAGAACATTATGAAGATGAAATTGCTCAGGTATCTCACGGCAGGATTGATTTCCTTCTGCGTGTGCGCGATGACGCTTCACGCTCAGGAACCGGATCCGAACCCGGATCCGAACCCTGCCCCAGCACTCAGCGGCGGCGAAGAAAAAGTAATTGAAACCCTCGCGGCTGAATTTTCCGACTTTGCCGGAGAAAACAGCGAGCCATTGGTTGAAGCATTACGTGCCGGCGACTCGTTGAGCTATGCCATTGAAGTGGAACAGCCTGTTCTGGATAGTCAGGGCAACCCTGTTCTGATTGATGTAACCAATCCGGACGGATCCGTATCACAGGTTCCGCAAATGGAACTGGTAGAACAGACCGTCATCGCAGAAAACTCTGTAGGTCCGATGGGGTTCGGAAACGTCAAGCTAGCCCTCGGTCTGGCGGAAGCCTCTTTGCCGGAAGGGTCGAGCTATCAGGACATCGTGAGGTCCCTGTTCGACAGTGATGCCGCCAGCGGTATTCTTGACATGCGCGCGGCGGGCATGGGCTGGGGAGACATCTATCGTTCGTTCGACCTCAAGGTCGGGGATGTCATGCGAAACGAAAACGCCGGCCTAGAAAACAAGCCCGAGAAGCCGGCAAAACCAGAGAAGCCGGCAAAACCCGAGAAGCCGGCAAAACCCGAGAAGCCAGCAAAGCCCGAGAAGCCGGAGAGACCGGCAAAGCCCGAGAAGCCGAATGAATAGCCCATTATGAAAGGGACCTCATGTCGTTTCGGAACGACGAGAGGCTCAAAGAGCCCTGCTCATCCGAGCAGGGCTTTTTCTTTTTCCAAAGCCTGGAAAATTTCGTCCGTGTTCTTTTCTTCGGTCTCGTCAAATAAGTTGCCGAGGGCCGCAAGAGGCTGACTCTTCCGCCAACGGGAAAAGGATTGGAGCGTGACACCCCGCTCGGCGAGGTACGCTCCGACTGGGTTCGTGGTGATGTCGAAATCTGCCTCATGAATCGTGCGCTCAACAACCCCCTCCACCGGGCCGGCGCTGCCGTGCACATAATTATCGCGGTCAGGGAACTCGACCGGGTAGTCGCCATAAAGTTTTCCGCGAAAACTTTCGGGATTCGCCGTGCTGACATTGGTCGTCCCCAGCAGATTCCGGCGAAACTCTTTCCATGAAGTCTGCGAGGAATCAAATTCCACCACATGATAATCGAGCCGCGCTTCGAGATCATAAAAAATCTCTTCGAGCGAAGGATAGAAGGCGTTGATGGCATACACATTCAACTCTTCGATAAAGCCCATGATCAATCCGGCCTGCAACTTTACCGCTTGCTTGCCAGCGCATAGATTTCGCCAAATGGTGAACAGCTGGTGGGCATCCATACCGGGTCGGCTCAAAAGGCGGGGCATGGGTACAATGCGGCCAGCATCCATTTCGCTCTGCCACGTTCTGCCAAAGAAGGCCTCGAACCGTTCTTTTGCAGCCGCATCCACGCGAACCGTCTCCGCGCAGGCGGCCGCGCTGTACATTAGATAATGCTCTTTGATGACCTCTCGCGCTTTCAGATCTGCTCCGCTCACCTTTTTGCTGACGACAAACTGAAACCCTTTTTGTTCAAAAAAACAACGCAGTCGCTGATTAAGCTCTTCCGGAGAAAGGTCTGTTCGAAGATGATGGACAGGCTTCGTAAAAATGACGGCTTGATTGACTGACATGGGTCTGAGTACACAACAAAAATCGCAAGGTGTCGACCCGCAGTTGTCTGTTCCCCGCCCGGGATGCCGTGCATTTGATTTCTGGCAGTCCCGGCCGCTTTATGGCATCCATTGAGGAATGAGCGAACCATTTCTAATTATGGCACCGATGCGGGGCATCACGACGATGCATTACCGCAAAGCGTTTGTGCGGCACTTCCAGGGGCTGGACGCAGAGATGGCGCCGTTTGTTGCGACGGTCGCCGCAGAGAGAATTAATCCCAAGCTGCTGAAGGATGTGCTACCGGAAAACAGCTCCGGTCTTCCGATCATCCCGCAGTTGATCGGCAACAACGCCGCCGACTTTGTGAATATGGCCCGCGCGCTACACGACCTCGGCTACAACGAGGTAAACTGGAATCTCGGCTGTCCGCATAAGCCCATCCGAAACAAGCAGCGGGGCTCCGGCCTGATCCCCCGCCCCGAGCGGGTCGATAAGCTACTCACCGAGATTTGCGCAGGGAGTCCCTGTAAAATCTCCGTTAAAGTTCGACTCGGAGTTTCGGACAAGTCGGAAGTGATGCGGCTGATTCCGGTGCTCAACCGTCACCCGCTGAGCGAGGTGATTGTCCACCCGCGCACAGCCGAGCAGATGTATGACGGCACCGTCGATCTCGCCGCGTTTGCAGAAGCCTCCAGGCTCATTGAACATCCCATCTGCTACAACGGCGACATCAACGACCTCTCCTTTTTCCAAGCCTTGGAACCCTATTGCATAGGGACGCACAGATTTATGCTCGGCCGAGGTTTGCTTGCCAATCCGTTTCTATGCGAGGTGATTAAAAGCGGCAATCCGAAAACGGAAAACGCAATTAAGCGACTCAGGGGATTCCACGACGAGGTATTCGAAAATTACCGCTCCGTCATTGACGGCGATCTTCCAATGCTTGGAAAAATGAAAGAATTCTGGGCTTACCCGTCGCAGAACCTTTCCAATGGTCGGACGTTTTTCAAGAAGGTGAAAAAATGCCACCGACTGGCGACCTATCAGGAGATCGTCAGCGAGTTTCTCGCCGATGCGGAGTGGGCGGCCTAGTCACGGCCATGTTTTTCGACGTATTTGCCAAACTGCTGTTGCGCGGCTTCATCAAAAGAAGAAAACTTTATCCCGATATAGAAACTTTGCATCAAGGCCCCGGGTGCGGTTACTTTATCTACCCGCACAACCTGCCCCCTGCACACCACGGGGGATTCCAAAAACGGCAACCTGATCCGCAAAGCAACCTGCTCCTCGATGTCCAGTGGTTCCGAATAACCAATCAGGGCGCCTGACACGCTGAGATTTTTCATTGATGCCGAAACCCAGTCCGTCTGACCGATCCTCTGAATCCACGTGAAGAACGAGCGGTCAATCCGTTTTTCACGGGGCTTGCTTGGTTTGTCATCCGCCGGAAATTTATTGACTTCCACTTCATCGCACGCGCTTAGAAACTCCCCCATCACCAGTTGATCGTGCTCTGAAATGTCCTTGAAAACAGCGGCGATAGCGCACACCTCCGGGTCGGACCCTGCGAAGACGCCACGGGGGGGGCCCATCACATTCCTGACAACCTCCCCTTCACACTCCACGGCATCACAAACAGGTAGGGAGATTTTGAATCGGATCCGGGTTCCCGGCTCAATATAGCGGTCATAGTTAAAAAGAATGCCCGACGCACTGAGATTTTTCGCCGTGACCATATCCCAGTGTACATTCTCAGTCGAAATATCCTCGCTGATACGCACGGCAAAAGACCGAGGAACCCGAGGCGCACGTTCATTAGTTGTAAAATCTTCACTCATGTTTCGCTTTTTGATATATCTGGCTTACTGAATAAAATCAATAGCAAGCGCACAAACAAATCCCCGAGTCAGCGGGTTCGGCGGACTCTTTAGCTCTCTAGTGCTCGCCCGGCTTCTGCTCACCGCGCCCTTTCCCATTGTGCAGGCTAAGCCGTCGCCCAATTCATTTTGAAATGGTGGAGGGAATTGCTAGGGTCACGCTGTGAAGAAGATACCGGCCATTCTTGAAGAACTGTTGATCTGGATCCGCGGGCGCTTCTCCCTGACGGGCGAAGAAAAGTTGTGGCTGCTGATCTTCCTGATCATCTGCTGGACCGGATTGCTCGGCCGCTATGTTTATCTTAAAAATCAGCAGCCGGAACTGCTCACCCCGCAGCAAATGGAACACCTCCTCAATCCTTAGGTTTTTGACCTTCCCGTTTAAAGCCTCTATGCTCCGGCTCATGAATGTTGCCATTGTCCATTACCATGCCCGGCCCGGCGGAGTAACCCGCGTGGTCGAGCGCGCCGTGGAGTCGCTCGGTAAAAACGCGCACTGCCTTTTTTTCACCGGCGAAGCGGCGCGCGGCGAAACCCCGCTGCAGAAAAAAATCCGCGAAGTTCCGAACCTTGGATATTCGACGGATAAAAACGCTCCCTTCGGCGAAGCTCAGGGCAGGCAACCTTTGGAACTTTTAAAACGTGCGCGCGGCGCCTTCGGCGGCGAACCGGATGTGTGGCACATTCACAACCACAGCCTCGGCAAAAATCCGGCGCTGACGCAGGAGGTGAGCAACCTCGCCATGGCGGGACAAAAAATCCTGTTGCAGATTCACGACTTCGCCGAAGACGGACGGCCCGACAACTACGCCAACCTCAGAAAACTCAGCAAGCGCCTCTACCCCGTCGCCGAGCACATCCACTACGCCGCGCTCAACCAGCGGGACTTCAGTTTCCTCAAAGCCGCCGGTATTCCCGAAGCCAACCTGCATCTCCTGCCAAATGCTGTCTCTCCCCTCCCCAACTCTGAACCGGGAGCTCCGAACTCCGAACCGCTCTACGTGTATCCATGTAGAGCGATCCGGCGCAAAAACATTGGCGAGCTGCTGCTGTGGAGCGCGGCCATGCCGGAGGCGAAATTTGCAATTACCCTCGCGCCGAAAAACCCGGAGGTGAAACCGATCTACGACGCATGGGTGGCCTTCGCCGAAGAGCTCGACCTGAATGTCGAATTCGACGCCGGCGCTAAACTGCCGTTTGAAGAAATGATGGCCAAAGCCGACGCGCTGATCACCACCAGTATCGCCGAGGGCTTCGGGCTCGCCTTCCTCGAACCATGGCTGGCCGGCAAGCCGCTGGTCGGGCGCAACCTGCCGGAGATCACGGCCGACTTTGAACAGCACGGTCTCGACCTCTCCACCCTCTACAACCGCCTCGGTGTACCGCTGACGTCCACTGCCTGGGATATCGGCGCTCAATTTTTCCAAACCCTGGAAGAAAAAATGCGCGCGTCGTGCGAAGCGTACGGCCATGAGTGGAGCGACGAACGCTTTGAAGCGGCGAAGCTCGAGCTGGTGCAGGACGGCACGGTTGACTTCGGCATTCTCGACGAAGAGCTGCAACGTATCATCATCCGCGCGGCCAAAGAGGATCCGTCCATGTTCGGCGACGGCCTCGGCGATGCCTCCGCGCAGGTCGCGCATAACCGCGCGGTGGTCGAAGAGGCCTACGGCGCGGAAGCGTACGGCGCGCACCTGCTCTCGATTTATCACGAACTGCTGAACGCCAAGCCCGGCTCCGTCCGCTACGCCGACGGCCAAAAACTGCTCGACGAATTTCTGAATCCGGCACGCTTTAATCTACTCCGAACATAATATGAACGGCTTCATGACAACCTTTACGATTGCGGGCGGACTGGCGCTGTTTATCTTCGGTATGCACACCATGACCGAGGGACTGCGCGGATTCGCCGGAGCGAACCTGCGCCGCATTCTCTCCAAAGCAACCCGCAACCGGCTGAACGGAACCGGCCTCGGCACCCTGATCGGCTTTCTGGTTCAAAGTAGCGCGGCAACGGTGATGCTGGTCGGCTTCATTAATGCCGGGCTGATGACGCTGGGCCAGTCTGTTCCGGTGATGCTCGGTGCCAATATCGGCACCACGCTGTCCATGCAGCTGATTTCTTTTAAGCTGACGGACTACTGTTTCCTCGCCATCGCGCTCGGCTTCCTGCTGCGGACCGCTGCGCCGAAACCGCGGGCGAAAGCCATCGGCACCGCCCTGCTCGGCTTCGGCCTGCTCTTCCTCGGCATGTCGACCATGAGCGGCGCGATCGCTCCGTACCGCGAAACCTTCATTCCCATTTTTAAACAAATCGACGGATCGACCGCCGGCGGCATGATCCGCGGCATTCTGCTGGCCACGCTCATCACCGGCATCATCCAAAGCAGCGGCGCGGTAATCGGCATAACCTTCGCGCTGATCGCAGCGGGTGTAATCACCGATCTGCCGGGCGCATTTCCGATCATCATCGGCGCCAACATCGGCACCTGCGTCACCGCGCTGCTCGGCAGCATCGGCACACACATCGACGCGCGCCGCAGCGCCATCTCCCACCTGCTGTTCAACCTCTTCAGCACGGCAGTCGCCGCGCTGGCCGCGCCGCTGTTCTACCGCTGGATTCCACTGTTTGGAAGCGACCTTGTCCATCAGGCGGCCAACGCCAATACTCTCAAAATGGTTATCACCGCGCTGATGGTTCTGCCGTTCGCGCCGCTGCACGCCGCGCTGGTTCGCAAGGTGGTTCCGTCGCGCAAAGCCCCGCCGCAGCCCAGCTTTCTCGACGAGTCGCTTATTCCCACGCCCGAACAGGCTCTGTATGCGGCCATGCGCGAACTGCGCCGCATGACGGAGCTGTGCCGCGAAAGCCTCGTGCTCGACGAACAGCTTCTCGACGAACAAGCCCCGCGCGCGATCCGCACGGTCTACCAGAACGAAAAAACCATTGATGCGGTCAAGCTGGCGCTCGGCGACTATCTGGCGAAAATCACCTCCCGCGTCCTGTCGCGGCGGCAGGCGGTGCTGGCCCAGCACCTCGACCGCTGCATGACGGAGATTGAGCGGATCGGTGATCACCTGAAAGTGATCTGCAGGCTGAACGGGAAACTCGTCCCGTACACACAGTACGCCTTCTTTGCCCCGTGCCGCAACCAACTCAAAGAGCTCTACATCCGCATCAACCGCATCCTCGGCAACCTGAGCGACTCGCTCGACCCCGCACACGAAAACTACGAGGAAAAAGCCGCCGCCATTCTCACCGCGCGCAAAAGCTATGTGGAAAAAAAGGAGGAGGCAAAAAAACTGATTACCGGACATGTCGGCCGCCACGAGCTGCCGCCAATGCTCGGGATCTACCTCAATGAATATCAGATGACCTTCAGCAAAATCGCGCGGCACTGCAAAACCATTGCCGGAACGCAGCAAAGCCCCTTCTTCTGGCTCAAACAGCACAAGCTCAACCGGGCGGCCGATCTCTACACCGAAAAGGATATTCTTGATGAACTGGACGAATCGGATCTGTTCGATACTCTATAGGCCATGAAACCGCTTCTTGAATCTATCCGTACGCTGTCCGCTCCGCTCGACCCGATCCCGACCGGCGCCGCGCTGAAGCTTGCTGTGCTCGACGGCATCGAAACCATTTTGTTCGACATCTACGGCACCCTGCTCGTTTCCGGCTCAGGCGATGTCGGCACCGCCGCCGCGGCCGACAGCGCCGAAGCGCTGATTCAGTCGCTGATTGTCTCCGGCTATGCAGGCGACCTCGAGCGCGCCGGCGAGCTCGGCCCGGAACTGCTTCATGCCGAAATTGAACACTGGCACAAGGCCGCCCGTGAAAACGGAATCGACTTCCCCGAAGTGGAAATTTCCAGAGTCTGGAAAAAAGTGCTCGAACGGCTCCAAACCTTGGGACTTCTCAAGCCGGATGATGACGCGCAAAAAATTCTGCAGCTGGCGGTGGAGTATGAGTGCCGGGTGAATCCGGCCTGGCCGATGCCCGATGCTCGGCAAACCATTGATAACCTGCGGTCGCGCGGCTTCCGGCTCGGGATTGTCTCCAATGCGCAGTTCTATACCCCGCTCATGATCGAAGCGCTCTTCGGAACCCCGCTGGAAGCGCTCGGGTTCGAAAAAGAGCTCTGCGTGTTCTCTTATAAGCAATTGATGGCCAAGCCGGCGGTCGAACTTTTCCACTCGATCGGAGGGAGAGAGGCCGCACAAATGTGCGGCAAGGAACGAAAAGACTGGCAAGCCCCGGAAACGTGTGCCGCCAAAGGCGGTAACAAGGTCGACTGGAGCACAACGCTGTATGTCGGCAACGACATGCTCAACGACATCTGGACCGCCGCACAGGTCGGCTGCCGCACCTGTCTGTTTGCGGGCGACCGGCGATCGTTGCGCCTGCGCGAAAAAGATAAACGATGTAAAAAACTTGTTCCCGACGCCATTGTCGACCATCTTTTCCAGCTCACAGAAATGGTTTAAGGAACAAGTCGAATGTTATTTTTTATTCTAAAAAGGTGTCCGCTGTTGCGGCAGGCGGGATGGGTGTTGTTGATTGCATCCTCTATAACCGGTTGCACTTCGCAACAGCGCACGATCGCCCTCGGGGCGGCACCCGCCGCGACGCCGGAAGAAATCAGAAAACATGTAGACGAATACCCGTGCACGCCAGGCGCACACCGCGGCGACTCCGTCTTATACGTGGAAAATACCCTCTCCGCCATTCGCTCAGCCCGGCAGAACCCGAAATACAAATTCATCGAGTTTGATGTGCAGTATTCCGCAGACAAACAGGCGGTTGTTTTTCATGACGGCAGTCTGCGCCGGATCTTTGGTGAACGGGCAAAAGTAAAAGAAACCCCCTATGAAGAACTCCGCCGGTTGAGCGATAACAAAATCCCCACCTATGAGCAGGCCATGGCGGTGGCGGTTGGCAAACCGCTCAACATCGAAATTAAATCGCAGGGAAATCAAGCGGACGACGAACAGCTGATTGATTACATTATGGCAGACATCCAGAACCGGGGAATCGAAGATCGCATTCTGATCAGCTCCATCTCTGCCGAGGCAATCAAATATGTCAAGAAACGCTACCCGGAGATGCCCACGGGACAGATTTTCTGGCGCAAAGCATCCACCTATCTGCCGTTCGATTTTCTAACTGAAGGGCTCTATCAGGAGATTGATGATTCAAACGCGGACTACCTCATGCTTCACGTCTCCAATCAAATGAACATCAAGGATCTGCTCCGATTCAAACCCGAAAACAAAACCCTCGTGTTTTGGGACTTTGACGACACCATGTATCTCGTGCAAAAAGACCCGACCGACCGGCTGTGGAGTGCCCCCGAAGAAACCCTTATCTCCCAAACAACCCAGAGCCATGCTCAACTGCAATCCTCATACAACCGGTCACCACTTGCCAAGACCGACGCGACCAGCCTATAGTGCACGCCAATGATTTCTGCAGTACTATTTGATTTTGACGGGGTGATTGTCGACTCGGAGCGGATCCACTGGGCGGCGTTCAATGCGGTGCTGGAGCCGCACGGTAAAACCATTTCATGGACGGAATACACCGATGTATTCATCGGCTTCGATGACCGCGATACGTTCAAGACCGCATTTCCAGACCTTGGAAAAGATGAGTTGGCGACGCTGATTGCCGGCAAAGCGGCGGCGTTTCAAGATCTGCTGGCGGACGGCGGCGCGGCCGCGCTGCCCGGCGCGGTCGACCTGATTAAACATCTTTCCGGAGACGTGCCGATCGCCATCTGTTCGGGCGCATTGCGCGAGGACATTGTTCCAATCATTGAAAAGCTCGGCGTGGCCGACGCGTTCGACACGATTGTGACGGCCGACGACACGCACATCAGCAAGCCCAACCCCGCACCCTATAAACTGGCGGCACAAAATCTGGGAATCACGAACGGCATAGCGATTGAGGACACTCCGGCTGGAATTGCGTCCGCCAAAGGCGCGGGGCTGAAGGTGCTGGCGGTTACGAACAGTTATGACCGCAGCTATCTCACGGCAGCAGATGTGGTGGTTGATACGCTCGAAGGCCTGACGCTTGAAAAGCTGAATAAGCTTTTTTAATCCCGCCCGAATTTTTCGCGGTACTCCGGCAATGTGATCATCGGCGGACGTTCTTCTTCGACGATTTCGTGTTCGACCTGTTGATACTTCTCATCCTGCGCCTGAAACTGGCGCATGATGCTTGAGAGTTTGTTCATATCGACATCGACGCCCATATCTTTTGCGCGGGCGAGGAACGCGCGCAGGATACCGAAGGCCATTTTTCCGAGACTCAATGTGGACTGGTTGCGATGAACGCGCTGGTCAAGGTCGGTCTGCCCGAAGGCCTCCATACCCCACTTTTTATAGACATCGAGGATGTGCGAGGTTTCCACGCCATAGCCAATCGGAAACGGAATAGATTCAAGCACCTCACGGCGCACAGCATACTCGCCGGAAAGCGGCTGGATCAGGCCGGTTAAATCGGGAAAGAAGAGTGAAAACAGCGGACGGACCAGAATCTCGGTGACGCGGCCGCCGCCGGAGGGACGAATACCCTGTGAAAAAGCGAGCGGGCGGTCATAAAACGCCTTCACATATTTCATCGGTTCATTGTAGATCAACGGGGCAATCAACCCGTAGGCAAAGCGCGGGTGGATGTTGGCGATGTCGGCGTCGACATAGCAAATAATGTCGCCCTTTAGTTGATAAACCGCTTTCCAGAGGTTTTCGCCCTTCCCTTTCTTCTCGCCGTATTGCGGCAGAATATCGGCAGAGAGGTAGACATCCGCGCCGTAAGCGGCGGCGATCTCGCGAGTTTGATCCGTAGAGCCGGAGTCAATCACCGCAATCTCGTCGAGCAGCGGATAGCGATCCATCAGTTCGGATTTGAACAGGATGATCTCTTTGCCGATGGTTTTCTCTTCATTGAGGGTCGGCAGACAAAGAGAAATGGTGAGTCCCTGCTTTTCCTTATCCTCAATCAGCTGCTTGATGTCCCAGAACTGGGCATGATGGAAGGTGTTTTTACTGATCCATTCATTCAGATTCATCACAAAAACCTCCATCAATAGCTAACAGCACGGCGATCAGCTGAGTCAGCCCGGTGAAAATAGGGTCGATCTTTACTGTCTCGCGTTGCTCATGCAGGTGCTCACCTTCGGTGATACCAAGCGTTACAGCAGGAACATCACTGGCAATCAGCGCCGACAGCTCTGAAATGCTGGGCGTGATGTGCGGACGAAGATCCAGCGCACTCATAATTTCGCGGGTTTGCTTAACCAAGGGGTGCCCGATCCCCAACCCGGCGACTTCACGCCGCGCAACCACATCCAGCGTCACTTCTGATCCGGTTTGAGAGGTAACATCCTCAATGATGTCTTCGAGCTCTCCGGAGATGCGCTCGACGATTTCAGATGACTCGCTGCGCACCTCAAAGCGAAGGGTGGCCTCCGTCGGGATAATATTAAACCCGGTGCCCGCCTCGACAGAGCCCAGTACAATGGAGGTCTGTGGCTTGCGCGGCAGGGCGATGCCGAGAATCCGGTTGATCACCTCGTTCATCACCAGAATGGCTCCGGTCGCGCCGCGGCGAATCCAGTCATATTCCTCCGGCACCCGGCAGGAAATCTCGCCGCGAAGCATGCCGGCAGAGGCGTAGCTGAGGCGGCCAAGCTTCACGCCCTCCACGCAAATTCCGGATGTCAGTGGGAGCTTATTATTTTCGAGAAAAAACCGGGGTCCTTCGAGGTCGCCGCGGCCCAGACTGCGTGCGGCGCCCATCAGCACCAGCCCGGAGTTGAGCTCAATGCCGAGTTTTTCAAGCATGGTCGGCAACGTGGCGAGCACGGCGAGTCCGAGACTGTTATCAGCAATTCCCGGGCCGCTGATCCGCTCGGCGTGCACCGAGACGGTATGATCGCGCCGCTCCGAAAACACGGTGTCGGCATGCGCCATCACCAGAATATTCCGGGTGCGGTCTTTGCCGGGAACAATGCCCAGCCCATTGCCGCATTCATCGGAAGAGGTGTTGGTTAAGCCGCACTCACTGAAGCGCTGCATCAGGAAATTAACGCGCGCCTCCTCTTTAAAGGTGGGAGCCGGGATCTCGCCGAGCATCACCAGATTAGCCAGCAATGTCTCGCGCAGCGAAACACACACCTCGCGAATTGCCGGCAGATCGCTGATGATCTCTTCGACGCTTTTGTACTCTTTGCTCATAGTGCCTCCCCTCAGGCAGACCTCTATCTATAGGCCAAAACCTTGCGGTCGGCAAGACTGCGGGGCCGAAGTTTCCAGTCTATTGCATAAACGCGCACAAGATTTTCTAATGTCTGGAACTTTCCACGTGGGGCAGACACTCTTGTCTGCCCATTTTTCCGATGGGTGGAAAAATATGGGTGAAGGCTCTACCTCCTTCCAAGATTTGAAAAAGTCGATTTGGGTCTTCTCGAATGCACGGGAAAGTTTATCCTACCAATATGAGCGAGCGCATTGGATTTATCTCAACACGGTTTGCGGGCACGGACGGCGTGTCCCTGGAAAGCGCCAAATGGGCCAAAGTGCTTTGGGACTTCGAGCATAAATCCTTCTGGTATGCCGGACTGCTGGATCGCGCCCCGTCGGTCAGTCATTGCGTGCCGGAGGCGCACTTCGACCACCCCGAAAATCTCTGGATTAATCAGAAAATCTGGGGGCAACATCAGCGCGATCCGATTGTCAGCCGTCGCATCCATGAAATGGCCAGCTACCTCAAATCGACGCTCTACGAATTTGTCGAGCGGTTCGACATTTCCATACTGGTCGCCCAGAACGCGCTGACGATTCCGATGAATGTTCCGCTCGGCGTGGCGCTGACCGAATTCATCACTGAAACGCGCATTCCGACCATCGCCCACCATCACGACTTCTACTGGGAGCGCACGCGCTTTTCTGTCAATGCGGTCAGCGACTACCTCGACTTCGCCTTCCCGCCGCGCCAAAGCGGCATCCAGCATGTAGTCATCAACGAAGCCGCGCAGGAGGAGCTGGCGTGGCGCAAGGGCGTACCCTCCATTCTGGTGCCGAACGTATTCGACTTTGAAAACACCCCGCCCGCGCCGGACGAGTACACGGCAAACATCCGCTCCGAACTGGGATTCAGCGCCGATGACATTCTGATTCTGCAGCCGACGCGCATTGTCCCGCGCAAGGGAATCGAGCATTCGATCAAACTGCTCGAAGCCCTCAACGAGCCGAAGGCCAGGCTGGTGATCTCCCACGCGGCGGGCGATGAGGGCTATGAGTATCGCAACATGCTCTCTGAACTGGCGCACGACTCCGGAGTGGACCTGCGCTTTATCGACGACCGCATCGGCGATATCCGCAAAAAAAATTCAGCGGGCGAAAAAATGTTCACGCTGTGGGATCTGTATCCACACGTCAACTTCGTGACCTACCCCAGCCTCTACGAGGGCTTCGGCAACGCATTCCTCGAAGCGATGTTCTTCAAGCTGCCGATCCTTATCAACCGCTACGCCATCTTCGCGCGCGACATCGAACCGAAAGGCTTCCGCGTTCCGCTGATGGACGGCTATCTCACCAAACACGTGATCGAAGAGGTGCGCCGCCTGCTCGCCGATCCCGAATACTGCCGCCAGACCGTCGAGCATAACTACGCCGTCGCGCGCCGCTTCTACAGCTACGCCCTGCTGCGCCGCCGTCTGCGCACCATGATCACCAATGTATCGGGGGTGGAAAACCATGATTAAAAATCTGTCATCCCGACTGCTCGGAGAAATGCGCGGACGCTTCAACCGCCTCTACGGCGCACGACGCGCCGACCAGTGCGTCGAACGGCTCGCCGCCATGATCGGCCGCTACGGCATCGGCTATAACCGCCTCTCCACCGACCCGCGCTGGGATGAAAAACGCACGGTGCTGATCACCTACGGCGATATGGTTCGGCGCGAAGGCGAACGCCCGCTGACCACACTGAAGCACTTTGCCGACCGCCACCTGTGCGATGTCATCGACAGCATCCATATTCTGCCCTTCTGCCCGTGGTCGTCCGACGACGGCTTCTCGGTGATCAACTACCGGCAAGTCAGCCCCGACCTCGGCCGCTGGAAGGATGTGCAAGCCGTCGGCGACAACTTCAACCTCATGTTCGATATCGTCCTCAACCACTGCTCGCGCTGGAGCGAATGGTTCCGCAACTACACCGCGGGCATCGCACCGCACCGCGACTATTTCATCGAAATGGATCCAAAGACCGATCTCTCAGCGGTCGTGCGCCCGCGCAACACCCCGGTGCTGACACCCGTCCATAAAAATCTGGACGAAGCACACGTCTGGGCCACCTTCAGCGCCGACCAGATCGACCTCAACTTCGCCAACCCCGATGTCCTCTTCGAATTTTTCGACATCCTGCTTCTCTATCTCTCCATGGGTGCGCGCATCTTCCGGCTCGATGCCATCGCCTACCTCTGGAAACAGCCCGGCACCGCCTGCATCCACCTCGAACAGACGCACGAAGTCGTTAAACTCTTCCGCAACCTGCTCGATATGATCGCGCCCGAGGCCGTGCTGCTCACCGAAACCAATGTCCCGCACGAAGAAAACATCTCCTACTTCGGCCACGGGAACGAGGCGCACATGGTCTACCAGTTCAGCCTGCCGCCCCTGCTACTGCACGCGCTCACCACCGACCGCGCCGACCACCTCACCGCGTGGGCGCAAAGGGTTTCAGCCTGCCCTGAAAACTGCACCTACCTCAACTTCACCGCCTCGCACGACGGCATCGGCGTGCGCCCGCTGACCGGACTCATTCCGGACGAAGAGCTCGCCGCGCTCGTCGAGCACGTCAAAGCGCAGGGTGGCGAAGTCTCCACTAAATGCAACTCCGACGGCTCCGAAAGCCCGTACGAACTGAACATCACCTACTTCGACGCGCTCGGCGGCGACGAACATCAGGTCGACCGCTTCCTCTGCTCGCAGACCGTCATGCTCGGCCTCAAAGGCGTTCCCGCCATCTACTTCCACAGCCTCACCGCAACGCCCAACGACCGCGACGGCGTAAACTCCTCCGGCCGCGCGCGCTCCATCAACCGCAAAAAATGGAATGCGGACGAACTGGAAAACGAACTCAACGGAAACGGAGCCACGGCCAAGGTCTTCACCGAATACCGCCGCCGTATCCAGATCCGCACCCGCCACGCCGCCTTCCACCCCGACGCCCATCAGCGGGTGGTTGAGCTCGGCGACGGTCTTTTCGGTTTTGTGCGCGTCTCCGTGGACGGCTCGGAAATCATCGCCTGCGTCAGCAACATTTCCAGAGTTCGGAAAACGCTCAAGGTCGACAGCCATCTCCCCGAGCTCGATTCTCCCAAACCGCTCACCGACCTGCTCTCCGGCGCCCGCACCTCTGGCGCGGACAAACAAATCCCCCTCGAGCCCTACCAGACCGTTTGGTTAACTGCCGGCTAACAACGGAGTTCCGGGGGGGGGTGAAATCAGTCGCGTGAATACCAGACTTTGACTTCGCGATGCTGAACACCCCAGTTTTCGCCGGATCGGTGCTGCCAGAAAAAAAGGTCGAGGTGGCGGCCTTTGATGTCGCCGCCGGTGTCGCGGGCGATGCCGAAACCGTAGCCGGGAATGTAAAATTTTGTTCCCATCGGGAAAAGCTTCGGATCGACAGCGACGGTGCCGGGGCGCGCCATGCGGCTGCTAGCGGTCTGACCGATGATTTTGAATTTTCCTTTGCGCGGGCCGGAGGCGGAAACCGGCATTCCGAGCCAGTTGAATTTCCAGCTGCAGCATTTCGCGCAGGCGCAGTAGCCGGTGAGCTTCATTTCGATAACGGCATCGGGCTTGCGCAACGGCGGGACGATCAAATGACAGCGCGCGAGAACCAGCAGGTAGAGCACCCCGGCTCCGATCAGATAAAGCTTCCACTGTTTGCGCCGCGGTTTCATTGGAAAAAGATACCCCAACGTGGGACAGGCTTCCAGCCTGTCTGCACACGCAATGGACCGAACCACCGCAGACAGGCTGGAAGCCTGTCCCACATTAAAAAAACCCGGTTTTTCCAAACATTGGAAAAACCGGGCTTCAACTTTCCAATGCTTGGAAAAGAAGGGTGCAGGCTCAGCCTGCTATTTGGCTTTGGAGGCGTACTCTTTGATGAGCGCCGCGCCAATGACGTCGCGCTGGATCTGGTTGGTGCCTTCGTAGATCTGGAGGATCTTGGCGTCGCGCATCATTTTCTCAGCCGGATATTCTTTCATGAAGCCGTAACCGCCGAGCACCTGCACGGCGTCGGTGGTGACGGACATGGCGACATCGCCAGCGTAGCATTTGCACATGGCAGAGATTTTGGAAACATCTTTGGTTCCAGCATCAATGGTGTTGCAGGCGGCGTAGGTGATGGCG
Organism: Kiritimatiellota bacterium; assembly: GCA_014381785.1. Lineage (GTDB taxonomy): Bacteria > Verrucomicrobiota > Kiritimatiellia > Kiritimatiellales > Tichowtungiaceae > Tichowtungia. Next base: position 38,289 of record JACNKZ010000031.1, read on the forward strand.
CGGGCAGTCTCCACTTTCATGGCCATGTCGGCGAGCATCCACTGCAGGCCCTGGTTGGCGATGATCGGTTTGCCAAACTGGTGGCGGACACGGGCGTAGTCAACGGCCATATCGAGCGCACCCTGTGCAAGACCAACACCCTGCGCGGCGATACCCGGGCGGGAGATGTCGAACGTTTTCATGGCGAGCAGGAAACCCATGCCTTCGCGTCCGATGAGGTTTTCCGCCGGAACTTCGCAGTCCTGGAAGATGAGCTCGCGGGTGGCGGAGGCGCGGATACCGAGTTTGTCTTCTTTTTTACCGAATTCAAAACCGGGGGTTCCTTTTTCGACGATAAAACAGGAGACGCCGCGGGCGCCTTTGGCTTTGTTGGTGACCGCAAGGATGGTGTAGGTGTCAGCTTCGCCGCCGTTGGTAATCCACTGCTTGGTGCCGTTAAGAATGTATTTGTCGCCTTTTTTGACCGCGGTGGTGGCGATGCCGCCCGCGTCGGAACCGGCGTTCGGCTCAGTCAGACCAAAGGCGGCCCATTTTTCACCCGTAGCGAGCGGGGCGAGATATTTCTTCTTCTGCTCTTCGGATCCGCCGATGATGATCGGGTCGGCGCCGAGGGCGTTCGCGGCGAAGGAGACGGAAACACCGATACAGTATTTACTGAGGGTTTCAACGGCGACGCTGAAGCCGAGGTGGCCCATGTGCATGCCGCCGTACGCTTCGTCGATATACAGGCCCATCATGTCCATCTGCGCCAGCTCGTTGAGCAGGTCGGCAGGAAAAATTCCTTTTTCGTCCAGTTCCGCGCGAACCGGAAGAATGCGTTCACGACCGAATTCGTCGAGCATATCGCGAACTTCAATCTGCTCCTCGGTTAAACCCCAATTGATTTCTGACATAATACTTCTCCTTGGTTAATCCTGTTTCATACTTTCCAAATAGCGTTCCGCTTCGATCGATGCCGCGCAACCGGTTCCGGCGGCGGTGATGGCTTGACGATAGACGGAGTCCTGCACATCGCCGGCAGCAAAAACACCTTCGATGTTGGTGCGGGTGCTGTTGGCGATCAAATAGCCGGTGGGGCCGGTGTTGAGCTGCCCGATGAAGGGGGCGGTGTTCGGTTTGTGGCCGATGGCAACAAACACCCCGGTTACATCAAGCTGAGATATTTCGTTCGTTTTAACGTTACGAACCTTGAGGCCGGTGACTTCGTTCTTTTCGACGTCGAGCACTTCCTCGATGACGGTGTCCCAAAGCACTTCGACTTTCGGATGCGCCTGCACGCGGTCCGCCATGATCGGCGAAGCGCGGAACTGGTCGCGGCGATGAATGACGGTGACTTTGGATGCAAAATGGGTGAGGAAAAGTGCGTCTTCCATGGCGGTGTCGCCGCCGCCGACCACGGCGACGGGCACGTCGCGGTAGAAGGAGCCGTCGCAAGTGGCACAGCCGGAGACCCCGCGGCCGATCAGCTTCTGCTCGGACTCGATGCCGAGGTACTGCGCACTCGCGCCGGTGGCAATGATGATGCTCTGCGCTTCAATTGTTTCGCCATCGGTGAGCGTGAGCGTCATCGGGCGGCAGGTCAGGCAAGCCTCCGTGACCTCCCCGCCTTTAAAGCGGCTGCCGAAGCGTTCGGCCTGTTTGCGGGTCAGCGCCATTAGCTCCGTTCCGTCGATCCCTTCGGGAAATCCCGGGTAGTTTTCGATTTCGGCGGTGGTGGTGAGCTGCCCGCCGGGCTGGAAGCCTTCAATCACCAACGGATCGAGGTTGGCCCGCGCCGCATAAACCGCGGCGGTCAGACCGGCAGGCCCCGTTCCGATGATGACTAACTTTTCCATGCCGCTACGCTTTCAAGGCTTCGATCTGTTTGGTGAATTCCGGCACCACTTCGTGCAGGTCGCCGACCAGACCGAAGTCGGCCACGTCGAAGATCGGTGCGTCCGGATCTTTGTTGATTGCAATGATAAGATCCGCGCTCTGCATACCGGCCAGATGCTGAATGGCTCCCGAAATTCCGCAGGCCACATAAATGAGCGGGCACACGGTTTTACCGGTCTGCCCAACCTGGTGGTGATGGGAAATCCAGCCCGCGTCGACCGTGGCGCGCGAGGCGCCGACCGCGCCGCCGAGCGTGCTGGCCAATTTCTCGATTTTGTCGAAGTTTTCCGGCCCGCCGATTCCGCGTCCGCCGGACACGATGTATTCCGCCGCTTTAAGATCAACCATGTTGATTTCTTCTTCGACGCTTTCGATGCGCTTCATGCGCTCGGGAACATCGGACAGATCGACGGTGATATCAACCACCTCGCCGGTTTCGGCTTCGCCGACCTTTTCCTTTTTGAAGACGTTAGAGCGCACGGTCGCCATCTGCGGCCGGTGATCCGGACAGATGATGGTGGCCATGATGTTTCCGCCGAACGCGGGACGCGTCTGGAGGAGAATGTTGCGCTCGGTGTCGAAGTCGAGCTCGGTGCAGTCGGCGGTGAGGCCGGCCCATCCCATCACGGCGACGGTCGGGGCAATGCTGCGTCCGATGGTGCTGGCGCCGTAGAGCACAATTTCCGGCTCTTCGGATTTCAGCAACTGATCGACCACTTTGGCGAAGTAATCGTTCTGGTAGGTGACCAGCTTGGGGTCTTCCACATTGTAGATCTTCTTGGCCCCGTAGTTGAACAGCTCCTGATGCATCGGCTTGCCATCGGCGGAAGCCAGTAGCGCACAGAGGGTGAAACCCGATTTCTCGGCCAACTTGCGTCCTTCGGAAAGAAGCTCGAACACTGTGCCGGCCAGTTTGCCGTTTTCCTGTTCCGCGTATACCCAGATTTCTTTTTTGGTGCTCATAGGACCTTCTTCTCCCGCAGTTTGAAAATGAGTTCTTTAACCATGTCAGCCGGCTCACCAGAGAGGATCTCCTTGTTGAGCTTAATCGGTGGAGCAAATACCTTGTTCACTTTGGTGGGCGAACCGCTCAGGCCGATCTTTTCCTCGTCGGGGTTGAGGTCGTCAAAACCCCAACAGGGGATCTCGGCTTTTTTGGCCGCCAGTTTTTTGCGCAGGTTGGGCATCCGAAGCTCGTTGGCTTCTTTCACCACGGTCAGCGCGGCAGGTTTTTCAATTTCCCAGAGGTTGTACCCGCGGTCGGTCACCTGCTTGACGCGGAAGCCGTTTTCGGTCACTTCGCACTCTTTGGCGTAGGTGATCATCGGCACACCGTAGAAGTGGGCAACGCCCGGTCCCACCTGCGCGGTGTCGCCGTCGATGGCCTGTTTCCCGAAAAGGATCAAATCGATCGGCTCTTTAATTTTTTTGAGCGCCAGCGTCAGGGTGTAAGAAGTCGCCCAGGTATCCGCGCCGCCGAATTTGCGGTCAGATACTAAAATCGCTTCGTCAGCACCTAATGAGAGGGCGGTACGAAGCGCTTCTTCGGCCTGCGGCGGTCCCATCGAAACGACCGTAACTTTTCCGCCGTGTTTGTCCTTCAACTGAAGCGCCATTTCGAGGGCGTTCTCATCGAAGGGGTTGATAATACTCGGCACGCCGGCACGGTTGAGACGGTTTGTCTCACGGTCAATGGTGACCTTATCCGAATCGGGTACCTGCTTAATGCAGACCACAATGTTCATAAACCTTCCTTTCAAAATAGACAAAGAAGCTGATGTTATAGTGATTCAGAGCGCTTCTCTCAAGCCGAATCCCCCTTGATTGCAACTGGAATTGTGGAACAAGGGAGTGGTGGAGTAATGGAAAAAAGTTGTCCAGCCATCCAGTACTCCAGCAATCCAGTATTCCATGAATGAATTTCGGTTGCCTGCCCCTGATGAATGCTTTATTTTGCAACCGATTAGGACGTAGATTAAAAAAGGAGTTTTGATTATGAAAAAATCACTGTTTTGCATCACCTGCCTCATCACCGCCATCCTGCTCGCCGGATGCTCCAGCACACCGGCATCTAAAGCCAAAGCGCAGCGGCCGCTCTTTAACGACTTTCAGGAAATGTCCACTGAAGTCCTTGAATCCGGCGGCCTCGCCGTCGTAGGGATCGGCGAGTCCAAAAGTCTCGAACTCGCTCTGAACAAAGCCAAAACCCGCGGCCGCGTCGAACTGGCCCAAATGCTCAAAACCAAAATCGAGGCCCTGCTGAAAGATTTCGTTGAGGAAACCGGACTGGCCGAAACCGCCCAAATTCTCGCGCAGTTCAGCAGCACCGCTCAGGCCATTACCAGCCAGGAAATCCAGGGCAGCGTCGCCAAAGAGCTGAAATATGAAATTATCAACGACACCGTCACTGCCTATGCCTTGATGGAACTTGATCCCAAACTGGTGATGAACCAGCTTGAAAAAGAGGAAGAGCTCTACACCCGCTTCCGCGCCACCAAGGCATTCGAAAGCCTCGACGCCGAAATCAAGGAATATGAAGCCTACAAAAAAGCGCAGGTGGACGCTCTAATGGCGCAATAGGCCTAGCAGACGCCGTGATCGCGTGCGAGTGCGGCGATGGAGCGGTCGTAGGTGGCTTCACCTTTTTTGGTGAAGAAGCAGCCCGGAACCTGATTGGCTTTGCGGTGATAGGCGACGCATTCACAGCAGTTGCCGCGCTTATCGCAGGAATAGGTGCAGGTGCACATCTCCAGATTCTTCTCTTTTTGTGAGCAGTCCGCCATGTCTACTCCCCTTTCCCCAAAATCTCTTCGAGCGCCTCAATCAGCTTCATCGTTTGCTGATCGGTGCCGACGGTGATGCGCAGGTAGTCTTTGGTACGCTCGCCGCTGAACCAGCGCACGAACACATTGCGCTTTTTGAGCTCCTCGAAAATTTTCTGCGCGCCGGGTTTCGGCGGCTTGGCCCACAAAAAGTTGGTTTCGGAGAGGCAGACGTTGAAGCCGAGTTCGGCCAGCTCGTTGGTCATAATGGCGCGCGAGTTTTTAATCGCCGTGGTGACGGCCTCCATCGTTCCCTGGTCGAGCAGCGCGACACGGGCAATCTCCTGCGTGAGGGTGTTGACGTTGTAGGAGTCCTTGATCTTGTACATCGCGTCAATCAGCTCTTTGTTTCCGACGCAGTAACCGAAGCGAATGCCCGCCAGCGCATAGGATTTCGAGAGCGTGCGGCAAACCAGCACGTTGTCATATTTGACAGCCAGCTCCATGCAGTCCTCGGAGGCAAAGTCGACATACGCCTCATCAATAACCACCACGCCGGGGAAATCCTTCACGAAGGCTTCGACGGTTTCTTTCGGAAACAGCAGGCTGGTCGGCGCATTGGGATTGGCCAGGAAGAAAACCGAGGCTTCGTAGCCGTCCGGCATCTGCCAGCCGAAATGTTCGTCGAGCGCCACCGGGCGGGTTTCCACATCCTCGATTTCCGCCAACACGGGATAGAGTGAATAGGACGGGTCGAAAAAGCCGACGGAGCCGCCGTCGCGCTCCACAAAGGCACGAATGCACAGCGCCAACACTTCGTCCGAACCGTTGCCGGCAAACACATTGCCGATACCGACCTCGTGCTTCTCAGCGATCACCTTGCGCACGTCCGTGCAGACGGGGTCGGGATACTTCGCCAGCACGGACACATCAATCTCGCGCAGAATATCGTACACTTCCGGCGAGCAGAGCCACGGATTTTCGTTGGTGTTGAGCTTAACGACGTCATCGCCCTTCGGTTGTTCGCCGGGCACATAGCCGTCCAGCTTTTGGACGGATTTTCGAATTAAATTTTTCATATTGCTTCCAAGGTTCGGAATTGTTGCCGCCAACGGCGTTAAAGGTTTCCCGCAAACGCACCCTAATAAACACGAATTTTCCAAAAGTTGGAATCCGGAACCGCTTCTAAATCAAAGCCATCAAGCCCCCGGCTCATGTTTCACAGGCAATGCCCGGCGGGTTGAATAGATCATTGATCCATGCGGCGTTGTCGAAACCGCGCTCAGCGATTCGCGCAAATAGACCGGGCTAGCCCAACCACTTGATATCTGAGGAATCGCCGAAGTTCTTTCTGTTCGGCGGCGGCTTTTTGTTTTCCCCCGCATCTGTGGTGGGTTTTTTTAAACGGTCTCTCATTCTATCGTATAAAAAGGTGCGGAAGAACTGGCCTTTAAACTGTCCAGTCGCCCCGGGGGCCTCGTGGGAATGAATCGCCCTTTCAGCCGCCATCGCGATTTGGGCGGGAAGGCTTTCTTTGGTAATCACTCTGTTTTTCGCTACGGCGGCGGCATAGCGAACGGCTCCTTCAAGTTCGCGCTCATTGCAGGGCCATCTGTAATGCCTCAGAATATTCTCTGCGTCCACATCGAGGTCCATCTTGCCCCGTTGGTGGACTAATTCTTCGTGCAGGATCTGATCAACAAGCGGAAGAATGTCTTCGGATCGATCACGCAGCGGGGGAATATCGATTCGAAGGGCGCTGAGTTCGCGATATAAATCTGCGCGGAATGCGCCCCGCTTAATCAAGGGGTCAACGTCCAGGCTGGTCGCTGCGATAATCCGCACATCGACATCTGTCGGCTCAGATCCTCCGATTTTACAGACTTTATTGTTTCGCAACGCTTTAAGAAGCTGCATCTGAATGTCGAGTGACAGAAACGTGATGTCATCGAGAAAAAGAGTCCCGCCGCACAGCGTCTCAAGCAGGCCTTCCTTAGGGGCATCCGCCCAATCGAAGGCACCTCGAACATATCCGAACATATCCAGTTCCATCTGTTGAGAGGACAACTGCTCACAGCTGACCATCTGGAACGGGTTGTCCTTTCTGGGGCCGATACGATGAAGCGTGCGGGCAATCCGGTCTTTACTGGTGCCATCCTCGCCATAGAGAAACAGATTGATGTCTTCAGGAGCCGCGCTTGCGATGGTGTTGCAAATGTTACACATGCTGCCGCTTTGGGCCACAAGGCCCTCAAGCGAATTCAGATGTTCCATCTCGGCCCTCAAGCGCCTGTTCTCTGCCTTCACGGCGCAATGCGCTAATGCATGTTGCACCGTTAGCGACAACGCATCCACATCCAGCGGCTTGGTAATATAATCGAACGCCCCTTTTTTCATCGCATCCGTCGCGACTTCGAGGGTGGAATGGGAGGTGAGGATGATCACTTCCAGATCGGGATAGAGGGAGCGACTGTTGAGCAACAGCTCCATGCCGTTTACAGGTCGCATTTCGACATCCGAAATCATCAAATCAAACGAGTCGGCCGCGAGCATCTGAAGCGCCTGATCACCGTTTTGAGCCAAGGAGATTTTATGCCCATTGTTCGTAAGAATCTTATTAATTAATGTCAAAAAAAGCTGATCGTCATCTACAACCAAAATTTGAGCCATTTGTCTCTCCCCGTTGGGCCCTTGACCGGAATCATTTAAAAGACGTTTTCGTCCCGCAATGATTCGTCACGGTAACCACTTGTATTGAACATAAAGCAAAAACAGGTGCCAGGGAAATGATTTTCTTCCCCTGCGCCCGAACCCTTGTCGCTATACGGCTTTCTGATAGAAACGCGGCTTCGGCCATGCCGCAAGTCCGTTCGGGCTTATTTTCCCAATCGGATGGAAGCGGAGCGGGCGTGGGCGTCGAGGGTTTCGACGCGCCCGAACGCTTCGACCACCGAGGCGGTCTCTTCGAGATCACCTTTCTTGAAATGGATCAGGCTGACGCGACGGCGGAAGTCCTCAACCGTCAGGCCGGAGAAAAACGCGGCCGTTCCGCCGGTTGGCAACACGTGGCTCGGGCCGGCGGCAAAGTCGCCGACGGCTTCCGGTGTCCACGGGCCGATAAAGATGGCCCCGGCTCTATTAATTTTTTTCGCCACGCTTTCCGCGTTTTTGGTAATGACTTCCATGTGTTCGGGCGCAAATCGGTTGCACAGCTCAATCCCTTTTCCAATGTTTGGAACCACCGCCAAAATACAACCGCGCGCCATCACTTTGGCCACCGAGGCTTTGCGGGTCAGCGTTTTTGCCTGTGCATCGAGCTCGGCGCGAACCGCTTTGGCTAAGGCTTCCGATGTTGTCACCAGCAGCGCCTTTTCAGAGCCGGTGCCGTGCTCGGCCTGCGAAAGCAGATCGGCGGCGACATGCGCCGGATCAGCGGATTCGTCGGCCAGCACCGCGATTTCACTCGGGCCGGCCACCATGTCGAGCGCCACCTCACCGTAAACGAGACGCTTGGCGGCGGTCACGTACGGGCCGCCCGGGCCGACAATCTTCTGCACTTTATCGGTCGTCTTCGTGCCGTAGGCCATCAGGCCGATCGCCTGAATGCCGCCCACTTTATAAATCTCGGTCGCGCCGGCCAGATCGAGTGCATAAAGAATGTAGGGGTTCACCTTGCCCTCGCCGTTGGCGGGCGTGCAGGCGACCAGCTCCGGGACACCGGCAACCTTCGCGAGCGTCAGCGTCATCAGCGCAGTGGAGGCCAGCGGCGCGGCCCCGCCGGGAATGTAGGCGCCGACCCGGTCGAGCGGCACAAATTTTTCGCCAAGCCAGCCGCCCTGCGGGGCGGGCATTTTCCAGTCCTCGCGCAGACCGGCCACGGCAAAGTGCACGATCCGTTTGTGCGCCTCTTTGGCGGCCGCTTTAAATTCTACATCCACCTCTTTTTTCGCGGCGGTGATCTCGGCTTTGGAAACCCGGAGTTGCACCATCGTGCTTGGGGCCCGGTCGAACTGACGGGCGTACTTAAGCACAGCACTGTCGCCGCGACGTTTGATGTCGGCCAAAACGGTCGCGGCGATTTTATCCGCGCCCTTCTCAATCGGCGGCCGCAACAAAAAATCTTCGATCTTGCGGGAGCGCCCTTTGGCGCTGTATTTCAAAATAGGGGCGTCTGTTTTCTTCATGCACCTAAGTTGCTATACAGTGCTTCGCATCGCAAGAGCAGAATGATTCCGTTGAGCCCCTGCCGCGCTATGCCGTAACACCGCTGCTCATTTTCCGATGCAGAAACGGGAGAAAACGTTGTCTAGCAGCTCATCGTGATAGATGCGTCCGGTGACCTGCCCGAGGCTTTCGAGCGCGGAACGCAGGTGCTCGGCCGCCAGCGCAACCCCTTCGTCTTCCAGTCCGGTCAGTTGTTCGCGGGCATGTTCCAGCTCGGCATGCGCCAGCTCAAGCAGATTGCGATGCCGCTCCGAAATCACGGCATGCGCCGGAGCCGCCATGTTGATTCCGCCCTCCAGCTTCGAAGCGATGGCCCGTTTGATGTCATTCAGCCCCGCCCCATCGATCAGTGAGGCCTCAACGGCGTGGATCGTGGTTATTGGATATTGGATGTTGGGGATTTTGCGGTCGGCCTTGTTGAGCACAATGACGGTCTGCTCCGGATTCAACCGCGCGAGGTGCTCGGCGTCCTCGACAGAGACCGGCGCGGAGGAATCGATAAGATACACCGCAATGTCCGCCGCGGCGGAGTGTTCGCGGGCGCGGCGGATTCCCTCACGCTCGATTTCGCATTCCGCCTCGCGCAGCCCGGCGGTGTCGAGAATGCGCAGCGGAATGCCGTCGAGCACCAGCCCTTCTTCCAGAACGTCGCGGGTGGTGCCGGCCAGTTCGGTGACGATGGCGCGGTCGGTGCCGAGTAGCGCGTTAAAGAGCGTGGACTTCCCCGCGTTGGGGCGGCCCATAATGACGACGCGCGCGCCTTCGCGCAGCAGCCTCCCTTCGTCCCAGGTGGAGAGCAGGGTTTCCAAGGTTTGAAAACTTTCATCCAGTTTTTTTCCAAGCATTGGAAAAACGGTGTCGGGCAGCTCTTCTTCGGCGAAGTCGAGGGTGGTTTCGAGGTCGGCCGCCACATCGACAAGCTGATCGTAAAGCGTATTGAACTGCCCGCTCAAAGAGCCTTCGAGCTGTTCGAGCGCGGCCTTGGCGGCGCGATCGGACCGGGCGTGGATGAGGTCGGCGACGGCCTCCGCCTGTACGAGATCCATCTTGCCGTTGAGGAAGGCGCGCTTGGTAAACTCGCCCGGCTCGGCCAT
>JACNKZ010000025.1 GCA_014381785.1 Kiritimatiellota bacterium
TTCGCCCTCTTTTCCTTTTTCGAGAACCGTCAAAAGGCCTTCGCAGTTATCTTCGCCCTCTTTTCCTTTTTCGAGAACCGTCAAAAGGCCTTCGCAGTTATCTTCGCCCTCTTTTCCTTTTTCGAGAACCGTCAAAAGGCCTTCGCAGTTATCTTCGCCCTCTTTTCCTTTTTCGAGAACCGTCAAAAGGCCTTCGCAGTTATCTTCGGCATAAATCCACTCGCGCAGATAGGTTCCGTCGCCATGGACCGTCATCTTCTTGCCCTTCAGCAGAAACTCGATGGTTTTGGCCAACAGTTTTTCGGGATACTGCCCGAAGCCGTAATTGTTGCAACTGCGGCAGATGATGGCTTTGATGCCGTGCGTGTGACGCCAGCCGAAAATCAGCTGCTCGGCCGCTGCTTTGGTCGCTGAATAAGGGTTGGAAGGAAGCAACTTGTCATTTTCATTGAACGACCCTTCGTGCGCGGTTCCGTACACCTCGTCGGTTGAGATATGCAGCAGCAGAGGACGATCGGTTTCGTCCTTGGCGCGGATCAGCTCGAGAAGATTGTACACCCCCCCGATGTTGCTGTGGAAAAACTCCTCGTTGGCATGAATCGAGTTATCGACATGCGACTCGGCGGCGAAATTAACAATCACATCCACGCCCGGCGGAATATGAGTCATTGTTGCAATATCTTCTTCGATGAACTCGTAATGCTTGCGGTTATGGAAATCGACATCATCGCGCGCCGCATAGGTCTTCTTATCGACATTAATCACGTGATATCCACGTTTTAATGCGAGATCTACAAAATAGGATCCAATAAAACCCAGCCCCCCCGTTACCATAAGTTTCTTCATTGTTTTAACTCTCCTCGATTAAACGTCACTAAACAGATAAAGCCTTCCCCCTGTGAAATTAAAGCCCCGTCACGGAAACAGCATAAAGTAAAAGAAGCGCACCGGAGAAATCCGACAAATGGAATTCAGAATATTTCACGGGGCAAGCCCCCCCGTTACCATTAACTTCTTCATAATCAGTTCCTTTTTTTTGATAAAACCAAACTTGAGTTAAACACAAACCAGAGAGGATCTTAACCGCTAATCACGTAAATTCACGCACCCGCCGAAGGCAGACACTACGGACCAATCCGTAGTTAAGATTTCAGACCACTCATCTTCACTAATTTTTCCGCTACAGCAATAGGGTGGCGGTAAGGTATCTCTCTTCAATTTATAAGCGACGGGATCTCTTCTAATCGAAGATCTCTGTTCCGCCGTCGGGGGCGGGAATAAACGGAACTGATTGAGCTTAAAGATTCAAAATTCGAACTCGTTTGTATTTGAAATCTCTATGCCCAATCAAGCCCTGCGCGCAGGGCTGTGGTCTACGACCACATCGTTTATTCCTCATTGGCCGATTAGACCAATACTACCGCTACTGAATCATACTTCCCAGCAGCTTTGCGTCGCTGGCAAATTAGTGAAAATTAGTGGTCAACATTCTTCTCTTTCTGGAATCACTCCACAGTTTCTTTCAAGCCGTCTTCGACGGAGGCCGGCGGATCATTAACCCGACAACGATCAGCCCCACCAGCCAACCAAGCGCATTAACGCCAAAATCAGAGGCTCGAACTGTTCTTGTCAACTCCGTCACCTGCAACAACTCTGCGGCCAGAGCATAACCCATCCCGCCCACAAAAATCCGAAGAACGTAGATCCAACCATTCGAATGAACGTTGAAACAAACGCCACACGTTGCGCCCAGCAGAAGAAAAAGCCCCGCATGCCCCAACCTGTGAAGATCAAGACCCCGAAACCAGTCCGCAATGAAAACTCGTTCGGTCCGAATAACCTCCACAGCTTCTTTAAGAGTATCGCGGTCAATGGCCGTCACTTGATTGCTAATAGAGGAAGGTAATGAAGCTATCGTTACCGGACGCAAAAAATCATCCACATCGTCACGCACTTCATTTAAAACAGGGCTTGGAAGCAACATTCCTATCGCAATCAATCCAGCCACCAAAATTACTGCAAGCCCGGAAAGCCGATTCCATAACCGGAAATACCATGCTACCCATATAGCCATGACGGCCCATATAACCCGTAGTGCCCTAAAGATTGCCGGTGCTGATCTTTTGATTTTCACCTGCTCCAGCGAAAACTGATCCAGCTGGAAAGAGCCTGCTTTCCCCAGATGCTGAAACACCAATCGAGTCGAAGCAGCAGAATCAGGAACAGAAAAAATTGATTCAAAATGACCCTGCCCCGAGCCGATAAACCAACACAACACATGATGAGAGGGAATCCAGTGCCCCTTTTTATCAAAACTCGCAAAAATAACCCGTGCACATTTGTAGGCAGGAGATCCCTCCACAACTGAGTCCCATTCGACCCGAGCAGCAACCCGATAGTCTGTTCCAGGCGTCACATCGGATAAAACAGCCAGACGTACTTCAGGATCACCAGCCTGCAGAACACGCGCCTCTGTCGACGATGCGATAGAATTAACCGCCCTATATGGATCATAAAAAAGATGAATCGCCACAAAAAGCAACAGCCCGATGATGATAATCGCTCTAAAATACCAAGATGAAACTTTTTTTAGATTAGACATAAAGGAACAAGTTGACATCTCTCGTCTACACGACGAATAGGGTTCTCTAGCTCTCTGGTGAATTGGGCTTCTTCCTGCGGCCCTCTGCCTCTTTAGCCAGTGGAGTCAGCGGAGCGTACTTCACCAGCTCTGGGTTCTGAGGAACAAAAGCATCCGGTCTTTCCCTTTTCGCGATCCGAATCTGAGAAACTTTTTCGAGCCGGTCGAAAATTTCGACCACACCTGAACCAGTCAAACGTTTTGACCACCTCGCTTGGCAAAACGATATGCCGAAGAAATTATTTTTTCCAATGCTTGGAAAAGTGTAAGGCGGTGTCCCGGGAGAGAGCTCGCCGACCACAACTTCCGCCAAAGCTCTGACTTGCGGGGTGACTTGCGGGGTGACATTTTTTACAGACTGTTCCGCCATTGAGAACCTAATCCTGAACCGATCAAAAATTTTGATCACCTCAGATTTTCCACGTGGACGTCTTACCCCATCCCTAAACGTTCCCCTGTGTATTTCTTCTCTCTAATCGGCAGCCACCACCATTCGTTGTCGAGATACCACTGAACGGTCTTTCGAATACCGCTGTCAAAATCTTCCTGCGCCTTCCAGCCGAGCTCGTTTTCAAGCTTTGAGGCATCAATTGCGTAACGCATGTCGTGACCGGGGCGATCGGCAACGAAGGTAATCAAGTCCTTATAGGACTGGATTTCCTTCGGTGCATCAGAGGTCGGAGGACAGAGATCAGAGGACAGCGACTCTGACTTCTGATCTTTGACTTTTGATCTCTGAGACAAGGGTGCGAGTTCGTCCAAAATATCACAGATGGTTTGGACCACTTCCAAATTCGTCCGCTCGTTGCGTCCACCCACATTATAGGTCTCGCCTGGAACACCCATTTCGACAGCCGTCACCAGTGCTCGGGCGTGATCTTCCACATAAAGCCAGTCGCGAATCTGATCCCCCTTCCCATAGATCGGAAGCGGTTTTTCATCCAACGCATTGAGGATCACCAAGGGAATTAGCTTTTCGGGAAAATGATACGGGCCGTAATTATTGGAGCAGTTTGTGATCACAACCGGCAGTCCGTAGGTGTGATGCCACGCCATCACTAGATGATCACTTGAAGCCTTACTGGCGGAGTACGGAGAGCGAGGGTCATACGGCGTGGTTTCCTCAAACAACCCTTCGTCGCCCAGCGAGCCGTAGACCTCATCCGTTGAAATGTGATGAAAGCGGAAATCAGAGGACAGAGGACGGAGGTCCGAAGACTGATTCCTTTGCTCCGCATTTTTGGGGAGAGATGCCCAATACTCTCGCGCCGCTTCGAGCATGCTGTAGGTGCCGACGATGTTGGTCTCAATAAACGCTGATGGACCGTCAATGGATCTGTCCACATGCGATTCCGCCGCCAAATGCATCACTGCATCTGGCTGAAAGTCGGCAAAGAGCGCCGCGATTTTCTGCCGGTCACAGATGTCTGCCTGCTCAAAGCGGTAGAGCGGGCTGTCCGCAATCTCCTTTAGAGATTCGGTATTCCCTGCATAGGTCAATTTATCGACGTTCAGAACCTGAACACCCTTCTCCTGAACCAGATAGCGACAAACCGCTGATCCAATAAATCCGGCACCGCCGGTTACAAGTACTTTTTTCATGGTTTACTCCGTTTAAAGGCGGCCAAGCCGCTCGTTGAAATCGTTCATGAGAACCGCTAATTCGCACAACCGAAAAGATTTTTACAACCACTCCCGATGGTCGTTAGAGGAAGTCAGAGGGATCCCGAGAACGTCCGGAAAGGAACAAGCGGTCTGCTTTAAACCTAGCCCTGCGCGCAGGGCTGCGGTCAGCGGTTGTAAAAAAATCTTAGTTTATCAACGCCAGTGCTTCGTCCAACAACTCCTCACGATGGGCTTTTACAAACATTTCCAATTCTGTTTTCCAATGTTTGGAAACATTTAAATTATTTTTCTTAAGTTCGGAGTTTTCCAAAATCGAGTTGGCCGGCCGCTTTGTCGGGGTTGGAAACTCTTCCGTTGAACAGGGGATAAAATGATGCGCCACCCCCATCTCATCCAGAAACGCGCAAGCCAGATCATACCAGGAACAAAATCCCTCTGAGGAGGCGTGAAATATCCCCGTCGCTCGTTGATCGACCACCGCTTTTATCTGCCGAGCCAGCGTATAGGACCAGGTCGGCGAACCGTACTGATCGGACACTACCTTGAACTCTTTTTGCGGATTCTGAAGCGTCAGTCTTAACATCGTCTTCAGAAAATTTTTCCCATGCGCCCCGTAGAGCCACGCCGTACGCAGAATCGCGACATCCGCGCCGCTCTCCAGCACCGCCCGTTCTCCGGCGAGCTTGGAACGTCCGTATTCCGAAACTGGGTTCGGAGCCTCCGATTCTTCCAAGGATTGGAAAAGCGGCTTATCACCGCTGAATACATAATCGGTCGAAATATGAGCCAGAAACGCGTTGTTATCCGCCGTCCACTCCGCCAGATGCTTCGGCCCGTCTGCGTTCGCCCGCCAGCAAGACGGATCGCTCTCGCAGGCGTCCACCGCTGTATAAGCGGCACAGTTGACAATCACCTCCGGCCTCAGCTCATTCAGTTTTTCCAAACATTGGAACCGATCTGAAATATCGATTTCTGGCAGGTCAATACCGAGAGCCTCCTCTCCAAAAACCGACATGCAATCCGTTCCCAACTGCCCCTTATTTCCAATCACCAAGAGATTACTCATTGCAAAACTCCGGAAGATTCTCCACCTGCACATCTTTCAAAAACGGGGCATTCCTATCTTTTTGAGCCAAAATAGGATTGCCACACTCTGGCCACTGGATTCCGACTTCCGGATCGTCCCAACGAACGCCGTATTCATCACCCGGCGTATAGAAATCGGAGCATTTATAGAGGAAGTCCACCTCATCACTTAAAACAAGAAACCCGTGAGCGAGCCCTTCGGGCACATAAAGCTGATGACCATTCTCTGCGGACAACCGTTCTGCGACCCATTTCCCAAACGTCGGAGACCCTTTCCGAATATCGGCCACCACATCAAAGACCTCGCCGCGAAGGACAGACACCAGCTTTGCCTGCGGATTTTTTAACTGGTAATGCAACCCGCGCAAAACCCCTTTTGAGGAATGCGACCAGTTGTCCTGCACAAACACGGACGGAATTCCCGCATCCTGATACTGCTTCTGGTGATAGGTCTGCAAAAAGAACCCCCGGTCGTCTTTAAAGATGCGGGGTTTCACGAGTTTTACGTCTTTAATTTCTAAACTTACAACTTCCATTTTATTTAACTTCCTTTAATCGAAGCCGCCGAGCTGCTGTTTGAAAGAAATAAACGGGGGAGATTTAAAGTAGAGAGTCCAAACACGAGCTTGTTCGTGTTTGAACGCTCTGCTTTAAATCAAGCCCTTCCGTGAAGGGCTGTTTCGTGAAACGAAACTCCGTTTATTTCTTTTTTATCTGCCGATTAGGCAGATGCTACTGCTACCTGAACCATACCTCCCGGCAGCCTATTGCGTCGCTGGCAAATTAGTGTGAATTAGTGGTCAAACTTCTTTTCTTGCTTCTCACAATCTACTGCTCGGCGAGTAGCCGGAGGAGATACTCCCCATACCCGTTCTTCGATAACTCTTGCCCCAGTTTTTCCATTTGGGCGGAATCAATGAATCCTTTGCGCCATGCAATTTCTTCGACACAGCTAATCTTGAGCCCCTGCCGTTTTTCAAGTGTTTCAACGAACGCCCCCGCTTCCAGCAATGAATCGTGTGTACCCGTGTCCAGCCAGGCAAATCCGCGTCCGAGGGTTTCGACATTCAGCTCGCCCATTTCAAGATAGCGTTGGTTCAGACAGGTGATCTCCAGTTCTCCACGCGACGAGGGTTTCTGCTCTTTGACAAAATCAACGACCCGGTTGTCATAGAAATAAAGTCCCGGAACCGCATAATGCGATTTGGGTTTGGCGGGTTTTTCTTCAATGGAAAGAGCCTTTCCGGTTCCATCGAAATCCACCACCCCATAGCGCTCAGGGTCAAGCACCGGATAGGCAAAAACGGTGCCTCCCTCGACGCGATCGTCGGCATTTTTGAGCATTCCGCTAAATCCGTGTCCGTAGAAAATGTTATCGCCTAGTACCAGACAACTCGGATCTCCATTGATGAATTTTTCGCCAATCAAAAAAGCCTGCGCGAGACCCTCTGGCTTCGGTTGTTCTGCATAGCTAAACGAAAGCCCCCACTGCTCTCCACTACCAAGCAACTCACGAAACATCGGCAGATCGTGGGGCGTGCTGATAATCAGAATCTCGCGAATCCCCGCCAGCATAAGCACTGACAAAGGGTAATAGATCATCGGTTTGTCATAGACGGGAAGCAACTGCTTGCTGACCACCCGCGTCAATGGATGCAATCGTGTCCCACTTCCCCCCGCCAAAATAATTCCTTTTCTCATCGCGAGCTCCTTTTTCCTGAAAAAAGCTTTATATGCTGATCGGTTATCGTTTCCCAGTTAAACCGCTCTCGGATGGAAAGAGCGCCTGCCTCTGCGCGCTGACGAATCAGATCCGGATGTTCCAGCGCAAACCCCAACTGAGCACTCAGATCCTCGACATCGCCCTTCTTAAATGCCCCCGCATATTCCTCAGCAATATAGATGTTTTCGCGGATATCACTGCAAATGAGCGGAGTTCCGAGCCCCATGACCATGAGAATCACCGGGGAAAGCCCTTCCACATCCGATGGCTGGATATAGGCATAGGCGTTTTTCATCAGGCGAACGGTATCGTCTCCATAGACATATCCGGGAAAGAGTATCCGGTCGTCGCTTGTTTTCTGAATTTCCACTTCGTATTCCGAAGGATTCGGGGAACCGCCGACCAGCACCAGTTTTTTGTTTGTTGAAACCTTCTCAAAAGCAGGGATCAAATAGTGAAGTCCTTTGTCCGGAATGAACCGTCCTACAAACAGAAAATATTCACCGGGCTCAATGCCCAGCTTTTTCAGAATCGCATCGTCCTCCGCAACGTCCGGAACCTCGCTGCCATAAGGAATAAAGGAAAACTTCTTCTTGAAGCGTTTCTCAAAAAACTCTTTGGAGAAGATGTTGTCTATGATCACGTCATTGGGAACATAAGCGGTGATCATGGCTGAGATATACAGATAGAGCTTAGCGTACCAGGGCCATTTCTCCCGCTTCCAATCCACCCCGTCCTGACCGATAAAAACCCGCTTCCCGCACAGACGCAACGGAAGCGCCCAGATGCTGTTCCCGCCGTTGTGAACGTGAATCACCTTGCCGGTATTGTGTCGGATAATGTGCCAAGTCACCTTGGCCGAGTGGAGCAGCGTATCGAATCCGCTTCTGCGCGTGGTCTTGATATAAATCAGCTTAACGCCTTTATATTCCTGAAGCTCCGGGAACGGTTTTTCATACACCCGCAGATAGGCGGTCAGTTCATGTCCGCGCTCAACCAGCCGCGGATACAGCTCGCTGGCAAACTTATCTTCGCCTGCCGAACCCGTGCTGGGCGGCATATTGCGAATTCCAAAAACTGCGATGCGCATCTTTTTCTCGTTCATTTATTTACTTTCCAATGGGATCAAGAGTTTTTACAACCACTCGCGCGGCTCGTTAGAGGAACCCCGAGTAAGACAGAGAACAACAAAAACAAGTGCAAGAGATTTACCACAGAACACACTGAAAACACGGAAAAAATTGCCACCCCAAACAACCAACAACAAACAACTTCTATCTGACCACTAATCTCCACTAATTTTTCCGCTCTGCCAATCCTCCTTCGCCGAGGCTACGGCGCGACAGGTGGGCAGCGGCAAGGTATGTCTCATTTAAGCAAAAGGCTTCTAATCGAAGCCCCTGATTCTCCGCCGTTGGAAGAGGGAATAAACGAACCAGATTGAGTACAGAGATTCCAAATGCAAACCCGTTTGTATTTGGAATCTCTGTGCACAATCAAACCCTTCCGTGAAGGGCTGCGGCTGAACAGCCGCATCGTTTATTCCTCATCTGGGGATTACCCAGATGCACCTGCTACCTGAATAAATACATCCCGGCAGCTCATTGCGTCGCCGGTAGATTAGTGTTCAATTAGTGGTATAAACTCTCCCCTCGGCTCGACTGTGCTCACCGCAGGCGGGCCCCCTCTAGCTTAACCACCACCTTGTCCTCCGCAGTTTCAGCTTCATGCGACGGTGGGCGTCAGCGGGTGGTAAAAAGGTTTCTATGACTCGGCTATAGATAATTCTGATAATACTCTTCGAGGTATTCTTTCAGAGAGACTTTCCAATCGCGCATGATGTTGAGGCCGCGCAGGTTTAGCTTGCGGTTCACCAGTCGTTCGGACGGCGGACGCTCTGCATAATATTCCTTTTTAAAATAGTCGGAAGAAACCGGCGTCACCTTGACTTTACTTTCAAGGCCCAGAAGTTTGATCATCTCCGCCGCCACTTCAAAGCGGCCGGTCTCTCCGCCGCAAACCATGTTGTAAAGGCCCCAGAACTCCTTCTCGAACAGTAACTTCACGTTGCGCGCGAAATCGTGCGTGTAGGTCGGGGTTCCGAGTTTATCGTCCACCACAAACAGCTCTTTTTTACCATCCTTGAGCTGCTGCATGATTTTCTGAACAAACTTTTTATCCTTCTTCGGCCCGGCGCCCATCATCCAGCCGGCGCGGCAAATCAGGTGACGGCGCACATTCTCTTTCACATACAACTCCCCGGCATATTTTGAACGGGCGTAGTGTCCCAGCGGATTCGGAAGATCCCAGTCATCATAAAGCTCTTTGCCGCCGTCATAAATACCCGCCGTGCTAATGTAGAGCATCGGGATGTCCAGCTCATTGGCAATGTGACAGGCATTTTCGACTGAAAGCGTGTTCGTCACATAGGTTTCATCGGCGTGTTCTTCGCAGAACTCCAAGTCGGTGAAGGCTCCGAGATGGAAAAGGTAGTCGGGATTAAAATCGAGCACATCTTTGCGGTAGGCGTCAAAATCACGGAAATCCATATAGGAAAGCCAGGTGTCATTCACATCAATATCCGTACACTTCAGCTCAAAATCAGACCCGAACTGTTTATGGAACGCCTCGCCCAGCATTCCCCCGCACCCTGCTATATATATTTTTTTCATAATCATTCTCTCCGTTGAAACGCCCTGAAAGGGCTCGTTGAAACGCGGCTTAGCCGCTCGTTAAATTCGTTCAAATCATCAAACCGAGCATCTGACCTTTTATCCGAAGATTAAACAACCAATTCCCGCAGATGGAATATTTTTTACAACCGCGACGCTAGAGGAACAGCCGAGTGAGGCAGAGCACGGGAGATCGGCGTTGGGTTTTAGGAACCAAACTCTTTCCTCCCATCCCAGCCATCCTGTTATCCCGTCTAAAAAATGATGAGAAAAGCGTTCTGACCCGTTGGCTCTCTATTCCTCGGCTATTTACTCTAGTGAGCTTGCGAGCGGTTGTGAAAACATCCCCATTAAACTCTGCAAAAAACTCATCTTTCTTTTTGAAAATTAAATGCCGAGTAACCCTCATTACTTGGCAACACCCCGTTACTTCCCAACGTCTGCCTCTCTCCCGTGCTCAACCGCCGCAGTCAAGATTTCCATTAAGCGGATATAATGCTTGTCCGCTGAGCAATAGTCTCTTACCCACTTTTCAGCCTGCCGGCTCATCTGTTCCCACTTCATCTCATCAGAAATCACCGTTTCGATCTGCTTCGCCAGATCGCTTGCATTATCCGATTCAAACAACGCCCCGTTAACCTGATCGGCAATCAACTCAGGGAAACAACCCTGATCGGGAGCCACCACGGGCAACCCCGTGGCCTGGCTTTCAATCAGGCTGTTGGGCATGTTATCAACCCACCGCGACGGCACAACCGAAACGAGCGCATGGCGCATCAACCCGAACAATTTTTCCTTATCCAAAAAACCGCAAAACTCTACATTTTCCAGTCCGGCCTCTGCCACCATGAATTTCAGCTTCTCCTCATAAGCCGGATCATTGGATTTGCCGATAAACTTGAATCCAAGATTCACGTCGCGTTGCCGCAGAATTTTTAGCGCGTCGACAATCAGGTCAACCCCCTTCTCAAATTCGAGACGACCCTGATAGATTCCATACGGCTGACTTGATCTCTCTCCAAAGGACGGGCGACCTTTTTGTGCATCAAAAACAGAAAAGTCGGTAAAGGTCGGCAGATGACAGACGGGAATTTTGCCGAAGTGTGAGTTTCGGCTGAAAACTGCCGTCATGAAATTTGATGGACAGACCAACGTATCAATTTTCTTAAAGACCCCTCGTGTTTCATGAAAACGATGCGCCAGATAGCGAACCGCGCTGGCAAAAAGAGACCCCTTCACACACCTGTATTTTAAACCGTGTATTTGATTTTTCTCACAGAGCTGACAGATTTTCCCGTCCCGGAAAAAAATGTTGTTGGCGCAAATTAGTCCAAAATCAGAAAGCCGCACCACAACCGGCACACGGCAATGATGACAGGCATCCAGAATGGAGGGGGAAAGCCGTTTTAGAAAGTGCAGCACATAGACCACATCCGGTTTTGTGTCCTGGATCAACCGCTTCAGTTTCCGGTAAACATGCGGACTATAAAACTGACGTCCCAGCATCTTTGCCACCAGCCCCGGGGTCTTCTTCATTTCGTCATAGAAAAAGGTGTCCGGCC
>JACNKZ010000036.1 GCA_014381785.1 Kiritimatiellota bacterium
GTTTTGCTACAAGGCGGGAAATCAAACGGGGCAAAGCCACACTTTTGCCACACTTCCCGCGAGTCAGAGAAAAATCAGAAAAAGAAAAAACTCCAAAGCACTGAAGGCCAAGGAGTTAAGTGGTCGGGGTGACATGATTCGAACATGCGACTTCTACGTCCCGAACGTAGCGCTCTACCAGGCTGAGCTACACCCCGTTTAAAACAAAGTGCGGCATTGTAAGCAGGCTCCGAAAAATGGCAAGCGTTACTTTTTCCAATGGGCCAGAAACTCAATGTTGCCCTTTGGGCCTTTAATCGGGGATGTGGTCAGTCCGAGCCACTCGAGGCCGAGCTCCTGGGTGCCGAAGTTTCGAATCATGGAAACCACCTCGTCGTGAATCGCCGGATCAGTGATGACTCCGCGCCCTTTATCCACTGCCTCCTTGCCCGCCTCAAATTGCGGTTTAATCAGCGAGACGATCTCGCCGCCCGGTTTCAGCAGACTCTGGACGGCCGGCAGGATCTTCGTCAGCGAAATGAATGAGGTGTCGATCGAGGCAAAGTCTGCCGGTTCAGGAATGTCATCCGGGGTCAGATAGCGGGCGTTAACGCCTTCCATGACGATGACGCGGTCATCCTCGCGCAGCTTCCAGTGCAGCTGACCTTTGCCGACATCCACGGCGTACACGTTGTCCGCTCCGTGCTGAAGCATACAGTCGGTAAATCCCCCTGTAGATGAACCGATATCCATGCAGACCTTTCCGGTTAGATCTAACTCGAATGCCTCCATGGCTTCTTCGAGTTTGGTGCCGCCGCGGCTCACGAACCGCTCGGCTTCTTTAAGCACGATTTTGTGGTCGGGGGCGACGGGATGGCCCGGTTTAGGGGAGGGGTGTCCGTCGACTAGAACCTGTCCGGCCAGAATCAGCCGTTTGGCCTTTTCCCGGCTTTCCGCCAGCCCTTTTTCAACGAGTAATTGATCCAGTCGTATTTTTTTCACGCTGTGAGTGTAAAACGACAATCGGTAATCTACAATCGGCAATCATGTCCGGTCTGTACATCCATATTCCGTTTTGCGTGCGCAAGTGCGACTACTGCGCCTTCTATTCCGAAGTTTCGAATGATCGGAAGAAGCAGGCGCAATTTTTCCAAGCATTGGAAAAAGAGCTCAACAGTCTGCCGCCGGATTTTTCGCCGGAGACAATTTTTATCGGCGGCGGCACCCCCACCGCTCCGGACTTCCAAACTCTCGCCGAATTTTTTCCAATCTTTGGGAAATTCAACCCACAGGAATTTTCGGTGGAGGCAAATCCGGGAACGGTCGACGAGGCGAAGCTTTCTTTGTTAAGGAAAAGCGGCTTGAACCGTCTGTCGATTGGTGTGCAATCCTTCGATTTCCAATGTTTGGAAACGCTGGGGCGCATCCATTCGGCTGAGCAGGCGGAGACGGCGTTCCGAATGGCGCGCGCGGCGGGCTTCGATAACATCAGTATCGATCTGATGTTCGGCACACCGGGCCAGACGCTGGCGATGCTCGATGCCGATCTGACCCGTGCGCTGGAACTCGGGCCGGAGCATATCGCGATTTATAATCTAATGTACGAGGAGGGCACCCCGCTCGCCGAGCGCAACCCGGTCCGGCTCGACGAAGAGCTGGAGCGCGAGATGTATGACCATATTCGCAAACGGCTTGCGGATGCCGGATTCGTTCACTATGAAATTTCCAACTTTGCCAAGCCTGGCTTTGAGTGCCGCCACAATTTACTCTATTGGACGGGGGGTGAATACATCGGGTGCGGCCCCGCCGCCCATTCGCACTGGCAGGGAACCCGTTGGGCGAATGTTTCCGATCTGGATGATTATTGCACCAATGGCCCGCGCCGCGAGTTCGAGGAGACGCTCGATTCGGACGCCAAGGAGCGCGAAACGCTGGTGATGGGGTTGCGCCTGCTCGATGGCGTGGAGGTTTCTTCCAAGGTTTGGAAAAAACAGCAGGAAACCTTCCAAGCATTGGAAAAAGCGGGTTTGCTGGTGATCGAGGGGCGGCGTGTGTGGCTTTCGGGGGATGCGCTGTTCGTGAGCGACGCGGTCTTCGCGGAATTGGTCTGATATTGCGCTTGCCAAGCAGAGGGGTGGTGCGTAAATTACGCCCTCTTTTGAACTAATTTGTGAGGTAAGAATTATGGCTAAATGTGCAGTAACTGGTAAGGGAACGACTTCGGGTCGCCGGATCGTTCGTAAAGGTTTGTCCAAGATGAAGGGCGGAATTGGTCTTCATGTGACGAGCTCCACCAAACGTAAGTTTAAGCCCAACCTGCAGCGCATCCGTGTTCGTGATGAAAACGGTGCCATTAAGCGCGTATGGGTTTCAGTCAAAGCGATCCGCTCCGGCGCGATCAAAAAGGCCTAAGCAGAGTTTCTCTGTTTTGCAAAACCGGTTCTGAAAGGAGCCGGTTTTTTTGTGGGCGCGTAATACGCAATGGGTAATACCGACTTCAGTTCGGTTTCAGGTTTTTGCAGGCGGGACGCCTGCGGTACGTATCGCAGGCGTCCCGCCTGCCTTGCCCCCCCCTGAACAATTCGCAACTGGAAAACAAATTCTGTTTCTGCCATTTCCCCGATTACGTATTACTCATTACGCATTATGTCACGACACAAAAAAACACCCTCTGTTTCCAGAGAGTGTTTGTTAAACCGGAAGCGTCGCTTACCAGCTGGCTTTGGTCATGCCGGGGATCAGACCCTCGGATGCCATTTCGCGCAGGGTAATGCGCGAGAGTCCAAACTTGCGGTACACAGCACGCGGACGACCGGTGACACGGCAACGGTTCATCACGCGTGCGGGGTTGGCGTCGCGCGGAAGTTTGCGCAGTTTGGCGTAGGCCTCCTGCTGAACTTCGTAACTGTTTTCCGGGTTGAGAATAATTGCTTTGAGCTCCATACGCTTGGCGTAGTACTTGTTTGAGAGCTTTATGCGTTTCTCGTTTTTAGCAACACTGCTTGTTTTAGCCATAAATCGGTTTCCTCATTTGTTCTGCGAAGTGGGGATAAAACAGGAAAACCATTCGGCGTGCAACTTTTTTCTACGATAAGTTGGGGTTGCGAAATGCGGGGTGGATAGGCACAATGCCCCATCTTTTCAACCGGTTTTCAGGAGTTTTTAGATTATGTGCGGAGTCGTTGGATATATCGGAAGCAAACAGGCCGCCCCCATTTTGATCGACGGGCTGAAGCGGCTCGAATATCGCGGTTATGATTCCGCCGGAATCGCAGTGGTTTGCGGCGGGAAAATAGTGTCGGATAAGGAGGTCGGACGTCTGGTCAATCTCGAGAAACTTCTGGAAGCCAATCCGTTGGAGGGTGTTTGCGGGATAGGCCACACCCGCTGGGCGACTCATGGTGTGCCGTCACGGGCCAACTCACATCCGCATTTCAGCTCAGATGGAACCATTTCCGTTGTGCATAACGGAATCATCGAAAATTACTCTGAGCTGCGCGATGAGCTCATGGCCCAGGGCCACACATTCCTTTCTGAAACCGATACGGAGGTGATTCCGCATCTGATTGAGCAGGCCCTTGCGGACGGTGCGATGTCTCCGGCTGAAGCGCTTCGCCTGACTCTCAAAAAGCTGCGCGGGGCCTACGCCCTGGGCGTTTTGTTTCGTGATGAGCCCCAATCGGTTTATTGCGCCCGCCTCGGCAGTCCGCTGATTATCGGGCTGGGCGAGAACGAAAATTTCATTGCCAGCGATGTGCCGGCCATCATCAATCGTATTTCCCGGGCTATTTACCTTAATGACGGTGAGATGGCGGTGTTGAAGGCGGACGGGGTGGAGGTGTGCACCATCGACGGGCAACCGGTGGTGCCGGAGGTGAAAGAGATTACCTTTGAGGCCGAGGCGGCTGAACACTCCGGCTTCGAAACGTTCATGCTTAAGGAGATCCATGAACAGCCGCGGATTTTGCGCGCACTGCTCACAAAGCACGTGTCAGCAGAAGGAACCATTCAGCCGCCGGCCGGCCTGAGTGAAAATTATTTTCGCAAGCTGAACCGCATTATGATTGTTTCCTGCGGCACGGCCTATCATGCGGGGATGTACGGCAAACTGCTGATCGAAAACCTCACCGGCATCGCTGTCGAAACCGACCTGGCCAGTGAATTCCGGTATCGCGACCCGAAAATCGATCCCGGCACCTTAATTATTCCGGTATCGCAGTCCGGCGAAACCGCCGACACGCTGGCGTCAATCCGCATGGCGAAAGAGTGGGGCTGCAAAATTTTTGCGATCTGTAATGTGGAGGGGTCTTCGGTTGTGCGGGAGAGTGATTCGGTGTTTTTCACCGACTGCGGACCTGAAATCGGGGTGGCATCCACGAAGGCCTACACCGCCCAGCAGATGGCCTTTGCGCTGTTGGCGCTCTGTATTGCCACAGCGCGGGGCGATCTGACACCGGAGCAGTTGAAATCCTACCTGGATGATCTGCAGGAGATTCCGGATGCGGTGCATTACGTGATTCAGCAAAAGGACGACATCCGGAAAATCGGGGAAAAACACCACGACGGACCCAGCTCGCTCTATATCGGTCGCCGCTTTAATTATCCCACCGCGTTGGAAGGTGCGCTTAAAAATAAGGAAATTTCCTATCAGCACGCCGAAGGCTATGCCGCCGGTGAAATGAAGCACGGTCCCATCGCGCTGATCAATGAGTCCTTGCCGGTGATTTGCATCTGCACGAAAACCGCCGATGAGGTGTATGAGAAGATGCTTTCCAATGTGAAAGAGGTCGAGGCGCGTAGCGGTCGGATTATCGCGGTGGCGACAGAAGGCGACACCGAGCTGTGTAAGCTTTCCGATGATGTGATCTATGTGCCGGAGGTGCGCGACGAATTTTCTCCCATGGTTAATGTGGCGGCGTTGCAGCTTTTGGCCTACTATGCTGCCCGTGCTCGTGGAACGGATATCGACAAACCGCGCAATCTGGCCAAGAGTGTGACGGTTGAATAACCTCGAGTTATACCGAAATCATGGGGAATTTGGGTTTTTTCATTGATAATGAGAGAGTCGTGCCAATAGACTGTGCGGCTTCAATTTTAAAGAGGATTAGGTATGTCAAAAATGGAAAAAATCGGCCGCGCAGATATTCAGATCGGTGATCAGACCATGGCGTGTCCTCTTTACGAAGGAACCGAAGGCGAAAAAGCTCTCGATATTGGTGCATTGCGTAAAGAAACCGGGCTGATCACCTACGACCCTGGGTTTATGAACACGGGAAGCTGCTCCAGCGACGTCACCTTTATTGATGGCGAAAAAGGAATTTTGCGCTATCGCGGGTATGATGTGGATGATCTGGCTGAAAACTGTGAGTTTGTTGAAGTGGCTTATCTGCTGATTCACGGTTCTTTGCCGACCGCCGAGCAGAAGGCGCGTTACAGCGACCTGCTGAATAAACATTCTATGATCCATGAGGATATGCGGGAATTTTTCAGTCACTATCCGGAGCATTCGCACCCGATGGCGGTTCTGTCGGCTATGGCCGTTTCGCTTTCCTCCTTTTATCCGGAGCTGGGCGAAAACCACAAAGAGGATCTGGATATGACGGTGACCCGTCTCCTCTCCAAGCTGCGCACGATTGCCGCGTTTTCGTATAAAAAATCGATCGGTGATCCGGCGGTTTATCCGCAGCACGACCTGAAATACTGCGAAAACTTCTTGAACATGATGTTTAATTCGCCGGTTATCGAAAACCCGTATAACCAGACCATGGTGTCTGCGCTGAACAAGCTCCTGATCATTCACGCCGACCATGAGCAGAATTGTTCCGCCTCAGTGGTTCGGGCTGTCGGCAGCTCCGGTGCCAACCTCTACGCATCGATCTCGGCCGGCATCTGCGCCCTGTGGGGGCCGCTGCACGGCGGGGCCAATCAGCACGTGATCGAAATGCTCGAAGGCATCCAGGCTGAAGGCGGCGATATCGATAAAGTGATTGAAAAGGCGAAAAATAAACGCAGTCCGTTTCGTTTGATGGGCTTCGGTCATCGTGTCTATAAATCGTATGACCCGCGCGCCAAGATCGCCAAGGCTCTCTGCAAAGAGGTGATTGCGTCAACCAATAAACACGATCCGCTGTTGGATATCGCCATGGAGCTCGAGGAGAAAGCACTGGCGGATCCGTACTTCATCGAGCGCGGTCTCTATCCGAATGTCGACTTCTACACCGGCCTAACCTATCGCGAAATGGGTATTCCGACCAACATGTTCACCGTTATGTTCGCCATCGGGCGTTTGCCGGGCTGGATTGCCCAGTTCATGGAAATGAAAAAAGATCCGCAAGGCCGCATTGCGCGTCCGCGCCAGATCTACACCGGCCCCAATGCCCGCAAAGTGATCCCAATTGATAAACGTTAAATAATAGATTTTTCTGCATGAAAAAAACCGAGCAGGGCGCCGAGAAACCACGCGCCGACACACAGGAACTTGAATTTTTAGAGAGCATTGCCCGGCGTCTTCCTGAAGACACCGAGGTGTTGCGGGCGTTGGCGGATCTTTACACCCGCACCGGTGATTACACCGAAGGATTGCGGATCGACGAACGCCTCAGCCATCTCTGCGCCGAAGAGCCGCTGGTGTGGTATAACCTCGGGTGCAGTCTCGCGCTTATGGAACGCATCGAGGATGCCCTTGAGGCGCTTAGCCGCGCGGTCGAACTCGGCTACGACGATTACGAATGGATGAAAAAGGATTCCGATTTGACCACTCTGCACGGCGAGCCGCGTTTTGAATCGATGCTAGACTGGATTTATAACACGTTTGTGCAACTGCCTGAATAGGAGGAACACAATGAATAAACGGCTGATCTGGGCGCTGGGGCTGATCGCACTCTGTGTGCTGGCATTTATTTTCACCGGCGGCACCACCACGGTGGAACTTTTTGATTTCGCGCTGAAGCTTAAAACCTCCTTGGCCCTGCTGTGTTTCACCGGCATCGGTATCGTGATTGGAGCACTGCTCAAATGAGTATTTCACCCGACGCACTGATCCACCCCGGCTGCCGGATCGAAAACTCTTCGATCGGACCCGGTTGTCAAATCGGCGCTGAAGGGCCGGTGGTTATGGAAAACTGCCAGCTTGGACGCGGTGTACAGCTCAAGGGCGGAACTTTTTCCGGCGCGGTCTTCCTTGATGGCGCCAATATGGGCCCTGGCGCGCATGTGCGCGCCGGAACCATCCTTGAAGAGCAGGCTGGCGGCGCGCACACCGTCGGGCTTAAACAGACTGTACTTCTTCCGTTCGTCACGCTCGGCAGTCTCATCAACTTTTGCGACATCCTCATGGCGGGCGGCACCAGCCGCAAAGACCACTCCGAAGTCGGTTCGTCCTACATTCACTTCAACTTCACCCCCAATCAGGATAAAGCCACCGCGTCACTCATTGGCGACGTGCCGCGCGGCGTGCTGCTCGGCGAAAAACCCGTTTTTCTCGGCGGGCAGGGCGGCCTCATCGGCCCGGCCCGTATCGCCTATGGCTCTGTCATCGCCGCCGGCGGCATCTGTCGCAAAGACATTCTCGAAGAGGGAATGCTGCATGTTCCCGCCGCATCGGCCGAAAAAACCGCACCGTTTGAAGCCGGCCGTTACGGAGACATCGACCGCGTCGTCAAAAACAACCTCATCTACATCGGTAATATCCGCGCCCTCAAAGCATGGTACGAAAACGTTCGCGCGCTCTTCATCCGCGATGAATACGACGAAGCCGTTCACAACGGAGCCATTGCCAACCTCGACCTCATTCTCAACGAGCGTTTCCAACGTTTGGAACAATTAGCCGAAAACGTTTCCAAAGCGTGGAAGCAGGCTGAGCCTGCACCCTTTAATTTGTCCAAACATTGGAAAGATGAAGTGGATACAATGGCCAGTTCCAGCTTGATGACCGACATCGAAGCCGCCGATAAAAGCGACTACCTCGCCGCCATTCAGAATCTCGGCACCGGCGCCCGCGCCGCCGCCACCGCCTGGCTTCAGTCCATCGTCGATGAGACCGCTGATTTGCAGAATTTAAGGAGATTGTAATGGGAAAACTTTTTGGAACAGACGGCGTTCGCGATATGGCGAACATGGGCAACATGACGGCCGAGCAGGCGCTGGAGATCGGCCGTGCACTGGCTTACGTCTGTAAGGAATATCACCGCGAAAAGGGCACCCGTCCGCGCGTTGTGATCGGCAAGGACACCCGGCTGAGCGGTTACATGCTCGAAACCGCGCTGACTGCCGGGATCACCTCCGTCGGGGTTGATGTGCTTTTGCTCGGTCCGCTGCCGACGCCCGGTGTGGCCTTTATCACGCAGGATATGCGCGCTGACGCCGGTGTGGTCATTTCCGCCTCGCACAATCCGTATCACGACAACGGCATCAAGATTTTCGGGCGCACCGGTTATAAACTTCCCGATGCCGAAGAGGAACAGATGGAAGAGCTGATCAACTCGCACAAGCTGCGCGAGTTCCGCTCCACCGAGTCCGACATCGGCAAGGCCAAACGCATCGACGATGCCATTGGCCGCTACATCGTTTTCTGTAAAAACACCTTCCCGGAAGGTATGACGCTCGACGGTATGAAAATCGCCCTCGATTGCGCCAACGGTGCCGCCTACAAAGTCGCTCCGATTATCTTTTCTGAGCTGGGTGCCGAAGCCAGCGCCATCCATGTTTCGCCGAATGGGATGAATATCAACGACAACTGCGGCTCACAGCACACCGACGACCTGAAGGCCAAAGTGCTGGCGACCGGCGCCGAGGTCGGGCTGGCCTTTGACGGCGACGCCGACCGCCTGATTGTGGTTGACGAAAAAGGCAACGAGCTTTCCGGTGATCAGATTATTGCTATCTGCGCCCGCCAGTATAAAGAGCGTGGACTGCTCAGAAACAACGAAGTGGTCGCCACCGTGATGAGCAACTTCGGCTTCTTCGCCGCCATGAAGAAATTGGAAATCGACGTGGCTGTAACCGATGTCGGAGACCGCTACGTGCTGGAGAAAATGCTCAAAGACGACGCTGTACTCGGCGGCGAGGCCTCCGGTCATGTGATTTTCCATAACCATCATTCTACCGGTGACGGCATCATCGCCGCTCTTCAGTTGCTGAGCATACTGCGCGAAACCGGCAAGCCACTTTCCGAGCTGGCTTCCGTGATGGATATTTTCCCGCAGCGCCTCATCAATATTGATGTGAAAGAAAAGCCGCCGGTTGAAGAAATCGTCGGACTGCTCGAAGCGACCGCAAAAGCGGAGGCTGAGCTGGCGGACAAGGGGCGGGTGCTGATCCGCTACTCCGGCACGCAGCACATGTGCCGTGTGATGGTTGAAGGTCCCACCGATGAAATGACCAATCGCATCGCCGAAACCCTCGCCGACGTGGTCCGCAAAGCAATTGGCTAGTTCTGCCCGTTCCCCGTCATTGGGGAAGAGCCGAAAATGGTGGAGATGGCGGGAATCGAACCCGCGTCCGACCAAGAGTCACGACAGCGTCTACGTGTGTAGTCAACCATTAAGGATTCGCCCCCGCAGCTGCCGGTCAACATGGCCACATTGGTCGCTATTATCCTGTTATTTTCTCATGTCGCCACCCGGATACCCGATCTTGACACCAGCCTGTTGTCGTCGCCTTTAGCCCCTAACAGGCGTCAGGGTAAAGACGTCGCGCCTTTATTTAGGCAGCGAGTGCGTAACTTTCGTCAGCATTTATTGTTTTGGGCTCCTTTTAACGAGGCCCGGAGTCCAACCTCGACACGCGACTGCCGCTTCAACTTAACCGTCGAAACCAGTCATCCCCGAAAGGGAGACGAATTGTGGCACATGTTGACTGAAACGCAACCCGAAAGAGGGACTTCTCTTTCGGGTTGCGGGCGGATGGGCGGGTGACGTATGGTCAATGTGAATGCAAAGCGGAGGATTCCTGATATGAAAAAACATTGGATTGGTTTGATTGCGCTGATACTGGCGGTTTCGAGTTATGCGGTTGATGAAGTGAAGGTGAAAGTGACCGGAGATCGCGTGAGTCTGCGCGCCGCGCCGGAAATCAATTCGGTTTTACTCGACCGCGTCATGTCCGGGGATCTGCTGACGCTGAAGGACAACTCCGAGAAGGAGTGGATCGGGGTGGCCCCGCCGTACAACATGGACGTCTGGGTGAACAGCGACTACATCCGCGAGGGGAGGGTGATGCCCGCACGACTCAACATCCGCTCCGGTCCGAGCCTGAACCATGGCGTGGTCGGTGTGGTGGAGCGCGGTGAACGTCTAACGGTTCGTGGCGAGGCCGGCAAATGGCTTCGCATTGCTCCTCCGGATGGGACCGTTGTCTGGATCAGCCGTAAATACGCTGAAATCATGGGCGCGGTTAAAGAGCCGGTTGTGGTGATTACGGTGAAGCCTTCTCCTGAGCCGGACGCGGTTAAAGTGGTCGCCGCAAAAGAGCCGGTTGTCGTGATTACGGTGAAACCTTCTCCTGCGCCGGTTGAAGAAGCGCCGAAAGAAGCGGTTGCGATTATTAAAACGGTGACTCAGCCGGAAATCAATCAGATGATGATCGCTGCGGCAGAGGTGTCGGAGCTGCCGGGAACGCTGGTTCCGGACCCCGCAAAAGAGCAGGGCGTGGAAGAGAGTTTTTACGGAATCCTGATGCCGGCGGGCGGGCTTTTGTTCAAGCTGGTGGATGTGGATGTCGATCAGATTACAGTCTGCTATGTGCGCGGCAATGCCGCACAGATGAAAGAGCTCGAAGGAAAAGCGCTCACCATAACCGGCAAAGCCTACTGGGCGCTCGATTTGGATATGCCCTTCATTCGTCCGGTCAAAATCCAATGGTTTGCCCAGCCGGCAGCAAACGGCTAGACAAAACGGCATGGTTTCTTTACTTTCATCGCTTCTGATGCGGGAGTAATTCAGTGGTAGAATGGCAGCTTCCCAAGCTGTTCGTCGCCGGTTCGAGTCCGGTCTCCCGCTCCAGCCTTCGCCAAGGCTTCGGTTGGCAGGCCAGCATTTTGATGAAAGAGAAGAACATGTTTAAACCGGTATCCAGCAAAGTCGATTTCGCAGCGATGGAGGAGGGGATCCTTTCCTTCTGGAAGGAAAACGACACCTTTAAAAAATCGATTGAAAACCGCTCAGCGGACAACGAATACGTCTTTTACGACGGCCCTCCGTTCGCCACCGGTCTGCCGCACTACGGCCATCTGCTGGCCGGAACCATTAAGGATATCGTTCCGCGCTATCAGACCATGCGAGGCCATCGCGTCGAGCGTCGTTTTGGGTGGGACTGCCACGGCCTGCCGATTGAAGCCCTCGCACAGGAAGCGCTCGGCCTGGCCGGCGCGCCCGCTATTGTCGAAGCCGGCATCGACGTCTTCAACGAGCAGTGCCGCTCCATGGTTTCCACTTATGTTGAGGAGTGGGAAAAAACCGTCATCCGCATGGGCCGTTGGGTCGACTTTTCCAACGACTACAAAACCATGGACAAAGATTTTATGGAGACCATCTGGTGGGTGTTTTCTGAACTTTGGAAACAGGGCCGCATCTATCGCGCTCACCGTATCATGCCCTACAGCTGGAAGCTCAACACGCCGCTTTCCAACTTCGAAGCCGGGCGCAACTACCAGGACGTGCAGGACCCGTCCGTCACGGTTCGCGTAAAACTGCACGGCTTTGAAATTGAAAACGCCTGCGCGCTGGTCTGGACGACCACCCCGTGGACGCTACCGTCCAACCTCGCCATCTGCGCCGGGCCGGACATTGACTACGTCGCCGTCCGCGATACCGAGTCCGGCGACGTGTTTGTACTGGCTGAAGCGCGCCTCAGCGCCTACTACAAAAAAGAGGAGCAGTACGAAATCCTCAAAACGATGAAGGGCTCTGACCTCGAAGGTCTCACCTACGAGCCGCTGTTCGATTATTTCAAGGACAACGAAAACTCCTTCCGCATTTTGAACGATGCATTTGTTTCCACCGAAGACGGCTCCGGAATCGTGCACATGGCCCCGGCGTACGGAGAGGACGACTACCGCATCTGCACCGCTGCCGGCATCCCGCTCGTTGAGCCGCTCGACGTCGACTGCAAATTCACCTCGCAGGTGCCGGACTATGAAGGGCAGTTTTGTAAAGACGCCGACAAGGAGATCATCAAACGCCTCAAGGACGAAGGCAAACTGATCCATCAGTCCACTATCCAGCACAGCTATCCTTTCTGTGAACGCACCGACACCCCGCTCATCTACCGCGCCATCGACGCGTGGTACGTCCGCGTCGAAGACCTGCGCGAAGAAATGCTCGCCAACAACGCGCAGGTGCACTGGATGCCCGGACATGTTGGTGAAAAGCGCTTTGCCAACTGGTTGGCTGACGCCAAAGACTGGAACATTAGTCGCAACCGTTTCTGGGGTTCCTGTATTCCGCTCTGGATCAACGTTGACGATCCCGAAGATATTCTCTGCATAGGCTCCGCCGAAGAGCTGGAAAAGCTGTCCGGACAGAAAGTCGAAGACCTGCATAAACACATACTCGACGACATCCTGATCGAAAAGGACGGCAAAACCTACAAGCGCACCCCTGAAGTGCTCGACTGCTGGTTCGAGTCCGGCGCCATGCCGTACGCCCAGCAGCACTATCCTTTTGAGAACAAAGACAAATTCGAAGGCAACTTCCCGGCGCAGTTCATCGCTGAAGGGCTCGACCAGACCCGCGGCTGGTTTTACACCCTGATGGTGCTCTCCACCGCGCTCTTCAAAAAGCCCGCCTTTCAGAACGTTGTCGTCAACGGTCTCGTGCTGGCCGAAGACGGCCTCAAAATGAGCAAGCGCCTCAAGAACTATCCCGACCCGCTGCACGTTGTGCACGAGTACGGAGCCGAT
This sequence comes from Kiritimatiellota bacterium, assembly GCA_014381785.1. Taxonomy (GTDB): domain Bacteria; phylum Verrucomicrobiota; class Kiritimatiellia; order Kiritimatiellales; family Tichowtungiaceae; genus Tichowtungia. Next base: position 12,878 of record JACNKZ010000036.1, read on the forward strand.
GCGCTCCGCCTCTACATGATCAACTCGCCGGTTGTGAAGGGTGAAAGCCTGCGCTTCGCCGAAGAGGGTGTGAAGCACTCCCTGCGCCACCTGCTGATCCCGCTTTGGAACTCCTATAGCTTCTTTATCACCTACGCCAACATTGATCAATGGGAGCCGGGCGACTCGAAACCCGGACAAAGCGACAACCTGCTCGATCAGTGGATTGAAAGCTCGCTGGCCAACCTCTGTCAGGAAGTCACCGCCGCGATGGATAACTACGACCTCCAGCGCGCCGTTCGCCCGTTCGTCGCCTTCATTGAAGATTTGACCAACTGGTACATCCGCCGCTCGCGCCGCCGTTTCTGGAAGTCCGACGACGACGGCGACAAACAGCAGGCCTACGTCACGCTCTATCATGTGTTGATCGAGCTGTGCAAAATCGCCGCGCCGTTCACGCCGTTCATCGCGGAAGAAATTTATTCCAACCTGCGCGCCGGCGACATGCCGGAGTCGGTGCACCTGTGTGACTTCCCGACCGCCGAAGGCGCGGTTCGCAACACCGAACTCGAACAGCAGATGCGTATCGTGATGGATGTGGTTGTGATGGGCCGTCAGCTCCGTAAAGACAACGATGCGAAAGTCCGCCAGCCGCTGCGCCGCCTCGACGTGGTCAGCCACGACAGCGCTTTGCTCAATCGGGTCGATGAGCTGAAAGAGATTATCGAAGAAGAGCTCAACCTCCGTGAAGTGGTTTTCGGAGATGATGAGTCCGGGTTCGCAACTCTCAGCGCCAAAGCAAACTTCAAGGCCCTCGGTCCAAAGTTTGGAAAACAGATGAAAGCGGTCGGGCAGGCGGTTGCCAATCTGGATGCCGCATCGCTTCACGCACTTGCCAACGGAGAAAACATCACGATTGATCTCAACGGTGAAGCGGCGGAAATCGAAGCAGCGGATCTGTTTGTTGAGCACACGCCGAAAGAGGGCCTCGCGGTACAGGCGCAGGGCGATCTGGTGGTTGCGCTTGACCTCGAACTCGACGACGATTTGATTCGCGAAGGGCTTGCCCGTGAGCTGGTCAAAGAGGTGCAGGCGCTGCGCAAAACCTCCGGCCTTGAAGTGACCGACCGCATCAATCTGAGTGTTTCGTCCGACGAAGCCGTTCAGGCGGCTGTTACTGCTTATGAGGAATATATCAAAGCGGAAGTCCTGGCGTTATCCATCGAAACGGACGATGTGTCCGGTGAAACGGTCGATCTTAACGGTCACGCCTGCACGATTGCAGTTGTAAAAGCCTAAAAGGAAGACAGGCCGGAGGCTTCCATGAAACGGGCGCTTATTTTTCGCAGAACGGATGTGTCTTCGTAGGTTTTGTATTCAGTGGTGTAGGTGCGGTCATTCGGATTGCTCCACCAGCGCTCAAAGGTCTCGCGGGCGCGTTTCATCGCTGAGTGGCCGGTCGGGGCGGTACAGGCGAGGTCGCATTCCGCATTAAAGTTGTCGAGGTTGCGGCGGGTGTAGTTGGCTGACCCGAGCAGAATGGTTGCGGTCTTGTCGGCATGCTCAACGTAAAGGGTTTTTACGTGGCACTGCTCGCCGTGCGTATCGGCCCAGCGCACCGGAATCCCCGCTTCGACGAGCCGCTCGGCGCTCTGCCGGTTGGGGATGCCGTTTTTGACGCGGCCGAAGGCATCCTTGTTGGGGTCGAGAATGACCCGCAGGCTACAATCCCGCTTTTTGGCATCGGTGAGGGCGTGCAGGATGTCGTCGTCGGCCAGATAAAACATAGTCAGATCAATGCGTGCGCCGGCTTCTGCTTCGTTCAGCAGTTCCAGCACCTTTTCTTTAATCTTGCGCTCAGTGAGTAGTTCAACGGACAGGGCGGGTGATTTGTTTGTTGTAGACGCGCCGCCCTCGTCGCGTTTCCCGTCCATTTCTGTCTGCGGGTTGAATGGTTCTGCGCCGGACAGCTTGAGGATGGCGGATTCGGCTTCGCAGGCGGCGGCCTGTCCGCCGCCATCGACACGGAGCGCCATGTTCCAGTGAGCGCTGCTGGCGCTGTGCGGGTTGGCACTGGCGACCAGCAGGCTTTTTTCCGTGACGATGACTTTGCGGTGGTTGGCTTTAAAATTTAGCAGTTTGAGCATGCTGCGCATTGATACGCTCCCTTCGCCGAGCGGATTAGGAAGCGTTTTGGCGGGGCCGGTTCCGAACGGGCGCACGAGCAGGCGCCAGGGTTTGGAGATGACGGGGTTGCTGTCGCGCAGTTTATTCAGATCGGTCCAGACAACGCGCACGCCGGCGGTTTCCAATGTTTGGAAATAGGATGACGGGACGGAGCCGTAGGCGGTGTTGAGCGGGTCGGTAATGAAGGTGATTTTCACCTCCGGGTTTTGTTTCCGTTTTTGAAGAAGACGGTCGGTTAGCTCGCGGCTGAGCGGGCGCATGCCGGGGCCTTCTTCGTAGAGGAAGTCGTTGACGAGAAAAAAGTCGAGCAGGATGAACTCTTCGGCATCGTCAATGATTTGAAAAACCGAGTCGAAAATTTCCTGGTCGACCTGCCGCGTTCCCTTGGCATCGGTCCATGTTTCGTCGATCAGCAGCCGGACGCGGTCGGCTGGAAACTCCGTCGAGAAGCAGAGCCCCTCCGGAAGGGAAGCGCTTTCGGCGGCCATTTGTGCCGTTAGCGCAATGATTGTTATGGTAACTCCGAACCGCATGATGGGTTCACAATAGCGGTTTTCCAAACATTGGAAAGCCGGAATCCGGGAAGGAGTGCAGTGCGCTGTAGGTTTTCAATGGATGGGCTCGAGCGTAGCGAAGAGAGACTTCTTTGTGTTTTTAAGAGCAATGACTGGAAGGAACGGCCAACTTTGGGCATTATTTTTCAATGGGTGGAAAAATGAACACAAAACTCTCTCTCTGCTTTTGTGGTTTGCTCTTGCTGCTTTCCGGCTGTGCTTCGATTCGCCCGCCGCAGGGGCCATCCCGGAGCGTACTCATTGAGGCGACGGGGTATTGCGACTGCGGCCAATGCTGCGGGTGGGAGCGAAGCTGGATTCCGCCATTTCGGCCGGTTTATTCGTCCGGCCCTAATAAAGGGAAACCGAAGCGGGTAGGTATCACCGCCTCCGGTGCAAAAGCCAAGAAGGGAACGATTGCCGCGGATACCCGAACCTATCCGTTCGGAACGGTGATGAGGATTCCGGGTTACGGAATCGGCAGGGTGGAGGATCGCGGCGGAGCGATTCAGGGTTCGACGCGGATTGATCTGTTTTTCAAAACTCATCAGCAGGCCCTGCAATGGGGCCGCCGCCGTGTCCGCGTCGAAGTCTGGCAGCCATAGTATGGCGACTCTTTTTTCCAATCCTTGGGAGTCGCAGCCTGTCCGCCGATGCGAAGCGAGGCTTGAGCTTGCGCGTTGGAGCCAAGCGTAAACATAATTTGACAAAGTCAAATAATGACCAACGGGAATGGTTCAAGCAGTGACTGAAAGGAACGGCAAACCTTGGCGAAGGCCGGAAGCCGCGATGGGCACGTATTTTTCCAATGATTGGAAAATACGGCCGTAAATCTCCCAAGGGTTGGAAAACTTAGCGGCTACTGATGATCTCGTAGGCGGATTCAAGTTTTGCTTCGAGCTGGTTGATCGCCACCGGTTTAGCCAGAAACTCGTTCATACCGGATTCCATAATTTTTTTCCGTTCATCTGCCATGACCCCGGCGGTCAGAGCGACAATCCACGGAGTATCTTTTTTGCCGGTGTGCTTGCGGATTTCCATGGTGGCATCCAAACCGTTCATGTGCGGCATTTGAACGTCCATCAGGACAAGGTCGTATTCGGCATCGATAACCGCCGCGACCGCTTCCCGTCCATCTTCGACAAAGACGGCGTTTTCGTACCCGAGGCGCTGGAGCATCATCTGGACAACACGCTGGTTGATCGGGTTGTCTTCCGCAACGAGAATGCGCAGGGGAAGCTTCTTTTTCGGCCGCAGGTGTTCGTCAGAGGATGGTTCGGCGTGTCCGCCCTGCCGTCCGTGGTCGACCAAATTTGTCATTTGCTGGCGCAGTTTATTCATTTTAACCGGTTTCGCCATGCGGGCCTGAATGGACGGATGGGGAGGAATGGTTTCGTAGGAGCTGCTCAAAATGATAACCGGTGTGGCGGGGTAGTCGGGCAGTTTGTAGATGGCTCTGGCCAGTTCCGCGCCATCCATGACCGGCATTTGGAAGTCGAGCAGCATGATGTCGTAGGGCGGACTTTGCTTCAGGTGGTCAACCACCAGTTCGGGGTGCGAGAACAGTTCGGGAAGGGCTTCCCACTGCTTCATTTGAGCGAAGAGAATATTACGATTTGTTTCGTTGTCGTCCACAATGAGAACCCGCTTGCCCTTTAGCTGGCCCGTATACGCCTGTTCGGCTTTCTGTGTCGGCATGGCATCTACTGGAAGGTTAACCGTGAAGTGGAAGGTGGTTCCGACTCCTTCTTCGCTTTCCAGCCACACTTCGCCGCCCATGAGTTCGATCAGCCGGCGGCTGATGGCCAGCCCCAGTCCGGTTCCGCCGTATTTACGTGTATCGGAGACATCGGCCTGTGTGAAGGACTGGAAGAGGCGTGTCTGAGCTTCTTCTGAGATTCCAATTCCCGTATCGCTAACCGAGAACTCGAGTTGGCAGCGCTCACTATCCGTTTCCTGTTCGGGAACGGAAACCCGGACGCTGACTTCACCCTCTTCTGTGAATTTAATCGCGTTACCGAGCAGGTTAACAACGACCTGGCGCAACCGGGTCGGATCGCCTTTAAAGCATTCGGGCACATGCGGCTCAACACAACAGAGCAATTCCAGATTTTTATGAGAGGCGGCCTGTACAAACAGGTCAAATGCGTCTTCAACACAGCTCCGAAGATCGAACGGAATGATTTCCAGATCAATTTTACCCGCCTCAATTTTAGAGTAATCGAGAATGTCGTTGATGATTGTCAGCAGGTTTTCTCCGCTCACCTGAATGGTGTGAGCAAACTCTTCTTGCTGTTCGTTAAGATCGGTTCCCAGCATCAGGCTGGAGGCGCCGATCACCCCGTTCATCGGCGTGCGGATCTCATGGCTCATCATCGCCAAGAATGCGCTTTTTGCTTTGTTGGCGGTTTCCGCCTCTTCTTGCGCCTTGATCAGCGCTTTTTCATTTTCAACCTGCTGGGTCACATAACGACTGATGCCGACCAGTCCGATCACTTCGCCCTCTTCATTTTTCATCGGGCACTTGATGGACTCGATGTACTCAACGGTTCCGTCTTTATTGGTGTGGCGCTCACGGATTCGCAAGACCTCATCGTTCGCCATTTGCTTTTGTTCGTTGTCAAATAGTTGTTGTCCAAGCGGAGCCGGGTGCATGTCGATATCCGTTTTCCCGATCAAATCGTCGACGGAATTTACATTGTTCGCTTTCACCCACGCTTTGTTTCCGCCCATCACACGGGAGTCCCGATCTTTAAAGTAGAACAGGTCTTCCAGGTTGTCGAAAATAGCCCGGATGAACGATGCGTTCTGCTCGGCGTCATGCTTGGCCTTAACCAGCTCCTCTTCACGTACGACCTGATTTGTGATGTCGCGCGATATGCCGGCCAACCCGATGCAGCGTCCGGACGGGCTTCGCAGAGGGCTTTTTATAGATTCCAGATACTGGACGCTGCCGTCATCCTGCACATATTTTTCGCGCTCACGGACCGTCTTGCCGCCCGCCATAATGGCCGCTTCTTTTTCGCAGGCTATCTTCCCTGCCTCTCCGGGCATAAGATCCTGATCGCTTTTGCCTAGAATTTCTTCTTCGGACTCAAAGCCATGATGCTTGAAGCAGGTTGAGTTCGCGCCCAGCATGCGGCCCTGGGTGTCTTTAAAGTAAAAGTGGTCTTCCAGGTTGTCGAAAATCACATCAACCAGAGCCTGCTTCTGTTTGGCATCTTCTTCGGCTTCGTGTTGCGCGGTGATATTCTCCATGTATCCGTTCCAGAGCGTGCTGCCGTCGCGCAACCCCTCCGGTACGGCGTGGATCTGGATCCAGTGAAGGCGCTCCTGCGGCGACGTGGTTCGGATGATAATTTTAAATGGTTCGAGCCGGGAAGCGGATCGGTCCAGTGCCTGGCGGAACTCGTCGGCCGACTCTTTGCAGATTCGATCCCAGGCCAGACTGCCGTCTTTGGCCAGTTCTTTCGGGGTCGCAAAAAAGATATCCTCGACGGCAACGGTCGAGTAGGGGAACACGCTTTGACGGCTTGGCCACTCCCGATATTCAAAAACCGTTCCAGGGAGACGACCAATTAGTTTCAGCAACTGCGTTTTCCGTAAAAATTTACTCTTTCTCATAGTCCTTCCATTGTGCCAGAAAATCAGACGGAAACAACCTTGTATTTTAAGAAATAAGCCTTTTTAAACAACCTCGCTGACGCCGTTTAGAAACAGGCGCTTTCTCACAGGAAACAGGGGTGAACCCCGCCGCTGGCGGGGCAAACTTTATGACGCCACGTTCATTATTTGCATGCGCAAATTATTTACCGCTACGTTTTCAGGTTCCTCTGTGCCTTCGTGTCCCTTATGGGAGGATTTTTGGTGTCAGCGTAATGGTGGTGTTGACGGACTGTCCGCCCGGCGCGGTTCCGATCAGAAATTTCGACGAAAAGTCCTTATCTTCACTGAATCCGCCGATGCTGATCGTCTGCCCATCTGCCACCGTCACCTCCGTGGCGAGGTGCGTAAACTGGATTGTGTCGCGCGAACCGTCCTTCAATCGTCCGCTTAGTTCCGGAATCAGACGGACGCGAATGATGCCCGGGCTGACGATGGTCGGCTCCACCGCCAGAAAAGACCCGACCTCTTTCCACTCAATTCCCACCTCGCGAATGTAGCCGTGGCGGTAGCCGTATTCGGTTAGCCAACTGATATACGGCACGCTCTCGCCGACGCGCAGCGTGGCGGACTGCCCGTCCATCGCCACCAGCATTTGGGTTGTGCTCTCGTTCAGTGTGCTGCTGCGGTTGGTAAATCGGCCTTCAAACGAACCGTGCACATCGCCGTCGTGGAGTACGATCGGCCCTTTCGGACGGATGCCGAACTCGCTCTGTCGGCTTCCACCAGTGGTGTCGAAATTGACGTTGATCTGGATGTTTTTGGGCGGGGCGTCCAGGTCGCGGAGTATCTGCTGCACCAGCGTGTGTTGCGCGGCGGTGCCGTTCACAAGGAGTTTGCGGTCAACGGCTTGAATCACCAGATCATTGGTGGAGGGCATCATCATCGGGGCGATGGTGGCGATTTCCTCCGGATTGGCGTAGCTCACCGTATAGGTCTGTAGCGTAATCTCCTCAGCGGCAAACACACCGGCTGCCGCGAAAAGCAGAGCCAAAAGAAAAACTTTCATCGTCAACCTCTCTTTCCGCGGAGAATTCTACACCTTTCCGAGGGCTGGAAAAGCTCCCAAAGACGGACAGTTTTAACCACGAATGAACACGAATATTCACGAATAAAGAGGTGATGTGTTTTAACCACGGATAAACGCGGATGGGAAAGAGAGTGGGAGAGGGAGAGGGGTCAGCCCGTGATTTGTAGCAGGGAGAGGGGTCAGCCCGTGATTTGTAGCATTTTCGCCTGTTCCTTTGCGTTCCTTGGAGGAGGGGTCAAAGCTTCCGCCTTCTTTTCAATACGGCGAGACACGTCGCTAACCTGCGTCGCTAAAGCTATGCAGGTCAGGAAAGCTTCCGCCTTCATCTATTACGGCGAGACAAGACGGCTTGGCAGGCCGTAGAAGTAGAGCACAGCTCACTTCACGGCAGGTGAGCCCGGGCTGTAACGCCAGCGAAGTGCGGTACGCAGGAGAAGCGGCTCGCTCGGAGAGCACGCCCTACCAAAGAAAAAGCCCCGCGCGCCTGCGGGGTGGCGATGAATCTTTTCGACGCTTTGAGTTGAGCCCGTCGGGGAGGTCACCTAAACTGCCTCGTTTTTGAAATTTTTGGAGGACGGTTTATGACGGATAATATCCTGACGATTACGATCGGCGCGATTCTGGTTAACAATTTTGTTTTAGCGAAATTCCTAGGGATTTGCCCCTTTTTGGGGGTGTCGAAAAAGATCAAAACCGCGCTGGGCATGTCCGGTGCCGTCGTTTTTGTGATGACACTTTCTTCACTGGTGACCTCGGTAATCTATAAGTACATCCTGTCCAAAACCTTCACGGTGGCCGGAACGGAGATCAATCTGACCTTCCTGAAGATTCTGGTGTTTATTGTGGTGATTGCCGCGCTGGTGCAGCTGGTTGAAATTATCCTTCAAAAATTCAGCCCACCGCTCTATCAGGCGCTCGGGATTTTCCTTCCGCTGATTACCACCAACTGCGCGGTGCTCGGCGCGGCCGAGCTCAGCGTGCAGGCCGGGCGCGGGGTGCTCGAGTCGACGATCTTTGGTTTTTGTTCCGCGCTCGGGTTCGCCCTGGCGCTGATTCTGTTTTCCAGCCTGCGCGAGAAGCTGGATCTGGCTCAGGTGCCGAAACCCCTTCAGGGAACGGCGATCGGGCTGATCACCGCCGGTATTCTGGCGATGGTGTTTATGGGATTTTCCGGATTAGTTTAACCGGCGTTCCGCCACGAAATATGAAATATGAAGATTTTATGTAAATTTTTATGGGAACAAATAGTTTAGAAAATCTAAACCACCCGCTCATGAAATCGCTGGAGAGAACAACCGAGTTTGTGGTTGAGTTCCAAAAAAGGAAATTCGATGGATAAAGAGCTAGATCTGCCAGAAAAGATAATTGGTGCGGCAATTGAGGTTCATAACTACTGGGGGCCGGGGCTTCTGGAAAGCATTTATGAAAAAAGTCTCGCTCACGAGTTGGCGCTACGGGGAGTGAGCGTCAAACGACAGGTTCGTTTAGACCTGAAATATAAAGATCTAATTCTAGATGATGAATTTGTTCTGGATCTGGTTGTGGAAGGAAAGGTTGTTGTCGAACTGAAAGTGGTTAAGGAGATTGCTCCGATTCATGAAGCGCAACTCATTACCTATATGAAGTTGACGAATTGTAAGGTTGGACTTCTCATTAACTTTAATGTTTTGAAGCTGAAGGACGGGATTCGGAGAATTGTTTTGTAGAAAACTCGGTGGTTCACTCGGCTGTTTTCTCCAGTGAACGTAGAGAACGGGTGGTGGGAAAGTCGCCCGCTCCACTGAATTATACGAAGAACCAATATGAATGATGAACTATGAAAAAGGTATTTCTCTTTAACATAAGGGCAACCACGCGATGACGATTATACTGACTTCTTTGATTTTTGCGGCGCTGCTCGGCGCCATCCTCGCGGTGGTTATCGGCGCGGCGGCCAAAGCCTTTGCCGTGGAAATCGATCCGCGCATTGAAACGGTGACCGATATGCTGCCCGGCGCCAATTGCGGCGGCTGCGGCTATGCCGGTTGCGCCGATTTCGGTAAAGCCATCGTCGAAAATGGAGTTCCGCCCTCACAGTGCCCGGTTGCATCCGCTAAAGACGCCGGACGCATCGCGGAATATCTCGGAATGAAGGCTGAGGAAAAAGAAAAAGTGATCGCGGTCGTCAAATGCAGCGGCGGCATTTCCACCACGGAGCGTTCTCCTTATAACGGAGTCAACGACTGTCGGTCTGCGGTGCTGGTCGCCGGCGGCGCCAAGGGGTGCGACTACGGCTGCATCGGGTTCGCCAGCTGCGCGCGCGCCTGTCCGTTTGATGCCATTGAAATTCGCGACGGTCTTGCGGTGGTTCATCCGGATCTATGCGTCGGTTGCGGCAAATGCGTCGATACCTGCCCGAAGAATCTGATTGTTCTGGTTCCCGCCTCCGTGGATGTGCATGTCTACTGCAATTCGCCGGAGAAGGGGCCGGTTAAGCGTAAAGTCTGCAAAACCGCCTGTATCGCCTGCCGCAAATGCGTCAAAGCCGCGGACAACGAAGATCAGATGATCATTAAGGGATTTCTGATTGAAACCAATTATGACAACCCGCCAATTTCTGATCTGGTTGAAAAAACCGGCTGTCCCACGACTGCCCTGCGCCTGGCTTCTAAACACGCCGCCGGTGCATACGAAGGAGTTTCGAAATGAGCCCCAAGACCCATAAATTTAAAGGCGGCGTTCATCCGGACGACAGCAAAAGGCTTTCCGCATCCAAAGCGGTTGTCGACGCGCCGCTTCTCGATAAATACACCGTGATCGTCCACCAGAACATCGGGGCACCGCCGGAAGTCGTTGTTGAAAAAGGCGATGAGGTCAAAAAGGGCGATCTGCTCGCTAAAGCCGCCGGCTTTGTCTCGGTTCCGCTTCATGCGCCGACCAGCGGCACCGTCACCGCAATCGATAAATGCGAAGGCCCGACCGGCATCCGTGTTCCGTCGATTGAAATTACCGCCGACGGCGAAGACACCTGGGGTGACTGCATGACGCCGATCGCCGACTGGCAACAGGCCGAGCCGGCCGATTTGAAACAGCGCGTCTCGGATGCCGGGGTTGTCGGAATGGGCGGCGCGGGCTTTCCGGCGCATGTGAAGCTTTCCCCGCAAAAACCGATTAATACGCTCATTCTTAACGGCGCGGAGTGCGAACCCTATCTGACCGCCGACCACCGCTTGATGCTGGAGCAGGCCGAAGACGTTGTGCTCGGCGCGGCCATTCTCGCCCGCATCCTCGGACTCGAAACCGCGATCATCGGGGTTGAGAACAATAAACCCGACGCCATTGCGGCGCTGGAAAAGGTGGCCGGCAAATACAACGTTCAAGTGCAGGGTCTGCCCGTCAATTACCCGCAGGGGGCCGAAAAACAGCTTATTTATGCACTGACCGGTCGCGAAGTGCCGATCGGCGGCCTGCCGATGGATGTCGGCTGCGTTGTGCAGAATGTCGCCTCCGCGGTCGCGGTTGCCGATGCCGTCGTCAAGGGCCGGCCGTTGATTGAACGCATCACCACCGTAACCGGCGAGCCGCTCGTTAACCCCGGCAACTGGCGCTTCCGTCTCGGTACGCCGGTTTCCAAAGCCATTGAGCTGGCGGGCGGCGTAAAATATCAGCCCGCCAAGTTGCTGCTTGGGGGTCCGATGATGGGTTTCGCGCAGAGCTCGCTCGATGTCACCGTTATGAAGAACACCTCCGGCATTCTGCTGATTCCGGCGGAACAGGTTTCGCTGTACACCTCCGAGCCGTGCATTCGCTGCGGTAAATGTGTTCAGGTCTGCCCGATGGATATTTTGCCCGCCACCATCAGCCAGGCGGTCGAAAACGAACGGTTCGACTGGGCCGCGCAGCTGAATGTGCTCGCCTGTATCGAATGCGGATCGTGCAGTTATGTCTGTCCCTCGCACCGCCCGCTCAATCAACACTTCAAGCGCGCCAAAGCTGAAATTATGGCGGCGCGGAGAAAAGAACAAAAGAAGTAATACCATGTCTGAAGAAACAATAGCCTCTATTCAACTGCCGGACCCCGTCCAGCTAATTGTCAGCAACTCCCCGCATATTCGCGGAGGGGAAACGATCTCAAAAATTATGGTGCACGTTCTCGTTGCCCTGGCTCCCGCCGCGGCGGCCGCCATCTGGTTTTTCGGGTTTGCGGCGCTGCAGGTGATGGTGCTGTGCACCGTCGGCTGTGTGGCCGTGGAGGAAATCTGGAACAAGTGCGCCGGACGTAAGCCGACCTGGAAAGACGGCAGCGCCGCGCTGACCGGTCTGTTGCTGGCCATGAACCTCTCCGCGGGCGCCCCGTGGTGGATCTGCATCCTCGGCGCGCTGCTCGCCATCGGTCTCGGTAAACAGATTTTCGGCGGTCTCGGCTTCAACCCCTTTAATCCGGCGCTGGTCGCCCGCGTGGCGCTGCTGATCGGGTTTCCGCAGCTGATGACCTCCTGGGTGGTTCCAAACCCTGGAAACTTCGCCGCTTGCGATGCGCTGACCGGCGCTACGCCGCTGGGCGCCTCGGGAGAGGCGGTTGCCTCGCTGAGCAATCTATTCATCGGTAACGTCGGCGGCTGCCTGGGTGAAACCTCGGCGCTGGCGCTACTTATCGGCGGATTCTATCTGCTGATTAAAAAGCTGATCAAATGGCAGGTGCCCGCCGCCTTTATCGGAACCGTCGCGCTGATCAGTGCAGTGGTCCATCACTTTAATCCAGACCTGACCCAGCCCGCGCTCTACCACATCCTCGCCGGCGGCCTGCTGATCGGCGCCTTCTTTATGGCCACTGACATGGTCACCTCTCCGATGACCGCCAACGGCGCGCTGATCTTTGGTTTCGGGTGCGGACTCATCACCAGCGTGATCCGCATCTGGGGCGGCTACCCCGAAGGCGTCAGTTTTTCCATCCTCTTTATGAATGCGCTCACGCCTTTGATCGACCGGTCCACCATCGGTAAACCGTTCGGCTACATCCGCATTAAAAAGGAAAAAGACTAAACCACGAAATACACAAACCACACGAAAACGAATGCACCGCTTTCTTTCTCCTCTTTTGTGTATTTTGTGTATTTCGTGGTTAACATGATTTGAGAAAAACTATGAATACTAAAGTTAATATCCCCGTGCTCACCGTTTCGCTGGCCCTGATTGCCGGCATCGCCGCCGGACTGCTCGGATGGGTCTATAAGGCCACCGAAGCGCCGATTGCCGCCGCTCTGCAGGAAAAAACCAATACTGCGCTGCGCGAGGTGCTACCCGCCTTCGACAACCAGCCCGGCGAAGAAACCGTCGTGGTCGGCGATGTCACCTTCTATATCGGACGCAACGAAGGAAAAATCGTCGGGTTTGCCGGAGAGACCATCACTCCGAAAGGATACAACGGTAACATTACCGTTCTCGCGGGACTTTTGCCGGACGGAACGATCTCCACCGTTCTCGTGACTCGGCAGGCGGAAACGCCCGGCCTCGGAACCGTCGTTTGTGAACGCACGCGCCAGAAAACGCTTTCAGGCCTGATTAAAGGCGAAAAAGAAACCGGCCTGCCGCCCAACGCGGTGCTCGATCAGTTTAGCGGCATGGCGGCCAAAGCCGGTGCGCCGGAATGGAAAGTTAAAAAGGATGGCGGAACACTCGATGCCGTCACCGGCGCCACCATCACCAGCCGCGCGGTTTCCAGCGCGGTGTTTGAAATCGCAGAAACCTTTGCGACGAAGCGTGAAACGCTTCTTTCAGGGATTACTGGATCACAGGATTAATGGAGTATTGATGATGAAAAACCAAAAAAAAGAAAACTCTTCCAGCACTCCAAAAATCCAAAAATCCATTACTCCGCTCTTTCGAGAGTTCTCGAAAGGGCTCTTTCGTGAAAATCCCGTCTTTGTACTGCTGCTCGGCATGTGTCCGACGCTGGCGGTTACCAATAATGCGGTCAACGGTCTCGGGATGGGCGTCGCCACACTCTGCGTGTTGCTCGGCAGCAACATCGTCATCTCGATGATCCGTCATCTGGTTCCGAAAAAAGTGCGCATTCCCTGCTACATTGTCGTCATCGCATCTTTTGTGACGATCGTCGATCTGCTGATGCAGGCCTACGCCCCGCGCTCGCTCTACGAAGCGCTCGGTATCTTTATTCCGCTGATCGTCGTCAACTGCATCGTTCTGGGTCGCGCTGAGGCCTTTGCTTCGAAAAACGGTGTTGTCGCATCCATCTGTGACGCGCTCGGCATGGGGCTTGGCTTTACGCTCGCGCTCGTCATTCTGGGCGGCTCACGTGAATTCCTTGCCAGTGGTTCGTTCTTTCAGATCAAACTGATCGAAGGATGGTCGCAGGACTTCATGCTCATGGGGCAGGCGCCCGGCGCCTTTATCCTGCTCGGCATCTTCCTCGGTATCATCAACTGGGTGAACATTCGCAAAGCCAAAAAGGCGGGTCAGTCCTACACGCCGCCCGGTCTCGACTGCCGTACCTGCAGCCTCTGCAATCTCGGAAAAGATTAGCCTTAACCATGGGTTGGAAAACAGAACGAGTGTCCCGCTCGTTTTCCCAACCCTTGTAAACTGTAGGTGCGGGCGATGACCGCGCCCGACGTTCGCGGCTACAATTTTTGCCGTTCCCGTTCGGTCTCTTCTTTTGGGGAATACCAAAAGCACGCTCGCTACGCTTCGGGTCCGAACCTTGGAAGAAAAGGTTCCAAGCATTGGAAAATCATTCCACGCAACCTGTCCCGCCTTAATCCTTCTCAGCGCTTTGCTGCAGGACCTTGAAGATCTGGCTGCCGACGGGTGGACAGCCGGGGACAAAGATCCCGCCGACGCACTGCCGGACGGTGCACTGTCCAATGCAGAGCGTGCCCTCGGGCAGTTCGTCGTGTCCTTTGCCGATAGCGACGCGCAGGCGGTCGCCAGCCGGAATATACTCGGGGAGCACATCGCCGTAACGCTGAAGGAAAAGAAGCAGGGTGGACTGGCAGGCGCTGCAGGAGTTTTTATCGAGCACTTCGACGTTGGGAAATTCAAACGTCAGATTCTTCGGCGCGGCCATAAACTCGGAGGCGTAATCCATCCAGTTTTCCGGCGACACCTTGATTTGGTCGAGATCAATGATGCCGCACCCATTGGCGGCGCCGATCCGCAGGTGCGGAACTTCGGTCGCGCTGCGGCCCATCAGGCGGCAGGCCACCGCGTCAGCGGCAAAGGCATCGCTTCCGGCGAGTACCACATTCAGCTCTTTGGGCGTTCCGGCGCCCGGGCCGAGCCCCTCCATGCAGATCGACCCGTCAATGATCGAAAAGTGCGGGAGCAGGACGGTGGCCATATCGCCGATGGCGATATCGAGCGACTTGTCGGTCGTGTCCGGCAGTTGCGGAAGCATGTGCAGATCGACCTTGCTGCGTCGCCACAGGCAGCCCTTCATGTTTTTAATCGCGAGGGTTACTCCGGTATGCATGTGAATTTTCATGACCGGAATGGAAACGATAAAGTCGAACTCGGGAACATCGGCGCACAGCTTGAGCGAATGGATTACCTTGCCGTCCGGGATGGGCGTGTCGAGCGGCGGGCGTTCATCGAAGTCAATCAGCGGACAGTTCTTTTCGTTGGCCATGGCGGTCATGCCGGCCATTTCGAATGCTTCCAATGTCTTTACGCCGGTGATCGGGCTTTCGCCGATAGATACCTCTGCGCCGGCCGCGCGGAACGCGTCGATGGCCGCGGCCACCACCTGCGGGTTGGTGTTCACCCCGGTGCCGAACTCCGACATCCGCCCGACGTTGGGCTTAAGCAGAACCGTCTTTCCCTTTACGGGGGAGAGATCAACCTCTTTAAGCGCGGCGAGGGTGTTGGCGTAGGCATCGGGGCCGTGCGCCACATGGACCTCCGGCGACTGCGGATTCGGGTTTAACGGATTGGAAAACATAAGCGGTTAGTATATCGAAAAGTTAAATCGGAGCAATGCAACAAGCTTAATTCAGCCCGTAAACCGCGCCGGTCATTCCCCGTCCATTCCGGATTTTGGTATATATATCATATAATGATATATACGTTATGTTTTGCAGTTTTTGAGGAGGCGGTTAATGCCGCCGGAGAATTTTTCCCACTTCAGGGCGCGAACTTTCAACTCGGTTGCCCCCCTGGAGGTAATCCGGTAGACCTTTCGTTCGCGGTTTTTGCAGACGATTTCTGTGCGGCTTTTCAGCCAGCCCGTTTTTTCCATCCATGCGAGCAGGGGATAGAGGCGCCCGAAAGATGGATGCACGGTTCGGTTTGAAAGATCGGCCAATTCCTGCCGGATGCGATAGCCGTGCATTGGACCCCGGTCATTGAGTAGCGCCAGGATCAGCATCTCCGTATGACCCTTCACCATTTCTCCGTCAATACTGCGTTTCATGCGGTATATATATCATTATATGATATATACACAAGTTCCGTTAAAAATGGGTTGTTTTGATGATTTTACCTTTAAATGATTTTGTAACCGGCCCTCGCTGTTTATGCTTTTGACTATGAGTTTAAGGAAATCATGGAAGCTGATCTGGGTGGGAGCATGCGTCGTATTGTTCCTGATTGTGTTCTTTTCGTTTCAGGGCGTTCGCAACCCGTCCTGGCGCGGTCTTACAATGGGAACGTCTTATTCGATCACCATTGCGGACCGCCCGCGCCCGGCCGAGCTGGCTGACATCAAAGCCTCGATTGAAAAGCGGCTGGCGGAAGTCGACGCGCAAATGTCCACCTGGAACCCGGACAGCGAAATTTCAAAGTTTAACGACTTCAAGAGGTTGCCTGCCCTGAGGGAACTCGAAGGGGAAAATTTTTCCGTATCGCCGGAGTTTGCCGCCGTGGTGAGACGGGCGCTCAAAATCGCCGCCGCAACGGATGGCG
Organism: Kiritimatiellota bacterium; assembly: GCA_014381785.1. Classification (GTDB taxonomy): domain Bacteria; phylum Verrucomicrobiota; class Kiritimatiellia; order Kiritimatiellales; family Tichowtungiaceae; genus Tichowtungia. Next base: position 29,192 of record JACNKZ010000036.1, read on the forward strand.
CATTTGATCCGACCGTTAAGCCGCTGGTCGATCACTGGGGCTTCGGGGCGCAAGCGGACGCCGAACCGGTTGCCGAGCTGATGAAGGCGGTGGGCTGGCAGAAGGTGCGGGTTGAAAACAATGCGCTCCTGAAAGCGAATCCCGATGTTCAGCTCGACCTTTCCGCGATTGCCAAGGGTTACGGCGTGGATGCCGTCGCCGAGGTGATCCGATCTTCCGGTTTCACAAACTTCCTCGTTGAGATCGGCGGGGAAGTGGTGACATCCGGCACAAAAGAAAACGACGAGCCGTGGCGGATCGGAATTGAAAACCCGCAGCCTGACGGTGAGATTTTCCAAGCATTGGAACTTTCCGGCGGCGGCATGGCGACCTCCGGCGACTATCGCAATTTTCGTCTGCGGGAGGACGGCACCCGCTACTCGCACATCATCGATCCCGCTACCGGCATGCCGGCGGAAAGCGATGTGGCTTCGGTCAGCGTGATGGCCTCCGCCTGCATGGACGCCGACGCCGTTGCCACCGCGCTGTTTGTGATGGGATCCGAAAAAGGGTTCCAGTGGGTGGAGACTCATCCAGAATTTGAAGCACTCTTCATTCTTCACTCCAACCAGACCTTCACCACCCGCGCCACATCCGGCTTCCCAATAGAAGAACTAACCACTAATTCACACTAATCGACACTGATTAAGAAAGAGTTTTGACCGGATAACAGGATGGTCGAGATTTAAAATATTTGTAACCGCGAAGACTCCAAGATCACAAAGGAAGAATGATCCAAAAACAAACGGGAAGGATTCCGGAAGTGTGTTCACTCACAAACCGGTTTGCGAATGAACACACATTGCGTAATCCAACCCTGCGAGCAGGGTGCCCCGATTCATCGGGGCCGGTTTGTTTGCTGTTAATCCTGTAATCCTGTCAAAAACATCTCCCTCTGATTCGTGGAAATTAGTGAAGATTCATGGTTAAAAGCTGATATGCTCTGTCGCTTATGGCAACAACCATCCAGATTAAAGGCATTGTGCAGGGCGTCGGTTTCCGCCCGCACGTCTGGAAGCTGGCAACCGGCCTCGGCCTGACCGGCTTCGTTCGCAACGATTCCGATGGCGTAACCATAAGGATAGAAGAAGGCGATGCCGAACGCTTCATTGAGGAGTTGAAATCCAACCCGCCGCCGCTTTCCAAAATCACGGAAATCATCACCTTTATTGAACCGCGAATGAATCCTCCTTCGCCAAAGGCTTCGGCGGGACAGGCTACGAATGAACGGGAAGAGGGTTTTAGAATTGTGGAAAGCGAGGAGGGTGCGGAGAAGAGCGTTCAGATTTCACCGGACATCTCAATCTGTGAGGACTGCCTGCGCGAGCTCTTTGATCCTGCCGACCGCCGTCATGGCTATCCATTTATCAACTGCGTCAACTGCGGCCCGCGCTACTCGATCATCAACGCGCTGCCGTACGACCGCCCCAATACCAGCATGGCGGAGTTCGAACTTTGCTCCGACTGCGCGGCCGAGTATGCCGATCCCGCCGACCGCCGCTACCACGCTCAGCCGGTTGCCTGTCCTGCCTGCGGTCCGAAACTGTGGTTTTATGAGAAACCATACCTTGCAAGGTATGGTTTAAGTGGCCCGGCGGACTCCACCTTTTGGACTATACATTGGAAGGAATCCATTGAGGCCGGGAAGATTGTGGCGGTTAAAGGAATCGGCGGCTTTCATCTGGCCTGCGACGCGCTCAACGCGGAGGCGGTTGCCGAGCTGCGGCGCCGCAAGGCGCGCGAAAACAAACCCTTCGCGCTGATGGTGCCGGATCTCGACTGGGTCAAACAGACTTGTGAGCTATCCGCTGCCGAAGAAAAACTGCTCACCTCCCGCGAGCGGCCGATTGTGGTGCTGCGCATCAAAAAAAGTACCGCCTCCGGCGGCATAAATCTCCAAGGTTTGTCGCGCCCAGAGGTTGCTGCTTCGCATTCGCGAAGCCTCTTCCGCTCCGCTCCAGTGGAAAATATTGCTCCGAACCTCAATACACTCGGTGTCATGCTGCCGTACACGCCGATGCACCATCTCATGTTCGACGCGGTCAAGCGCCCGCTGGTGATGACCAGCGCCAATTATTCGTCCGAGCCGATGATTCACACCAACGAGGATGCGCTCAAAACGCTCAACGGTCTCGCCGATGAGTTTCTGCTGCACGACCGCGACATCGTTAACCGCTGCGACGACTCCGTCTGCGCGGTCTACGGCGGCCAGACCATTATCCTGCGCCCCGGCCGCGGCATGGGTCCAGTTTCGTTTCCCTTTTCTTCTATAGGCAGGCGGGACGCCTGCGATACGGACGAACAGGGCAGGCGGGACGCCCGCGATACGGTACCGCAGGCGTCCCGCCTGCCTTCGTTTAACCCCGTGCTAGACGTTCAACAGTCGCGCCGAAAAAACCTGCCGCACTGGACGCAGGAGCGCAGTACCTATTTTGTTACGTTTCGATTGTCTGATTCCATTGCTCAATCCCGAATTAGTGAATACAGAGAGTTAAGAGAAAAGTGGCAAGAGTATCATCAGCCTCCGTACAGCGAACAAGAGCAGGATCAATTCGACACGCTATTCTCTATGCGTGTTAATAATTGGCTCGATGAGGGGGCTGGCTCATGCATTCTTCATAAGCCGGGTGTTGCAAAAATCGTTGCTGACGCATTGCTCCATTTTAACGAGCAACGCTATGTGCTAAACGAGTGGGTCATTATGCCAAATCACGTACATGTGTTGGTAGCACCGCTGCCCGGCTATGAACTGGCTTCGATTTTGCATTCATGGAAATCTCTTTCGGCGCACAAAATCAATGAGCACCTTGATGGAAATGGATCTGTTTGGAAGCAGGAAAGTTATGATCACATCGTGCGTGATCAGGAAGAGTTGAACCGGATTCGAGAGTATATTCGAAGCAACCCCCGTAAAGCAGGGGTCACGGCATTGCAAGGCAGGCGGGACGCCTGCGATACGGACGAACAGGGCAGGCGGGACGCCTGCGATATGGTACCGCAGGCGTCCCGCCTGCCTTGTTGCGTTGTCGGAATCGGTGCCGATATGAAAAACACCTTTGCGGTGGCGCACAACGGATGGATCACGCTTTCACCTTATATAGGCGACCTCGAAAATCCGGAGACGCAGGAAATCCTCAAGACGGGTGTGCAGCGTTATCTCGAATGCTTCGACTTGAAGCCGGAATTGATCGTGCATGATTTACACCCCGACTACTTTTCGACCCACATCGCAAAACAGTTTTCCGAAGTTCGGAAACCGGTGCAGCATCACCACGCGCACTGCATTGCGGCGGCGGTGGAGCATGGCATCGCGGGCCGCGCTATGGGCGTGGCGTTTGACGGCACCGGCTACGGCAGCGACGGCACCATCTGGGGCGGAGAGATCCTGGAGTTCGATGCGCAGTCATTTGAACGCAAATTCCATCTGCGGCCGTTCGCGCTGCCCGGCGGCGAAAGGGCGGTCAAAGAACCGAAGCGCACGCTCATATCCGTTCTCTCAAGTTTCCAATGTTTGGAAAAAATCGAAGCGGATTTTCCAAACCTTGGAAAAAATGTGCTGACGCAGATTGAGAGCGGCATTAACTGCCCGATGACGTCGAGCATGGGGCGGCTGTTTGATGCGGCGGCGGTTCTGCTCGGTGCCTGCGAAACACCGACCTTTGACGGCGAGGGGCCGATGCGCCTTGAGGCGATGGCCGATTTAAATGAGCAGGGCGCACTTCCGTTTGCCATCCATGATGGTGTGATTGATTGGATTCCCCTGTTTGAAGAGCTAATCAATCGACAATCGGCAATCGGTAATCGGCAATTATCGGCTCAATTCCACAACACGATCGTCGAAATCGTTTTCCAATGCTTAGAAAAACTGGACGGCTCATTGCCCGTTCTTTTCAGCGGCGGGGTGTTTCAGAACCGGTTGCTGGTTGAAGGCATAAAAAAACACCCGGCGTTTGATGAACACCGGATGTTTTTCTCTTCGTATCCCAACGACAGCGCTATCGCGCTTGGGCAGGCCGCGTTTGGTCTGGCTGCGTTACAGTGATGCGACCAGATGGCGGGGCACATCGGTGTAGAAGTGGTGGCCGCCGATGGTGGTGATGTAGCTCATGTCGCTGACCCAGTAGGGGCGAACATAGGCGGCGTGATAATGGGTGGCGCCGTAGGTGTTGTCCCACAGCAGTCCGCGCTCCATGGTGGCGATCAAACGTAACGCGGTGTTGTAGGCCTGTTCCTCATTCTGCGCACGACGGATCAGCGGGCTGTAGTCAGGAGAGGATGTTCTCCAGACGCTGGACATGCAGGAGAATGCACCCCGTTTGATGGTTTCCGGAACCATGCGGTGCAGATAGCCTTCCGCACGGTTCAGAATTACATTCAGGACGGCCTGCAAACCTTCGGTTCCGTCACAGCCGGCTTCGAGCACCATGCATGAGGCGACGATCTGACGATCATAATCACTAAGTTCGTTCGCCTGCGCATTGAGCGCAACGAGAACGGTTGCCGTGACAAAAATTAAAAGTCTCATTTTCATATTCTTATTCACCGTGGTAATCTCCCCCGAGATAGACCTGTTTTCAGAGGGCCGCGCACAATACTTAGATTTCTAGAGCTGTAAAGCGGTTTTCGTGAAAAAAAGTTATCAAGAAAGAGAACCCGGTTCTCATTAGGTAGAAACGTCCATTTTTTAAGGGAAAGTTCAGTAAAATGTGCCTGGCAATACCCATACAGATCACTCGCATATTACCTGACGAGCAGGCTGAAGGAGCCCAGATGGGCGTCCATATTCAGTTCTCCACGGCGGTGGTCGAAAAGCCGCAGATCGGCGACTACGTGCTGGTGCACGCCGGCATCGCCATCCAGAAACTCGACGAGGACGAGGCGCTTGAGACACTCGCGGTCTGGGCAGACATACAAGGAGGATAGTCAGAGCGACTAAGAAAATTTTGACAGGATAACAGGATGTGCAGGATAAAGAAAACAACCAGACTGAAGCAAAGCGGAGATACACAAACCCGTTTGTATTGCGCCGCTTCAACTCAGTCAATGCTCAGTCTCGACGGAGCGGATGTGCAGCAGCCTGTTTTCTCCCTTTTGAACTGCGAAGCTTTAGCGAAGTATGTTTTATGTTTTCTTGTGCTTTTGAACCGTTTCCGGAGGAAACTATTTTGCAGGCAAAATTATTTATCGCTTCGCTTTCAGGTGGCTAACTCTCTTCCATCCCTTCAATCCTGTTATCCTGTCAAAAAAAGAAGTCGTTTGTGAAGCTTGAAGATTTTAGAAACCCCGAATTGGCCAAAAAACTGGTCGGTGCGATCAACCAAGCGATGCCGTCCGGCCGCTTTACGGTGATGGAGGTCTGCGGCGGACAAACCCATACCATTTATAAGTACCGCCTGCGTGAGCTGCTACCGAAAAACCTGCGGTTGATCTCCGGCCCCGGTTGTCCAGTCTGTGTGACGCCGATTAACTATATCGATAAAGCGATCTCGCTGGCGCTCGATCACGGCTGCACCATTTACACCTTTGGCGACCTGATGCGCGTGCCCGGCACGACGATGTCGCTGGAGCGCGCCGCCGCCGAGGGCGGCGACATCCGCGCGGTCTATTCCCCGCTGCAGGCGATGGAAGCCGCCGCTGAAGCGCCGGAGCAGGAAACCGTCTTTCTGGGTATCGGGTTCGAAACCACCATGCCGCCGGTCGTTCTGTCGATTGTGAAGGCCGCTCAAAAGGGGCTGACCAACTTTTCCGTGCTGCTCTCCGGCAAGCGGGTGCCGCCGGTGCTCGACGCGGTGCTGCAGTCGCCGAAAATCAATGTGGATGGATTTATCACTCCCGGCCACGTGACGGCCGTGATCGGCACAGCGCCGTATGCGCCGCTCTGCGAGAAATATCAGGTTCCGATGGCCGTTGGTGGATTTGAGCCGCTCGATCTGCTGGCCGCTGTGCTGAACCTGGCGCAGCAGTTCGCCGCCGGAACGCACGAAAATGCCAACGCCTATACCCGTGCGGTTCCAAGCATCGAGTCACGCCGTAGCGGTGCGAAGGCGGATGGAAACCCGAAAGCGCAGGCGCTGATGGACGATGTGCTCGAAGTGGCCGACGATGAGCTGCGCGGCCTCGGCGTACTGCCGCAGGCCGGATTCGCCATCCGCTCAACCTATGCTACGTTTGATGCGAACAAACGTTTTGAAATTAAAACTGACAGTCATGAGCCGGAAGGCTGCGCCTGCGGCGAAGTGCTGTGCGGCGTGATCGAGCCGGAGGAATGTCCGCTGTTCCGGACGGTCTGCAATCCTGACTCGCCGATCGGTTCCTGTATGGTCAGCGCCGAAGGGGCGTGTAATGCGGCCTACCTTTTTGGATAAAATTTTAGACAGGATAACAGGATGAACATGATTCTCATTAGGTTGATCAAGATGTCTGTTTCGGGCAGGCAGGACGCCTGCGGTACGTATCGCAGGCGTCCCGCCTGCCTTGCCATATCCGGAACATCCTGTTATCCCGTCAAAAAAAGAATAGTTGGATGAATCTATTTGCAAGGAAATGGTAATGGAACAAAAAATCATTTTAGGCCACGGGTCGGGCGGGCGGCTCACGCAGGAGCTGGTGCGCGATCTGTTTTGTAAACACCTCGGCGAGGTCGGGCCGTCCTCGCTCGATGACGGCGCGGTGCTTGATTTCCCGGAAGGTAAACTGGTTTACACCACCGATTCGTATGTGGTCAGTCCGCTCGAATTTCCCGGCGGCGACATCGGTACGCTCTGCGTGGCCGGCACGGTGAACGATCTGGCGGTGATGGGCGCGAAGCCGCTCTGGCTGTCGCTCGGCGTCATTCTGGAGGCGGGGTTGCCTTTCCGAACCTTGGAAAAAATTGTGCAGTCGATCGCGCGCACCGCGCAAAAAGCGGGCGTGCAGATTGTCTGCGGCGACACCAAAGTGGTCGAGCACGGCAAGGGCGACGGCATTTACATCAACACGTCCGGGATTGGCGTGCTGACCAAGCCGCTGGCGGAGGATTCGATTGAGCCGGGCGATAAAATCTTAATTAGCGGCACCATCGGCGATCACGGCATGACGCTGTTGACGATGCGCAAGGGTTTCGAGGTGGATGCCGATTTGAAAAGCGATTGCGCGCCGCTGAACCATCTGATTGAAAAGGTCACCTCGGCGATTGAGGTGAAATGGATGCGCGACCCGACTCGCGGCGGCGTGGCCACCGCGCTCAACGAGCTGACGGATGGCAACGGGTGGGGCATTCTGCTTCAGGAGGCGGATCTGCCGTTTTCGGAGCCGGTGCGAGGGCTCGAAGAACTGCTGGGGCTCGATCCGCTTTACAGCGCCAACGAAGGCAAGGTGCTGATGGTGGTTTCCGCCGCTGATGCCAAACAGGCCCTTGAGCTGCTCGGCGGGGAGGCCGCCGTCATCGGCGAGGTGACCGCGGAACACGCCGGCAAACTGGTGCTCAACACCACGATGAATACCCTGCGGACCCTCGGGGTGCTCACCTCCGACCCTCTTCCGCGCATTTGTTGATCGTTTTTCCAATGTCTGGAAACTTTTAATCCGCCGAACGCCTGTGTAGGATGCGTCCATTCATGAAACAGTCATTTTCAATTTTTCTGGCATTTAAGTACCTGAAACCGAAGCGGTCCTTCCTTTCGGTGGTTACGCTTTTGTCGCTGACGGGTGTGATGCTCGGTGTCGCTGTACTGATTGTGGTGTTGTCGGTTATGACCGGGTTCGACGAAACGTGGCGCGAGAAAATTCTCAGCTTTAATGCGCATGTGAAGGTCACCGAATATGGCGGCGTGATCCATCAACCGGATACCTTAATGAAAGCGATTGCCAAAGTGGACGGCATTACCGGTGCGGCGCCCAATCTTGAGGGGCTCGTCTTTATTCAGGCGGGCGATAATGTGCACACGCCGATGCTGCGCGGAATCGATCCCGAGCTCGAGCGTACCGTCAGCAAGGTGCCGGACAGCATCGTGAAAGGTGATTTTTCGGTCGGCTACGGCCAAATCGTGATTGGCCGCGACCTCGCGCTGCGCCTCGGCCTTGATCTCGGCGATAAGCTACTGGTCTATTCGCCGCAGAATTTTGTTTCGCAGGACGAGTTGCGCCTGCCCGAAGAATTGACCGTCAGCGGTATCTTTGATGTCGGCATGTGGGAGTTCGATGCCAACGTGGTGCTGACCTCTCTCTTTACAGCCCGCTCGATCTTCAATGTCGAGCAGGGGGTTCATAACATTCAGATTATGATCGATGAGCCGATGAAGGCCCCGCTTATAGCGCATCAACTTCAAAAAGGGCTTGGGCCGTACTTTGATGTGCGCAGCTGGATCGATCTCAACCGCCAGATGTTCACGGCGCTGCAGACCGAGAAGAACATGATGTTCTTTCTGCTCATTTTCATCACCATCGTTGCGGCCTTCGGGATTACCAATACGCTGATTACGCTGACCGTGCAGAAAACGCACGAGATCGGATTACTCAAAGCACTTGGATTCGCTAACCGCCGTATTGTCGGAATTTTCCTATGGATTGGCATGGTGCAGGGGGTGATCGGTACAGGCCTTGGTTTGGGGCTCGGGCTGTTGGCGCTCAAATACCGCAATGAGCTGCTCAACTTTATTTCCTCACAGTTCCGCGTCGATCTGCTTCCTAAAGAGCTTTATCAGCTCAGCCAGATTCCGGCACACACCACCACCAGCGACGTGGTCACGGTTTGCGCCACCGTTTTAGTCATCTGCACGCTGGCCGGCCTCGTTCCCGCCTGGCGCGCCGCCCGCCTCGAACCGGTTGAAGCCTTAAGGAATGAGTGATGCCTGAGATTAGTAGATTTTTTGGAATCGTGATCGCCATTTACTGGAAAGAGCACGGAATACCGCATTTCCATGCGAAATATGGAGGTCAGCGGGCGTCTTTGCTATTGAAGATCTACGGCTTTTGGAAGGAAAGCTGCCACCGCGCGCGATGGCTTTGGTTGTGGAATGGGCGGCAATGCACCGTGATGAGTTAATGGATGATTGGAATTTAGCGATGGAGCAGAAACCTTTGCATTCGATTAAACCGCTAGATCAGGAGTAAACCCAATGCACTACATTACCGCAGTTGAATATAACTCCGAATATAAGCTTTGTTTGCAGTTTGAGAGTGGAGAGTGGAGAGAGGCTGATCTAAAAGAGCATCTTGATGGGAAAATTTTTGAACCATTGAAAGATGCCACCCGTTTTGCAACCGCCGAGCTCAATGAAGACATCGATACGGTGGTTTGGGACAATGGGGCGGATATGTCGCCCGATTTTCTTTTTGAAATCAGTGTGCCTGTGGAGACCCCGCCGATGATGAAAGCGGCAGAGGCAGGTGCCGGATACGAATGTCGGAACGAAAACGATGAATGAAATTTTGAGAGCAGAAGAGGTGCATAAGGCCTACCACATCGGCAAGCGCGCGGTGGAGGTGCTGCACGGGGTGTCGTTGAGCGTTCAGCGCGGCGAGACGCTTTCTGTGATGGGCGCCAGCGGGTCGGGCAAGAGCACGCTGCTGCATGTGCTCGGCGGACTGGATAAGCCGGATGCGGGCGATATCTTTTTTGAGCAGACCAGTCTGGTGTCGATGAAACCGTCGAAACGCGCGGCGTTCCGCGCCAATCGCTGCGGTTTTATTTTCCAGAGCTATCATCTGCTGCCCGAGCTCGATGTGTTGCAAAACGTCGTGCTGCCGTCGATGGCCGGGGTAGGCCGCAAGGACGCAAAAGAACGCGCCCGGCATCTGCTCGACCGGGTGGGGCTGAGCGGCCGGATGGATCATCGTCCCATGGAGCTTTCCGGCGGCGAACAGCAGCGTGTGGCGCTGGCGCGGGCGCTGATGAATGAGCCGGATTTGATCCTGGCGGACGAGCCGACCGGAAATCTAGACTCGCACACGGGCGGAAACGTGTTGCATAACCTCTTTGATTTAGCACAATCTGAACAGCTGACGGTGATCATGGTGACCCATAATGAGGAGGTCGCACGGCTGTGTCAGCGCGAGCTGATTTTAAAAGATGGAAAACTGGAAGAGTAGGGGATTGGAATACTGGATTGATGGAGCAGTGGATTGTTGGGTTGTAAAAGAGATCTGCTTGTAAAACCAGGATCCCCTCATGCGCTTGAAAAAATTTTATAGTAAAAGAGGCGAAGGAAACGAGATATGAAGATTTTTTTAGATGGTCAACTGGTGGATGAAAAAGATGCGGTCGTTTCTGTGTTCGATCACGGTCTGCTGTATGGCGACGGTGTCTTTGAAGGCACACGGATTTATGACGGAAACATTGCTTTTCTGAAAGAGCACCTCGACCGCCTGTTTGAATCGGCCAAGGTGCTCATGATCGATATCGGCATGACCAAAGAAGAGCTGATTCAGGCTACGGTGGACACCTGCAAAGCCAACGGGCTGGAAAACGGCTATATCCGCCACGTGGTGACGCGCGGTGCGGGCACGCTCGGCTTGAACCCGTACCTGTGCAAAAAGGCATCGGTCATCATCATCGCGGCCAGCATCAAGCTCTACCCGCAGGAGATGTATGATAACGGCATGAAAATCATTACGGCCGGAACGATACGCAATATGTCTGAAGCGCTTAACCCGCGTGTGAAGAGTCTCAACTATCTCAACAACATTATGGCCAAGATCGAGGCGATCAACGCCGGCGTGATGGAGTGTTTGATGCTCAACCCGCAGGGTTATGTGGCGGAAGCCTCCGGAGACAACGTATTTGTGGTGAAAGGTAACAAACTGACGACCCCGCCGACCTGGTGCGGTGCGCTCGAAGGCATCACCCGTGAGAAGGTGATGGATCTGGCCCGCGAGATGGGCATGGAGGTTGAGGAAACCGTCATGAGCCGCTACGAAATCTGGACGGCCGACGAAGTGTTCCTCACCGGAACCGCTGCGGAAGTGATTGCGGTGATCGAGCTCGATAAGCGTCCGATCGGCAACGGCAAGCCCGGCCCGATTACGAATAAACTGATCGAAGCCTATCGCAAACTGGTTGTGAGTGACGGCGTTCGCATTGGTTAAAAGAGATCAAACGCATGAAATGTGACCTGTGTGATAAAGAAGCGGTGGTGCACCTGACGCAGGTGGTCAACGGAGAGATGAAAGAAGTTCATCTTTGCGAGGAACACGCCAAAGAGCAGGGGATTGATATTAACAGCCCGCTTTCGATCACCGATATCCTGATGGGTCTTGGTGATTTAAAACAGGGGTTTGAGCATCAGTTGAGCCCGACCTGTCCGCGCTGCGGAATGGCGCGCGAGGAGTTCCGTAAAACCGGGCGGCTGGGATGCCCCGACTGCTACAAAACCTTTATGGCCGAGTTGGCGGTTGCCATTAAAGCAATGCACCACAGCACCCAGCACGTTGGTAAAATTCCGGCGCGCGAAGGAGTGCAGACTCGCATTAAATCGCAGATCGCCCGCTTGCAGAAAGAGCTGGAGGCTGCCGTCGCCCGTGAAGATTATGAAAAAGCCGCGCAGATTCGCGACCAGATTGCCATGGCCCGTGAACAGGCGAACGAAGAAGGCGGTGCGGCATGACGCTCGACGGACTCCTTGAACGTCACGGCGGCTGGCTTGAATCCAGCCCCGATGAAGGGCCGGTCATAAGCAGCCGGGTGCGCTTTGCGCGCAACCTGTATGACACCACCTTTCCCGGCTGGGCCTCTGAAGAGGTGCGCGACCGCGTCTGGAACCAGGTGGTGCTGGCTTTTGACAAGGTGGGAAACAACACCGGCTTCCTGCGCTGGCGCATGGATGAACTGAAGCCGCTTGAACGCGAACTGCTGTTCGAACGTCATTTGATCAGTGCCGAGCTGGCTGAGCGCAAAACCGGCAGCGGCCTGTTTGTCAGCGAAGATGAATGCCGCGCGGTGATGGTTAATGAAGAGGATCACATTCGCCTGCAATCCCTTCAGCCCGGATTGAACCTGCAGAAGGCGCTGGGCGAAGCGGAAGCGCTGGACGACAACCTGGAACAAACGCTTTCCTATGCCTTTTCATCCAAGTTGGGCTACCTCACAGCCTGTCCTTCCAATCTGGGAACCGGCATGCGTGCCAGTGTGATGCTCCACCTGCCGGGACTCTGCCTGACGGAAGAGATCAAGCCCGTTATTAATGCCGTTTCAAAAATCGGGCTGGCGGTGCGCGGTATGTGGGGCGAGGGCTCCGAAGCCGCGGGCCACATGTTTCAAATTTCCAACCAGATCACGCTGGGAAAAACCGAGGTGGAGATTATCTCCCACCTCGACCAGATTGTGCTCGAAGTGATTGAGCACGAGAAAAACGCCCGTCTGCGCCTGATGGAAAAACAAGAAATCCGGGTGCACGATCACATCGGCCGCGCCTACGGCATTCTGGCCCACGCCGCGATGATAAACTCCAACGAAGCGCTCGACCTGTTGTCCGGCCTGCGCCTCGGCATTGATCTGGGTCTGATGCCCGAAATCGGCCGCCGGGACATCGACCAGCTTTTAATTCAAATCCAACCGGCACATCTCCAGCGATCCGCCGGCACTGCGCTCAGTGCGGAAGAACGCGACATCAAACGTGCGCAATATATTCGCGGGTTCTTAGATGGAAGGCAGGATGATGGCCGCTGAAAAACTGGATCAGATCGCATTGCTTGAAGAACTCGAGCAGTTTCGAAAGGAAAAAGAACGAATCCGGATGCTGGTCGGGCAGATTGGCGGCAAGCACTCACAGAAACACGATCAGTACATGAACATCGGGTTCATCATCGCCATCGTGATTCTGTTTTTCTTAGACATCCTGCGGCACGTTTTTCACATCAATGTGCCGCTACCTCCGATGTTTTCCATCGAGCTGGCTGTGTTGCTGGTTTCCGTCAAGATTATCTGGATGATTCATCGCGGCACGAAGGTGGAGCACTTCCAGTTCTGGGTGCTTAACTCGATTGAGTTCCGCCTCAACGATGTCACAAAACGCCTCCGCGAAATCGACAAAAAGCTTTCCACAGAATAGGTTTTCCCGCATGAAAAAAACACGACTCGATAAAAAATTCAACGCGCTAAAAAAAGAGGGCAAAAAGGGATTCATCGCCTATATCGGTGCCGGGGACCCGAATCTCGATGACACGGTGGATATCGTGCTGAAGCTCGAGGCGGTCGGGGTCGACCTAGTGGAACTCGGTCTGCCGTTTTCCGATCCGCTGGCCGACGGCCGCGTCAATCAGGATGCCGCCATTCGCGCGCTCGAAGCGGGCGCCACCTTTGACGGGGTGATGGAATGCGTCCGCAAGATCCGCGAGAAATCGCAGATTCCAATGATTTTCTACGCCTACCTCAATACCCTCTACGCCCGGGGATTCGAAAAAGCCATGACAGAGGCCGCTGAGGCGGGAATTGACGGGTTCCTGATTCTCGATATGCCGCGCGAAGAATCCGGCCCCTATAAAGGCGCGATTAAATCAGCGCATCTCAACAACATCGTTTTGATCACCCCGACCACACCCGAAGAGCGGATGGAAAAAATTGTTAAAAACGCCAACGGCTTTGTTTACTGCGTTTCGCGCGAAGGCGTCACCGGCGTGCGCGATGACGTGGCCGAGGGCGCGAGCGCACTGGTTGCACAGATTAAACAGCACACGTCGCTGCCGGTCGCTCTGGGGTTCGGAATCGGAACGCCCGCGCAGGCCGCCGAAGCCGCATCGTATGCCGATGCGGTTGTCGTTGGCAGCGCGATCGTAAATAAGTTTCATGAAAACCCTCACACCGAAGAGGGCCGCGCCGACGCGGCCGCCTTCGTGGCTGAAATGGTTCGCGCTGTCAAAGCCGTATAACGCTTCCAAGGATTGAACCCGATCGAAGCGAGAGAGGCTTTTGGATTCTTTCCAAAAGCAATGACTGGAAGCGATGGCAACAATCCTGTACAAATTTTCCAATGTTTGGAAAGTGGGACGGGCTTCCAGCCTGTCTGCGGCTAAACTGCTTCCAATGATTGGGAAACGGTTTTTTTCGCGGTCATTTTGACTCGCCGTAGCGGGCGAAGGCGGTTCGCGTTTTTTTTGCGGTTGAAAATCTGAAGTATACCTGATTATGAAAATGAATGATAAAAACCAAAATTTGCCGGGCAAGGGCGAGTTGTTGGTTTATCAGACCGAGGATGGGCAGGTGAAGCTGGATGTGCGGCTTGAAAACGAGACGCTTTGGCTGACACAGCCACTGATGGCGGAGCTGTTCCAGACCAGTATTCCGAACATAAGCATGCACATACGAAATATTTATGAAGACGGCGAGCTCGCGCCGGAGGCAACTGTTAAGAAATTCTTAACAGTTCGGCAGGAAGGGTCACGGCAGGTTCAGCGGAACCTTGAGTATTACAATCTCGACATGATTATTTCGGTCGGCTACCGGGTGAAAAGCGTGATTGCGACCCGTTTTCGCATCTGGGCGACGGAACGGCTTCGGGAATACATTGTGAAGGGTTTCACGATGGATGATGAGCGGCTGAAGCAGGCAGGGGGCGGCGGCTACTTTGAAGAATTACTGGCCCGCATACGCGATATCCGATCTTCCGAGAAGGTGTTCTGGTGCAAGGTACTTGATATTTACGCGACCAGTATTGATTACGATCCGCACTCCGATGTTTCTCGCGAATTTTTTAAAATTATCCAGAACAAAATGCACTGGGCGGCGCATGGACAAACAGCGGCGGAAGTGATTGCCGAACGTGCCGATGCCAAACAGCCAAATATGGGTTTGACGAACTGGATCGGATCGAACATCCGTAAAAACGAGACGGAGATCGCCAAGAACTATTTAAAAGAAGACGAATTGAATCTGTTGAACCGGATTGTGACGATGTATCTGGAGTTCGCAGAACTTCAGGCGCTGAATCGGACGCCGATGAGCATGCAGGACTGGATTGATAAGCTGGACGACTTTCTGAAACTGTCCGGGCGGAACATTCTTACCCACGCCGGGGCAATTACACATGATGAAGCGTTGCAGAAGGCGCATGAGGAATTTGAAAAATTTCATGTCGCACAATTGGAATTGCCGAGTAACGCGGAAGCGGATTTTCTGGCAATGGAAGCCGAGTTGAAGCAGATTGAGAATCAGGACTCAAAGGAGATTTAATTATGGCGGGACGTTATGCAGTGATTATGGCGGGCGGCAAGGGCGAACGCTTTTGGCCGCTGAGCACCTCGAAACACCCGAAGCAGCTTCTGGCGCTGGTGGGCGATAAGCCGTTGATCGCGCAGGCGGTGGATCGTTTGGACGGCTTAATTCCTCCGGAAAATGTTTTTGTGGTGACCAATGCGGATTTGGTGGAGGCCACGCAACAAGCGGCGCCGATGCTGCCGCCTGAAAATATTGTCGGCGAACCGATCGGGCGCGACACCGCCGCGGCGGTGGCCTGCGGCGGCGCGCTGGTTGCCGCGAAGGATCCGGACGGCGTGTTCGCCGTGCTTACCGCCGATCAGGTGATGAGTAATCTCGATGTCTTTAAAGCCACCCTCCAGGGCGGAATGAATCTGGCCGATGAAAATGAAATTCTGGTCACTATCGGCATCCAGCCGACCTTTCCAAGCACCGGTTTCGGCTATATCGAATCGGGCGATGATTTCGGAAGTGCCGAGGGCGTTCAGTTTAAAAAGGCGGTTCGCTTTGTCGAAAAGCCGGATGCTGAAACCGCGCAAAGCTATCTCGACACCGGAAAGTTCTTCTGGAACTCCGGTATGTTTATCTGGTCGGTTCCAACCCTTCGCAACGCGTTTGCCGCGCACTGCCCGGAAATGAAAAAACTGATGGATGAGCTGACCGAATTCGCCGCGCGCGGTGAAATTTTCCAAGGGTTGGAAAAAATTTATCCAACCCTTGGAAAAATCTCGGTCGACTACGCACTGATGGAAAAAGCGGATAACATCGTGATGGCCTGCGGCACATTCATTTGGGATGATGTCGGTTCCTGGCCCGCGCTTGAAGGCCATTTCCCGCAGGACGAAAGCGGCAACACGCTGATCGGTGAATGCGAACAGATTGATTCGAAAAACAATATCATTTACTCTAAAGACCGCATCACCGCAGTGATCGGTGCGGAAGATTTGATTGTGGTGCAGGCGGAGGGCGTGACGCTGGTCTGCCCGAAGGACCGCGCGCAGGATATTAAACAGATGGTGACGGCGCTTCGCGAAAAGGGCGGGCGTGAGGACATTCTGTAAACCGGAGGTGCATGATGCTGGATAAATGGGTAGATGCTGCGAAACAAATCGGAGCCATATTGTTCGAACGGGATTCTATTGCGGAAACCTGGATTCTGTCGGTTGTGCTTTTTGTGTTCCTGATGCTTGTGTTTAAGTTCGCCGCCCATCCCCTGACCGGGAGTTCGGGTCGCGCACTCTTTGTTCTCGTTCCCGGTTTTGTGTTGATGATCGCCGGAGCGGGAGCTGCCCGCGCCTTCCTCAGCGATAGTCTGCTTTATGAACTTCTTGGGGCGGGCGTCGTTTTGTTTGTGGTGGTTCTTCCGCTGACTCAGGCCGTGCAGGATACCTCCTATCTCTCTTCATTTTTGCTTTGGGTTGTTGTTCTGTTGACCGTCGCGGCGATATTTCAGGCGGAATCGGCAGTCGGCCGGGTCATTCATGAGGGAGCCGGAACCGGTTCGTCGATGAAGCGGCACAATAGTCAGGTGGATGATATTTTTAAAAAAACCGGAAACTAAATGGGGCGGATTTTAGGCATAGATCACGGTGACGTGCGGATCGGCATCGCGATGAGCGATGAAACCGCCTTTCTGGCTTCACCGCTGACCACCATTCGGAACGGGAAGGGCGCGGTGGATGAGATCCTCGCACTGCTCAACGAGCACGGCGTTGAAAAGATTGTGATTGGTCTTCCGCTCAATATGAACGGCTCTGCCGGGCCCGCCACCGAAAAAGTCCGCAAGTTTGCCGTCAAACTCGCTGCAAAAACCGATGTGCCGATTGTGGAGATGGATGAGCGGCTCACCACCGTCACCGCGCATCATAACCTGCGCGAAGCCGGGCTCGATGGCAGGCAGCGCAAGGGCGTGGTCGATATGGCCGCCGCCCAGGTCATCCTGCAGGACTGGCTCGATATGCACGGGTAATGTCGCCGCCGAGTTGCGTTGGTCGAGATGCTTACATGCGAGAACTGCCTCGAACCCCTTCGTTCTCTTCGTTTCCTTCTGTTAAAAATTCACTCATTTTCTGGCTATATTGCCTTAATTTAGCACCATTCCGGACTGACCCGAATGGCACTAAGTTAAGCGCATTTTAACCGCGTTTCAGTAATGTGGGACAGGCTTCCAGCCTGTCCCACTTTGAAAACACATAGAGTCAGATTCATAGGCATTCGCTTTAAAAACTCCTTAACTTAGTGCCATTCCGGACTGACCCCGTTGTAATGCCTGAGCCTTTGCAGGACGGGTAGATGCGGTAATCGCATATCAATGCATTCCGACCCGCCGCGCGGGGTTGCACAATGCTCCGCATCCTTCATGTTTCCGCAGGTTTACCCGTTTTTCCTGTATGCAGAGTGATGAAGTCTATAAATAGCTGCATTATTCATATTTATTTAAATTCATTATTTAATTTAAAGGTATGGACAAGAGAAAGGGGGTCAGCCGATGAATTTTAGAATTTGGTTTGGCTTTTTCTCTTTTTGATCTTACGTTCTCTGCATGGCCCGAGCCCTTCGAGTTGAATATCCCGGTGCGCGATATC
>JACNKZ010000030.1 GCA_014381785.1 Kiritimatiellota bacterium
GGGCGCAGGAAGTTTGAAGAGATTAATCCTTAGTACGAGAGGACCAGGATTAACGAACCTCTGGTGTTCCAGTTGTTCCGCCAGGAGCATCGCTGGGTAGCTATGTTCGGAAAGGATAAGCGCTGAAAGCATCTAAGCGCCAAGCCCCCTCTAAGATAAGACTTCCCTATCTCGTAAGAGATCTAAAGGCTCGTTCTAGACTAGGACGTTGATAGGTTGGGTGTGGAAGCTCCGCGAGGAGTGAAGCTGACCAATACTAATTAGCCGTGCGGCTTAATCTTTACTTTTTTAACGGCACATATGCTGTGCAGTAATCTAATCTATGCAATTAATTTTTAGTTGCGAATGCGCAACAACCACTTTTCCGGTGGTTATGGCGAGAGTGACCCACCCGTTCCCATTCCGAACACGGAAGTTAAACCTCTCAGCGGCGATGGTACTGAGGAGTTGACCTCGGGAGAGTAGCACACTGCCGGATCTATGAAGGCCGTTTGGAGCAATCCAGACGGCCTTCACCTTTTTCAGCCCTGTTCGAGAAATCGAACAGGGCCTTTTTTTTACTTAAACCACTAATTCACACTAATTATCACTAATCACGCTTTCAAAATTAGTGTCGATTAGTGTGAATTAGTGGTTAAAAATTTTCTAGATCCTGTCCATCCTGTTATCCTGTCAAAAATTATGGAAAAAAAACGACTATCTAAAATTATGGCGCAGCGCGGAATGTGTTCCCGCCGCGAAGCCGATCACTACATCGAGCAGGGCCTTGTTTTTGTCGACGGACAGAAAATCAGCGAGCTCGGAACAAAAGTTTCTCCGGATGCCAAAATCGAGCTCGCCGGGGAAGGGCACCGGCAGCAGAATACCCAGGTCACCATCCTGCTCAACAAACCCGTCGGCTATGTATCCGGCCAGGCCGAGAAAAACTACAAACCCGCCGTCCGGCTCATAAGTGCTTCATCACGATGGAGTAACGATAGGTCGTCCAGACGGTTCAATCCCGGGCAGCTTCGCGGAATCGCTCCCGCCGGCCGGCTCGATATCGATTCCAACGGACTGCTCATTCTCACGCAAGACGGACGCATCGCCAAAAAAATCATCGGCGAAAATTCGTCCATCGACAAAGAATATCTCGTGCGCGTCACCGGCGAACTGTCTGAGAAGGGCCTAAAACTTTTGAACCATGGCCTCAGCCTCGACGGTAAGCCGCTCAAGCCCGCTAAAGTCAGCTGGCAGAACGAAGATCAGCTGCGCTTTATTCTGCGCGAAGGCAAAAAACGCCAGATCCGCCGCATGTGTGAACTCGTTGGTATCAAAGTAGTTGGGCTTAAACGCGTCCGCATTGGAAACGTCCAGCTCGGCAACCTTCCCCCCGGTCAGTGGCGTTACCTCGGCGATAACGAGACCTTTTAAAAAGCACGGATGCACGCCGATAAACACCGATTAGAATCTGTGTATATTGGTGTTAATTTGTGGTGAAAAAGTGTTGTCGTTTTGGAGGTTCCTGTTCGGGCCTTTTTTGTCTCAAAAACATTCGCGTTTATTTGCGTCCATTCGCGGTTCAAAAACCGTATTTAACCCTTGTGTTTATTGGGTAAACATCTACTATTTCGACTCTTTTTGAAATGCGGAGATGTGATGTAACCGATCGAGTGATCGTGAGCGTTCCGCAAGAGAAGAAAATAACCCCGGGACGGGGCGCAGGCACTAAGGCCGGCAGACTGTCACCGGACAAAAAATTGGAAAACCGAAAACCATGGAAGAAACAACTAACACCGACAGCCTTACCATCGGCATGGACGCCGCGGCAGTCGACGCAATGTACACCAACACCCTTAAGGACTTCACCACCGGCTCAATCGTTCCCGGTAAAGTTCTCCGCATCCAAGACGGCGAAGTTCTCATCGATATCGGCTACAAATCTGAAGGGATTGTAGACGGACACGAATTCGAAAACCTCGAAGACCTCGCGGTCGGTTCTGAAGTCGAAGTGCTACTCGAATGTCTTGAAGACAGACACGGCATGGTCGTGCTGAGCAAAAAACGTGCTGAACAGCAGCGCAAATGGGATCACATCGTTAACGAGTGCGAAGAAGGCAGCGTCGTTGAAGGAACTATCACTCGCGCCATCAAAGGTGGCTTCATCGTCGATATCGGCGCTGATGCATTCCTGCCCGGCTCGCAGGTGGATGTTATGCCGGTCCGTAATATCGACGACTACATGGGCAAAACGCTCGAAGTCAAAATTCTTAAAATCAACAAAGAGCGCAAGAACATCGTGGTTTCCCGCCGTGAAATCATCGAAGAGTCCCGCCGTGAGCAGAAACTCAAATTGTTGGCTGACATCAAAACCGGTCAGCTCCGCAAAGGGTTTGTTAAAAACATCACCGACTTCGGTGCGTTTGTGGACCTCGACGGTATCGACGGTCTGCTGCATGTCACCGACATGAGCTGGGGCCGCATCAACCACCCGACTGAAATGGTCAAAGTGGGCGACGAACTCGAAGTGATGATTCTCGACATTGATCTGGAAAAAGAGCGCATTTCGCTCGGTCTCAAGCAGACCCTCTCCAATCCGTGGGAAGACATCGATCAGAAATATCCGGTCGGAACCCGCATCCACGGCAAAGTGGTCAGCCTCGCTCCGTACGGTGCATTCGTTCAGATCGAAGAGGGTGTTGAAGGTCTCGTTCATGTTTCCGAAATTTCCTGGACCAAACGCATTCAGCGCGCTTCTGACGTGATGAAAGTCGGCGAAGAAGTTGATGCGGTTGTTCTGAGCGTCAACGTCGACGACAAGAAAATCTCTCTCGGCATGCGCCAGATCGAAGAAAATCCGTGGGAAGTTGCCGCGCTTAAATACCCGATCGGCTCGCTGGTCCATGGTAAAGTCCGCAACTTCACCTCCTATGGTGCCTTCGTGGAAATCGAAGATGGCGTGGACGGCATGATTCATGTCTCCGACATGAGCTGGACCCGCAAAATCAACCACCCGTCCGAAGTCCTCAACAAAGGCGACGAAGTGGATACCATCGTTCTCGAAATCGATGCCTCCACCCAGCGTATCTCCCTCGGCCTCAAACAGGCGCAGGAAGATCCGTGGGCACGGATCACCGACGTGTACAAAGAAGGTCAGAAGATCACCGGTAAAGTCACCAAGCTCACCAACTTCGGTGCGTTTGTTGAACTTGAAGACGGTATCGACGGCCTCGTTCACATCAGCCAGATCAGCGGCGAGCACGTTGAAAAGGTCAAAGATGTTCTGAACATCGGCGATGAAGTTGAAGCCCGCATTGTGAAGATCGATCCGGTTGAACACCGCATCGGCCTGAGCATTAAAGCCGCGTCCATCGCGGATGAGGACTTCGAAATCAGCGATGATCTTCTCACCGGCCTCAAACCGGGTGAAGAGCTCGTGGATCTCTCTTCTGCATTCGATGATCTTAATCTCGGCGGCGGCGAAGAGTGGCACCCCGGCGACAAGTCGGAATAATCAGTTACAAAGCTGATTGCGAAAGGCGTCCTGAGTTCTCTCGGGGCGCCTTTTCTTTTACTTGTCGCTGGCCTGGTTGGTCTGTACCGTCGATGAAATGAACGGGAGACTTTATGAAGAAGAGGTTGTTTATCGTTTGTCTGTCGCTCACCGCGAGCCTGTTTGCTGATGAGGTCCTGATTCAGGACGGAACCGTGTTGAAAGGCAAAATCACCTTTATCACAGAGGCTGTTATTGAACTGGAGACCGGTTTTGCGGGAACTCTTCAGGTCGATCGCGCGCAGGTGACAGGCTTTTCAACCGATGAACCGGTTTTTGTGCGTCTGGCCAGTGGTGCTGTGATGCCTGGAACCGTTTCCGCTTCCGAGCAGGGCAAGGTGAGTATTTCAGGTATTGATGGTGTACTCAGCGCTCCGCTGTCCTCTGTTCGTCAAGGGTGGATCGAGCCGGGGCAGGACCCGGAGATTCTCGCCCGCGAACAGGCCGTGGCCGGACTGCAGCGCAAATGGAAATATCAGGCTACGGCTAATGTCAGCGGGAAGTCCGGCAATACGGACGAGAAAAGCATGGGCGCAACGGTTTCCGCCACACTGACCGGCAAGGAAGATGAGCTGAAGTTTTATGGTTCCTACGACAGCCGGGAAACCGACGGCGCTAAAACGGTCGATGAGCGGAAAGTCGGAATGCGCTACACGTCCTACTTCAATGATCCCTGGGGCTGGTATGCTCGTCAGGAACTCGAATCGGATGAATTTGAAAACATTAAACTTCGCTCGGTAACTGCCGGCGGCCTGAGCTATCGCTTTGCCAATGAGGATCACTATAAACTGAGCGGAAATGCTGGCTTGAGCTATCGTTACGAAACCTACCAAGACGGCTCTCCGGATACGGACAGCATCGGACTGGATCTCGGCCTGCAGCATTTCTACCGGTTGGAGAACCGCTTCGAGATCCATAATGAGCTGACCTTTATTCCCTCGCTGCAGGATTTTGCCAACTATCTGCTGACTCAAAATAGCTGGATCGACTTTCCACTGGGCAACTCGAAATTATGGAAAGTCCGGGCCGGTCTGCGCAATGACTACAACAGTATGCCGGAAGGCGGTCGCGAAGAGACCGACACCACCTATTACAGCAGCTTAGTCGTGGATTGGGAATAAGCGAGACCCTCCCGGCGGGTGGCTTTCAGACCTGTATGCTTGCGGCATACAGGTTTTTAAGTTTTAATTCTCAGCTATGAATATTGAACAACAACTCGACTTTTTGACCGCCCGTCATGTGGATCTCTTTTCCGCCGACGAACTAAAGAAAAAACTGGAAATCGCCGCTAAAGAGGGGCGGGGACTCCGCATCAAATATGGGGCCGATCCGTCCGCGCCGGACATTCACCTCGGCCACGTGGTTGGGCTGAACAAACTGCGCGAATTTCAGGACATGGGACACACCGTTGTTTTCATCATCGGCGACTTCACCGGTATGATCGGCGACCCCTCCGGCAAATCCGTCACCCGTCCGGCGCTCTCGAAGGAACAGGTGCTCGAAAATGCCGAGAGCTACAAAAAACAGATTTTCAAAATCCTCGACCCTGAAAAA
Source organism: Kiritimatiellota bacterium (assembly GCA_014381785.1). Classification (GTDB taxonomy): domain Bacteria; phylum Verrucomicrobiota; class Kiritimatiellia; order Kiritimatiellales; family Tichowtungiaceae; genus Tichowtungia. The sequence continues at coordinate 5,087 of JACNKZ010000030.1, forward strand.
ACCGAAGTCCGCTTCAACTCTGAATGGCTCGGCGAAATGAAGTTTGAGGATGTCATCCGCCTTTCCGCGCACGTCACCGTCGCCCAGTTGCTCGCGCGCGACGACTTTTCCAAGCGCTACGGCGCCAACCAGCCCATCTCGCTCGTCGAATTTCTCTATCCGCTCGTCCAGGCTTACGACTCCGTCATGGTCGAAGCCGACATCGAACTCGGTGGAACCGACCAGCTTTTCAACCTGCTGCTCGGCCGCGAACTGCAGAAAATTTACGGCCAGTATCCGCAGGTCGTCATGACCCTTCCGCTGATCGAAGGGCTCGATGGCGTACAGAAAATGAGCAAAAGCCTCAATAATTACGTGGGCATCAACGAATCTCCCAAAGAAATGTTCGGCAAACTCATGAGCGTCAGCGACGAGCTCATGTGGAAATACTTTCTCTACGTTCTCTGCCGGAAGCCCGAAGAGATCGAAGCCATGCAGGCCAAGGTCACCTCCGGCGAACTGCACCCGCGCGCCGTTAAAGACGAACTCGGCCGCTGCGTGGTTGATCGTTTTGTCGGCGAAGGCGAGGGCGTCAAAGCCGCTGAAGAATTCGCCCGCGTTTTTGCCGAGAAAAAACTCCCGCAAGACATGCTCGAACTCAAGCTGCCCGCCACAGAAATCGGATTAATCGACCTCGTTGTTAAAGCTGGATTTTCATCGTCCAACGGCGAAGCCCGCCGGCTGATTGAGCAGGGCGGCGTTCGCATCGATGACGAGCAGAAAAAAGATATCAAAGCCGCCATCACCCCCGCTGACGGCATGATCCTTCGCGTTGGAAAACGCAAATTCGCCCGCATTACTGTTTAATGGAGGAGAATCGTATGACCAAACCGTTCATCCTGTTTATTATCTGCGCATTGCTGGCAATATCGGTTTTTGCCGATGATCTACAGCTGCCGATCCCCCGCAAAACCGGCGGTATGCCGCTGATGGAGGCGCTGGCTGCCCGGCAGACATCCCGCAGCTTTTCCGCCCGCCCCTTGAGTGATCAGCAGTTGTCCGATCTGCTGTGGGCGGCCTTCGGCATCAATCGCGACAGCGGCAAACGTACGGCACCCAGCGCCCGTAACGGTCAGGAGATCGATCTGTATGTGGCTCTCGAATCAGGACTTTACCTTTATGATGCCAAAGAAAACCGTCTGGTTCAGCAGTTGAGCCGGGATCTCCGCGAGCAAGCCGGCGTTCAGCCTTTTACGCAACAGGCTCCGGTGGACCTGATTTATGTGGCGGACTATGACCGCGTGCGCGGTCATCCTGAATTTTATTCAGCCGCGGATACCGGGTTTATCAGCCAGAATGTTTATCTCTTTTGTGCGTCTGAAGGACTGAATACGGTCGTGCTCGGCATGGTCGAAAAAGAGGCACTACACGAGGCGATGAAACTTAGCCCTTCTCAACACATTATCCTCACGCAACCGGTCGGCTTCCCGCCGGAATAGCCTACTTTCCACTCGACCATCGGGAGAGAGGCCGCACGGATGTGCGGCAAGGAGCGTAGCGACTGGCAATTGTGCCAGCAACGAACGAAGTGCTTTGGAACGAAGTGAAAAAATAATTTACCAACGGTAAATAATGACCGAAGGGAATGGTTCCGTGGCAATGCTTGGAAAAAAAGAGGGTGCAGGCTCCACCTTCCTTGCGCTGGGGGGTGTTCGCGGGTAGTATGCCTCGCTTTTATTAGGAGAAATTATGCAGGACAACGAATATCGCCAGCAGCGCATCGAAAACATGGAAAAACTGGCCGAAGCGGGCTTCCCCGCCTACGGCAAAGCATTTGACCGCACCGCCACGCTCGAACAGCTTCATGCCGATTTTGAAGCGGGTAAACAAGTCAAAGCCTGCGGCCGTATCGTCGCGATGCGAAAAATGGGCAAAATGGCCTTTGCGCACATCTCCGACGGTTCAGCCAAATTTCAACTGATGGTCAAAAAAGATCTGATCGGCGACGAAAACTTTGCCGCCTTTAAACTGCTCGACCTCGGGGATATCATCGGGGTTTCCGGCGAGCTGTTCATCACACAGACTGAAGAACAGACCGTGCGGATCAGCGAATGGACTCTGTTGTCTAAATCACTGCTCCCAATGCCTGAAAAATTCCACGGCCTGCAGGATGTCGAAACCCGCTACCGCCAGCGTGAGCTCGACCTCATTTCCAACGAAGAGGTGATGGATCTCTTCAAAAAGCGCACCCGGATGCTCAGCGAAATTCGCCGCTTCCTCGAAGACCGCGGATACTTCGAGGTGGAAACCCCGATGATTCAGGCGCTGGCCGGTGGCGCGGCTGCCAAGCCGTTCGAGACCCGCTACCACGCGCTCAGCACCGATATGGTGTTCCGTATCGCCCCCGAGCTCTATCTCAAGCGATTGATTGTCGGCGGTATGGACAAGGTGTTCGAAATGAACCGCAATTTCCGTAACGAAGGGCTCGACCGCACACATAACCCTGAGTTCACCGCACTGGAGATTTATGAAGCTTACGGCGATATGCGCTCGATGCAGGAACTGGTGCAGAGTCTGACCACCCATTTGTCGCAGAAAATTTTCGGCCGGCTGGACGTTGAGTGGAATGGGAACCTGATTAATCTTTCCACCCCGTGGAAGGAGATTGCCTACCGCGACCTGATTCAGGAACGCCTGGGTGCTGATTGGTTCGACAAGACGCTCAATGAAGCATTGGCTAAAGCCGAAGAGCTGGATGTGTTTATTCAGCCGGATTCGGATTTTGCCGACGTCACTCATGAAATCTACGAAAAGACCATTGAGGAAACGCTGATTCAGCCCACCTTTGTCACCCGTCTGCCGGCCTTCCTCGTTCCGCTGGCCAGTCCCTGCGCCGACGATCCGTCGCTGGTCGACGTATTCGAACTCATCATCGGCGGCAAAGAGATTGCCCCGGCCTACACCGAGCTCAACGATGCCTTTGAGCAACGCCGCCGTTTTGAAGAGCAGGCGAACGGTGACCAGTCGAAAATCGATCAGGACTTCCTCAACGCACTCGAAACCGGCATGCCGCCCACTGGCGGCATGGGCATCGGCATTGACCGCCTGATGATGCTCCTCAGCGGTTCCGACGCCATCCGCGACGTCATTCTTTTCCCGCAACTCAAACCGCGCAAAATTGCAACGGAGAGTAAGGAGCAGGACGCATGAATTCGGGAATTTTAATTCTGTGTGGAACCGCTGCAACGATCGGGTTTCTGCATACGCTGTTCGGGCCGGATCACTATCTGCCGTTCATTGTCATGAACCGCGCGCGCAAATGGAGCGCCGCCAAAACCGCCTGGATCACGTTTCTTTGCGGGCTGGGGCATGTCGGCAGTTCCGTTGTGCTCGGCCTGATCGGAATCGCCTGCGGCATAGCGGTGATGCAGCTCGAAGCCTTTGAGGCGTTTCGCGGCAACCTCGCCGCCTGGGCACTGATCGGCTTCGGTTTCGCCTATGCTGGGTGGGGTATTCACCGCGGCATTAAAAATTCTCCGCATCGGCATTTGCATCTGGAGGAAGAGGGCGCCCCGGTTCATTCGCACACGCACGATGGCGGCCATACTCATTCTCATGAACCGGCCCCTAAAAAAAGTATTACCCCCTGGGTGCTCTTCACCATCTTTGTTCTCGGCCCCTGTGAGCCGCTTATCCCGTTGTTGATGTATCCGGCAGCCAAACACAGCCTGTCCGGTACTATACTGGTTGCGGTCGTCTTCAGCGCGGTGACCATCGGCACCATGATGGCCGTGGTCATGGCGGCCTCGTGGGGAATCAGTTTTGCCCGCTTCAATAAGCTGGAGCGCTGGACGCATGCGCTCGCCGGCGGCGCCATCTGCCTCTCCGGTCTCGCCATCCAGTTCCTCGGCCTTTGATTCGCGCGACAATTTTAGCGCATCTGCTTCGTTGCAAAGGGTTCGCGGTAGACGTCTATAGTGTCACCCTTTGACGCCTTGCATCTGCACCTAACTTGTCGCGGAATCGAAACTGGGTTTCCAATGCTTGGAAAAATATGGGGTGCAGGCACTACCTGCTTCCAATGCTTGGAAAAATCACGGCTAAACGCTCCAACCCTTTTAAATCAACTGCAATGGCCGCTTCAACGTCGTCTAGACATTGGAAATCACGGATCCATATATCGTATTACGATATATCCGCCCTTCAAAATTCGCGTGGATTGGCGCCTGCCGTAAAGCGAGCTTTGCTCTGCTTTTGCGGTTCATTCGCAATCCGCTTCGAAGATATCTATCAGAATCTGTTATTGAGGTGGTGTTTTTGCGGGAGGGGTTTGTTGCCGAGCCTGCCGGCACGGTTATCCCTTGTTAAAATACGGGTTAGTTGTAAAGTTTTGAAGAAGGATGAATGCAACATATAGGAGAGTTGGGTTATGTACCTTCTTGAAATTGACCGCACGCAGAATCGGATTCATATCACGCTGTCGGACAGGGTTGATGAGGCTCAGACAAAAGCCCTTCTTGACGAACTTAGATTGCGCGTTGGGGAATTGGAGCCGGGCTTCCGTATTCTCTGCGACATGACAACATTGGAGGAATTCAATGAATCCGCCGGAGTGCACTATCGTAGCGTAATGGATTTATGCAACGAAGCCAACGTCAGCAAGATTATCCGGATTATTCCCAATCCAATTCATAACTTCGGTCTTACCGTTATGTCGCACTTCCATTATAACAGCGGTATTCCTGTGGTGATCTGCAAGGATTTCAACGAGGCATTGAGGCACCTTAAATAAAAGAAACGAAGGTTTGGTTGGAAAGCAGGTTGTTAAACCACTTCCGATGCCCGTTATTTTCTTTCAGAAAATTATCTGCGTTGCTTTTTTGGTTTCGCAAATTATGAGTCGCTTCGCTCGCGCGAGGTGAAAAAGTCCGGTAAGATGCTCCCTTAATGATTCGACCGGTGGAACATCCTGAAACAGTCCTTGCCACGGAGCGCTTTTTCGCGCCCGGCGGCGCGTTGGAGCAGGCGCACGAGGGCGGCGAATTCCCCTTCGAAATCCGCCCGCAACAGCAGCAAATGGCCCGCGCGGTGGCCGAGGCCTGTGCCAATTCCTGCCATTTGGCGGTCGAGGCCGGCACCGGCGTCGGCAAAAGCTTTGCCTACCTCGTTCCGCTGATTCTCACCGCGCTGGCGCGCGGTGAACGTGCGGTTGTTGCCACCTACACCATCACCCTGCAGGAGCAGTTGATGGAGAAAGATATCCCGTTCCTGCGCGAAGCGTTGGGAATCGATCTGAAAGCCAAGCTGGTCAAGGGCCGCTCCAACTATATCTGCCTGCGCCGTCTCGCCCGGGCCCGGGCGATGAGCGGCGATCTGTTCGATCCGTCGAAGGAATTTGAAGTCGACCGCATCCGCGCCTGGGTGCAGACCGCGCAGGAGGGCAGTCGGCAGGAGCTCGATCCTCAGCCGTCGGCGGATGTCTGGAGCGCGGTCTGTGTGGAGCAGGGCAACTGCCTCGGTAAAAAATGTCCGGACTACAAACGCTGTTTTGTAATGAAAGCGCGCGAAGGGCTTCATGCGGCTAATCTGCTGGTGGTGAATCACCATCTTTTCTTTTCCGAGCTGGCGGTGCGCGCTGAAGGCGGCGCTTTCCTGCCGGATTACGGCATGGTGGTGTTCGACGAGGCCCATCAGATGGAAAACGTCGCGGCGGACCATCTGGGTATCCGCCTGTCGCGTTATGCGGTCGAACACTGGCTGCGGAGGCTTTACACCAAGGACAACCAGAAGGGGCTTTTTGCGGTATTACGCGACGGACGCGGTGCGGATCTTTGCAACCGGCTGTGGGATGAAAGCGACCGTTTTTTCAAATTGATGCGCAAAACCTGCAACTTGTCCGAGGAGCAGAGCACGGTGCGGCTACGGCAGCCGCCTCAGGTTGAGACACGCCTGCCGGAACTGCTGGCTGAGCTCGACGTTCATTTAGGACTGGTGATCCGTGACCTGGAGGATGAAAACCTCAAGGCGGAGATGAAGTCCGCCCGCATGAAGGGAAAATTCCTGCATCAGGCGCTGGATGCTTTCATGAAGCAGACCGAGGGCGGGCATGTGTACTGGGCGGGGCTCGAAGGCCGTACGCACAAGCAGACCGTGCTTCATTCCGCTCCCGTCGATGTGTCCGCGCTGCTGCGGATGATGCTCTTTGAGGAAATCCCATGCGCCATTATGACGTCCGCCACGCTGGCGGTTGGCGACACGCTTGAATGGTTTCGTGGCCGCATCGGTGCCGAACACTGCGACGAGCTGAAAGTCGGGTCGCCGTTCAACTATTCTCAGCAGATGCGCGTGATTCTTCCGCAGGGGATGCCCGACCCGACGGATGCCAAAAATTTTGAGGCGGCGGTTATCAAAGTGCTTCCGACCTTTATTGCCCACAGCGGCGGCAAAGCGTTTGTGCTGTTTACTAATGTGCGGTTGATGCACCGCGTTGCACAGGCCGTGCGCTCGAAGCTCGAAATGGACGGCTACGATCTGTTCGTACAGGGAACCGGCATGCCGCCACAGACCATGCTCCAGCGTTTTCAGGATCACGGCTCCGCCGTGCTGTTCGGGGTGGACCGCTTCTGGATGGGCGTCGATGTGCGCGGCGAGGCGCTCAGCAATGTGATTATTGTCCGCCTGCCGTTCGCGGTGCCCGACCAGCCGCTGGTCGAGGCGCGTCTCGAACAGATTAAGGCGAAGGGCGGCGATCCGTTTAAAGAATACTCCCTGCCATCGGCTGTGATCAAATTCCGGCAGGGGACGGGCCGGCTGATCCGCACCGCCAGTGACGAGGGGCGCGTGGTAATTCTCGACCCGCGGATCACCACCAAATGGTACGGACGCCTCTTTATGAAATCCCTGCCGGATTGCCTGATCGAATTGGAACCGCTGGACGAATGGGAATAAATTTGGTTTAATGTACGACTTTATGAAGATTCTGCAAACCAGTCTGGCCCTGATGGCGCTTTTTGCGCTGGTGATGCCGTGTGCTCATGCAGAAGAGCATCACCATGAAATACCGGGCGCAGAGTTTTGCGCAATGGATCATGTGGAGTGTCATAGCTGTTCAGACGAACCTTGCACAGACTCTCCCGAGGTCGCCTTGATTGTCTCTGCTGCAGAGATTCCCGCTCCGCGGATACAGATTCTTTACGATCTGCATGTGGAGCATCATTTCCTTCCTGTAATCGTCCCGCTTTGCGGGGCGCTCTCACATCTCCAGACCGTTCGACTCCTGATTTGAGCCTGTTGCATAGGCGCGCACAGTTTTTCCAAACATTGGAAAAAAAGATCTGTGTACTTCCAAACATTGGAAACCCAATCAAATCAGGAGAAAATCAAATGATCAAGAAAACGATTTGGACAGGCCTGTTGGGGCTGTCACTTACCACTCAGGCACTGACGCTCGACGAGGCGTTGACGAAAGCATTAGAACAAAGCCCGGAACTGCGCGCCGCCCGCGCAGAGGCACAGGCCGCAGAGGTTGGAGTCGCGCTGTCTACCTTGTGGCAGAACCCGGAGCTCGACGTGGAGGCGGAAGGCATCGGCGGCGACAACAACGGGGTCGATTCCGCCGAATACACCGTGCTGATTTCGCAGGAGTTTCCACTGTTTGGAAAACTGCGCAAAAGCCGTGCAGTTGCCGATTATGCTGCGGAAGCGGCTCGTATAGAAGTTTCCCAAACGGGGCTGGATTTCGAGGCGGTTGTCCGGCAGGCCTTTGTTGATTTGCAGGCCGGAGAGATTCTTTTAAACGTCCGTGCGCAGCAGGTTTTATTGGCGGAGGATTTTCTCAAGACCGCTCAAGCCCGGCACGAGGCCGGTGCCGCATCCGAGATTGAGGTGTTGCGCGCGGAGATGGAGCTCGATGAAAATCGCGGCGAACAGCTGGCCGCTGAAAAAATCGTCGGGGCTGTCCGAAACCGGCTGGCGCGGCTGACCGGGTTCCCAGCCCTTGGAGAAATTGAGGGTGATTTTTTTCAACCCTTGGAAAATCCTGTCGGAATGTTTCTCGCGGAGTCTCATCCCGCGCTGCGTCTTTTCCAAACATTGGAAAAACAGGCGGATGCCGAGCTGGTTCGGGAGCAGGCGGAGCGAATTCCGAATCTGACGGTGAGTGCGGGCAGTCGCTATGAGGAGGATGGCGGCGTTCAGACCTATTTGTTTGGTGTCGGGATTCCGCTGCCGTTGTTTAATCGGGGACAGACCGGCAGCGCTGCGGCTTCGTTCCGGGCGGAGGCGGCCCGTGCGGAAACCGAAACCGTGCGGCGGGCGCTCGAGCGGGAGCTGGATGCACTGATTGTCGACTTCGAAACGGCTTCTGCCGAAGCGTTTCGAATCCGCGAGGTTCTGCTGCCGAAAGCCGAGCGGGCGGCGGAGTTGAGCCGGGAGGGGTACGCCTCCGGACGCTATGGATGGCTCGAATGGATCGAAATGCAGAAAATGCTTGAGGACGCCCGCATTCAGGCGGTCGAGGCGCAGCATGCGGCGTGGACGGCGCACATCGAACTTTCAAAATTTAAAAACGGAGAAGAATAATGAAACGAATTGTACTGTTGATGCTTATTTCGGGGACGGTCGTGTTGGCTCAAGTTGATGATGATCATGCAGGACACGACCATGCGATGCCGGCTGAGGAAGCGGGTCATGAAGAGCATGAAAGCCTGGAGGTGGAAGTTGCCGAAGGGGGCTTGGTGTCCCGGATGGCCTCTTTTCCGGCGGAAATCCAGATGAACCGGGATCGCGCCGCGGCGGTTTCGCCGAAGTATGCGGGCACGGTTCGTGAACTGCATGCGCAGATCGGCGACACCGTGAAGGCGGGCGACCTTCTGGCAACCATTGAAAGTCGCGATACGCTGGTTAACTATGCTGTTAAAGCGCCGGTGACGGGCACGGTGGTTGTTCGCGGACGGTCTGTCGGCGAGCCGGTGAGCGAGGAGAGCGTCTTGTTCGAGATTGCTGACCTGTCCAGTGTCTGGGTGGAAATTTATATTTTCCCTCAATATCGTCATGTGGCGGAGAAGAGGCAGGAGGTCCATTTAATTGCTCCGGACGGGGATGAGATTGAGGCCCTTGTTGACTACGTGAGTCCGCTGATTGATCCGGTAAAGCGCACGATGAAGGCTCGCTGTGTTCTGAACGGGGCCGGAGATGACTTTTCTCCGGGCATGTTTGTGCGGGCGCTGATTGCAGTGGAATCTGTGCAGGCGACCGTCCGGGTCGAAAAAGATGCCGTGCAAATGATGAACGGCGAGACGATTGTTTTTATTCAGGACGAACACGGTACGGAACCGCGCGACGTGCAGACCGGTCTTTCGGACGGCACCTATGTTGAGATCAAAACCGGACTCGAAGCCGGCGAAAAATATGTTGCTCATGGTGCTTTCGCGATGAAAGCCGAATTGGTCACCAGCGGACTCGATCCGCACGCGGGGCATGGGCACTAGACCGCGATGCGAGATGTAAGATTGAGAAGATCATGATTTTCTCCCGGATCCCGAATCATGCATCTCGGATCTGGCTAGTTTCCGGATGCAGATAGCGAATTAGAATAGATTTCTAAGAGGTAAATAATGATAAATCAACTAATTGAATTTTCCCTGCGGGTGCGCGGCCTGGTGGTGGCCGTGATGATCGGTGTGATCGTCTTCGGCGTGTATTCCTACCGCCAGATGGCGGTGGATGCCTTTCCCGATATTTCGCCGGTGATGGTGCCGGTGTTTGCCGAGGCACACGGCATGGCACCCGAAGAGGTGGAGCGGCTGATTACGTTTCCGATCGAAAACACGATGAACGGTCTGCCGGACGTTACGCAGATTAAATCGACGTCGGCTTTCGGGATGGCAGTCGTCTATGTCTATTTCAAAGACGGCACCGATATCTATTTTGCGCGTCAGCTGGTCGCCGAGCGGATGGCGGCGGCGATGGCCGATCTGCCGGAAATGCACGAGCCGCCGAAGCTCGGGCCGATTTCAACCGGGTTGGGTCAGATTTTTATCTATTATCTGACGCTGGATGAGACCACGGATACCGAAGGCAAAGAACCGGATGTATATCTGCGCGAACTGAACGACTGGGTGGTGAAATATCAATTGCAGTCCGTTCAGGGCGTCACCGACATTCTCTCCATCGGCGGTCATGTGCTACAGTATCAGGTGCGCGTCGATCCCTACGAATTGCAGCGCTACAACATTTCGATGGAGGAGCTGGTTGAAGCCATTCGCTCGAACAACCGGAATGCGGGCGGGCAGTTTATGGTGCTTGGTTCGGAGGAGTCGCTCGTGCGCGGAATCGGTCTGCTCCAAAATCTGGAGCAGATCCGCGATATTCCGATCCGCACGATCTCTGGCGTTCCGCTGACGGTCGGGGCGGTTGCTAAAGTCGAATACGGCAGCGAAATCCGCCGCGGTGTGGTGACGCATAACGGCGAAGAGGAAGTGGTTTCCGGATTGGTTTTGAAACTGTACGGCGAGAACACGTCGGAGGTGATCGAAAAACTTTATGCCAAAGTGGCCGACGTGCAGGCCTCGCTTCCGCAGGGCGTCAAACTGGTACCGTACTATGAACAGTCCGAACTCGTCGATCTGGCGACCGGAACTGTGAAAAAAGCGTTCCTGGCCGGGGCGGTTTTGGTTGCGCTGACTCTGTTGGTGTTTATGGGCAATCTGCGCAGTGCGGTGATCGTGGTGCTCTCGCTGCCGGTTTGCGCCTTGATTGCCGTCATTATGATGGGCCTCAAAGGCGTCTCCGCCAATCTGATGTCTCTCGGTGGAATTGCCGTTGCCATCGGGATGCTGGGCGATGGCGCGATCGTCATGGTCGAAAACATCTATCGCCATCTCGGACTGCCGGGAAACCGGACGCGTTCGAAAGCGGAGGTTATTCTCGACGCGGCCCGCGAAGTGAGCCGTCCGGTTTTCTTTTCCATCGCCATTATCATTATGGTTTTTTTGCCGATCTACACGCTGCAGGGCGTCGAAGGTAAAATGTTCACGCCGATGGCCTTCACCATCACCTTCGCGCTACTCGGCTCCATGGTCACCGCGTTGATTCTGTCGCCGGTGCTGAGCTATTGGCTTGTTAAACAAGGGGAGCACAAAGAGAGCCGTCTGGTTGAAAAACTGAAAAATGTCTACCGCCCGCTTTTGAAGCGTACGCAGCGCCGCCGCGGGCTGGTCGTCATCTGTTCCATGATCGCGTTTGTTGCCAGTCTGATGGTTTTTCCAATGATTGGAACGGAGTTTATTCCGACACTCGAAGAAGGGTCGATTCTGATTGGCGTGGCAATGGCACCGTCCATTTCTCTCGGAACCGCCACGGACACCATTATGACGCTGGAGCGGGAAATCGTGGAATTCCCAGAGGTAGAAGAAACCATTTCACGGATCGGCCGCCCCGAAGCGGGTAGCCATCCGCATCCGGTTAATTACGCGGAAATTCATATCGCCATTAAGCCCGGCACAGACAAAGCCAGGCTGATTGCCGCGATGAACGAAAAGCTCTCCTCCGTTCCGGGCGTACAGCTTAACTTTACCCAGCCGATTCAGAATGCATTCGATGAACTGCTCTCTGGAATCAAAGCGCAGCTGGCCATCAAAGTGTTCGGGGAAGATCTCGATGTCTTGCAGCGCACGGCCGCCGAAATTAAGGAAGCAGTAAAAGATGTTCCGGGACTGGTCGATCTGTCGGTCGAACAGAGCTTCGGGCAGCCGCAGGTGCAGATCGTGGCTGATCGCGCCGCCTGCGCCCGCTACGGCATCGCCGTTAGTGATGTGCTCGAACTGGTGGAACTGGCCATCGGCGGCGAGCCGGTCGATCAGATCTATCTCAACAACCGCCGCTTCAGAATCCACGTGCGCTATCAGGAGTCGTTTCGCGCCAGCCCCGATGCCATCCGCAACCTGCTGGTGTATACAGAAGACGGCTCCCTCGTTTCGCTCGAACAGGTCGCCACGGTGCGCGAAGTCATCGGGCCGCTGCAGATCAACCGCGAAAAAAACCAGCGTCGCTGGATTGTGCAGGGCAACGTGCGCGGACGCGACCTCGGCAGTGTGGCCGCAGACATCCGTGCACGGATTGACGAACAGGTCAAACTGCCGAATGGCTATTTCGTTGAATACGGCGGGCAGTTTGAAAATCAGCAGCGCGCCATGCAGCGGCTGATGCTGATCGTTCCGCTCGTTTTTGTCGGCGTTTTCATCCTGCTCTGGATGGCATTCGGCGCATGGCGCGATGCGCTCATCATTATCATCAATGTACCGCTCGCGCTCATCGGCGGAATTGCCGGATTGCTGATCACCGGGGAATATCTTTCGGTGCCTGCCGCGGTCGGCTTTATTGCGCTGTTTGGAATTGCGGTGCAAAACGGTGTGGTGCTGGTCAGTTATTTTAATCAGCTTCGTCGCGATGGAATGAGCCTTCAAGATGCGGTGCTTGAAGGCGGGATGCTTCGTCTGCGGCCTGTGCTGATGACCGCGCTAACGACGGTGCTGGGGCTTCTCCCGCTTCTACTTTCACAGGGAATTGGATCGGAGGTGCAACGTCCGCTTGCCGTGGTGGTAGTGTTCGGGCTGACGACCTCTACGCTCCTGACGCTTTTCGTAATTCCGGCCGTTTACAGCCTGATCGAAAGCCGTCTGCCGAAGGAGTTTGAAACCCTGAGGGGTTAGAGTTTGCTGTGATTCCAAGGTTTGGAAAAAGGAGAATTCTTTTTTCCAAACCTTGGAGGCGGGTGAAAATTTGCGTTTGAACCGTTTTATTCTGGTTGCGGCACAGGCCCCTTGTTTATGATCGGAAGGTAAACACGGATTAATTTGAATAGGGGTTGTTATATGAGCGTAGAAACAGTCGGTTTGATTCTTGGTGGCGGAGCCGGAACCCGTCTTCAACCTTTAACACAGGATCGAGCTAAGCCGGCGGTTCCAATCGCTGGAAAATACCGATTGGTCGATATTCCCATCAGCAACTGCATCAACAGCGGTATCCGGTCCATTTACCTGCTGACACAGTTCAACAGCGTTTCGCTTCACCGCCATATTCAGTCGACCTATCTGTTCGACCAGTTTTCGCAAGGCGCTGTGCGCATGCTGGCGGCCGAGCAAACCCCGGAGTCAGGCGGCTGGTTCCAGGGGACTGCCGATGCGGTGCGTCAGTCGATGAGATATTTTATGCACAGCGATCCGGATATCGTGGTGATTCTTTCTGGCGACCAGCTCTACCGGATGGATTTTTCCGAGGTGATTAAAGAGCATATGGAACGCGGTGCGGATGTAACCATCTGCACCAAGCCGGTTCTGCGCCGCGAGGCATTTGATTTGGGTATCATGCATGTGGACGAGAAGAGTCAGATCGTCGAGTTTGCTGAAAAACCCGGAGATACCCCGGCGCTCGACGCGCTGCGCGCACCGATGTATGAAGACGAATGCTACCTCGCCAGCATGGGAATTTATATTTTTAATGCCGAGACACTCAAAGAGGTTCTTTGCTCCAACGATGAGAAGGATTTCGGGAAAAACATCATCCCGGCGGCAATCAAAGAGAAGAAAGTCTATAGCCATATTTTCGAAGGCTATTGGAAAGACATCGGAACGATTGGCATGTTCCACGAAGCCAATCTGGCGCTGACGGATTTGATTCCGGAGTTCACATTCTATGATGCCAAGGCGCCGATCTACACCCATATGCGTTATCTGCCGCCATCAAAGATCAACTGCTGTGATCTGAACCGCTGTCTGCTGTCCGATGGATGTATTGTGTCGGGTCACCGTATTCTGCACTCGGTCGTCGGGACTCGCGCGGTAATCGGTGAGGGCACGGTGATTGAGCATTCGGTTATTATGGGGGCTGACTATTTTGAACAGGAAAAGCTGCTCAAGAAAAACGGATCGGGCATTCCGCCTCTTGGTATCGGAAAAGACTGTTTTGTTAAGAACGCCATTATCGATAAAAATGTCCGCATTGGGGACAGCGTTTATATTTCGCCGGACGGAAAAGCTGACGGGGATCAGACGGAGTACTATCTGGTTCGCGACGGTGTGATTGTCATTCCGAAAAACACCATTATTCCGTCGGGGACACGACTCTGATCGGGTCGCAGTACCATGGATACCCGGCCGTTTCACTGCCGGGTTTTTTTGTCTTCCAGCGTTTATACATCCACAACCAGTATTGAGGATGCTGGCGGATTTCCTCTTCGGTGGCGCGGGTGATTTGCTCGGTCATCTTCAGCACGGTTTCTTCGTCTGTGGCCTGCGGCGGGTCGAATGTTTTCGTCGCATAAATCCGGTAACGCCCGTTGGGTTGGGGCGCACAGAATCCCATTAGGATTTCTGCGCCCGTGCGGCCCGCCAACAGCGCGGGTGCCGCGGTAACCAGCACCGGCAGACTGAAAAAGTCGACCCATATGCCGCCGTCAGCCTTGGTGGTGTTCTGGTCGGCGAGGAATGCGGTCTTCCCGTTTTTGCGGAGGATCCCCAGCAGTTTGCGCAGGGCTCCGGCGCGCGGAATAATCACTTGTCCGGTCGCTTCGCGGGCGCGAATGAAGTGCTTGTTAACAATCTCGTTTTTAACCGGCGTGGCGATGCTGCTGAGCGGACGGCCCATGTGTCCGCTCAGCAGGCCGATAATTTCCCAGTTCCCGAAATGCGCGGTAATGCAGATGTGCGCTTTGTCTTCAAAAAACACAAGGGCGCTCCCGTCCACATCCACATACTTTTCCAGCCGCTCGGCTGGCTTATGAGCGAACCAGAAGGTGTCGATCAGCGTGCGCACCATCGTCACGAACGAGATCTTTAGAATCTGTTTCTTTTCCCGTGCAGGTTTACTGTCCCCGAATGCCACATCGAGATTCGCCAGCCCGATCCGCCGGCTGCGGGAATCGAACCAATAGCCCAGTCGCCCGCCGACGGAAGCGAGAAACAGTACGCCGCGGCGGGGCAGGCGCGGAATCAGCGCCATGACAACGTGAACCGTTGCCCGCTCGAACGGTTTGCGGAATTGACGGGTTCTTTTCGACATGGCTAGTTGAACACCACGGTACGGTTTTTATAGACGAGAACCTTGTTCTGCAGATGCGCCCAGACCGCGCGCGAGAGGACAACTTTTTCGAGGTCGCGTCCTTTACGGATCAGGTTCTCTACCGAATCCTTGTGTGTAACACGCATCACTTCCTGCTCAATGATCGGTCCTTCATCAAGATCGCTTGTTACATAATGACTGGTGGCTCCGACAATTTTCACGCCGCGCTGGTGGGCGGAGTGGTAGGGCTTGGCACCCACAAACGCGGGCAGAAAGGAGTGATGGATGTTGATAATCCGGTTGGGGAAGTTCGCGCAGAAATCGTTGGAAAGAATCTGCATATAGCGCGCCAGTACAATCAGGTCGATGCTGTACTCGCGCATCAGCTCCAGTGTTTTCTCCTCCTGTGCCGCTTTGTCTTCCTTGGTGATCTCAATCAGCCGGAAGTCAATGCCGTACATTTTCGCCAGTGACTCAAGATCAGGGTGATTGCTCACGATCACCGGAATATCTGCATTGCATTCTCCGGTGTGCCAGCGCGCCAATAGGTCGTGAATGCAGTGTGAGAATTTGGAAACAAAAATGGCCATGCGCGGACGGTAGTCGGAAAAATGCAGCTCCGCTTTCATCTGATGGCGGTCGGCGATCAGGCCGAATTTTTCGCTGATCTGGTCGCGCGGCAGGGCGAATCCGTCCAGCTCCCACTCCACGCGCATAAAAAATGCGCCTTCTTCGGTGTCGGTGTGCTGCTCCAGATCAATGATGTTGCCGTTGTGGCGCATCAGAAAATCGGTTACGGCGCAGACGATTCCCTGCTGGTCGGGGCAGGAGATCAATAAAATGGCGGATGCTTCATTTTTCATTTATTTCTATCCGTTACATAGCATATATTTGATCACGAATCTCGCAAATCTACGCGAATAAGATTCCAGATGCTTCCATTCGCGAAAATTCGTGTAATTCGCGATCCAAAAACTCTTTTCATGCATACTGTTCTTTCGCCGAAGACTCTGAGACTTTGGGGCGGTTACAAAATTTCAAATTGAAAACGAACTTTATCGACAACCGCCCCAAACACCAATAGGTTTTTGCGCATGAAAAATACCATCTACACCCTGTTTAGTCTGTTCGCAGCGACACTTCTTCTGGCCGGATGCTCCAGTCTGGAAGTAGCGGTGGAGCCCGTGACAGAACCGCAATTGGCGACAGAACCGGAGCTGGCGGCGGAGCCGGTGGTTGTTAGCGAACCCGAACCCGTAAAGGAAACCAAAACCATGATCTTAATGAAAACCACCAAAGGGGACATCAAGCTCGAGCTTGATGCCGAAAAAGCGCCCAACACCGTTGCCAACTTTCTAAAGTATGTTGAAAGCGGCCACTACAACGGAACCATCTTCCACCGCGTCATTCCCAACTTTATGATTCAGGGCGGTGGCTTCACCCCTGACATGCGTCAGAAAAATGCACCGCATACCGTTGATAACGAAGCCAACAACGGTCTCAAAAACAAAGTCGGCACCATTGCTATGGCCCGCACCTCCGATCCGCATAGCGCCGGCGCGCAGTTCTTCATCAACACCAAAGATAACGGCTTCCTTAATTTCAGTGCACCCACGGTTCAGGGCTGGGGCTACTGCGTATTCGGTAAAGTTGTCGAAGGCATGGACGTGGTTAAAGAAATCGACGGCGTCGCCACCGGGAATACCGGCGGACACGGCGATGTGCCGCGCGAACCGATTGTGATCACTGAAGTCACCGTCGTGGAGTGAACACAACCCGCATAGAGCGTATTCTCGCCTCCGGATGGAAAGCGACATTCGCCATCACCGGCGGCGGATCGAGTGCGCTCAACGCACTGCTCACCACACCCGGCGCGTCGCGCTTCGTCGCCGACGCGCAGATTCCCTATTCGCCCGAAGCCCTCGAACGCTTCCTCGGCGAAAAGGTCGAGCACAGCTGTTCCCCGCAAACGGCAATTGATATGGCTCGGGTGGCTTTCAAGTTTCACGTTTCGAGTTTCAAGTCTCTCTCCGTTTCCTGTACCGCAGCTCTTCAAACGGATCGCCAGCGCCGCGGCGACGACCGAGCCTTCATCTGTATCAAAACCAAAAAAGCTGAAAAGCTCTACGCACTCTATCTCTCCGAATCCTCCCGCGAAAAGCAGGAAGCCCTTTTGGGCGACTGGTTGCTTGTTCTCATTGCCCAAGCTATTGGTGCGGAGAGGGGGCTCATGCTCCCCGGCTCCTTCAACCCGGTTCATTGCGGGCACTTCGGCCTGCTCAAGGCCGCCGAAGAGATGGCCAGCCTGCGTGGCATTTTTGAACTCTCTGTCGCTAACGTCGACAAGCCGGACATCCCCGAAGAGGAAACGCTGCGCCGCGCCGCCTCCATTCGCGATATCCCCGTTGTGCTGACCCGCGCCGCGCGCTTTACGCAGAAAGCTGAACTCTTTCCCGGCACCACCTTTGTGCTCGGCCATGACACCGCAGAGCGCCTTCTCGACTATGCACAAGACAACGAGTGGGAACGTTTCCAAACATTGGAAACGTCCTTCATCGTCGCCGGGCGACTGCGTCGCGGCACAGATGATTTTGCTTTCCCGGATGATCTTAGTCTGCCAGAGGATTTCGAGGCGCTGTTTGAAAGCATTCCCGAACCGGAATTCCGCGAAGACATTTCCTCTACTGAGTTGCGAAATGGCAAATGAGATTGAATAAATTTTTAACCACGAAATACACGAATTACACGAAAGCGAAAGAGGGGGCTGATCATTTTTTTGTGTGGTTCGTGTATTTCGTGGTTCAATAAAATGAAACGGGTTGAGACTGTATAGCCTATGAAAAAACATCCGGCATTTCATCGAACCGAATTACTGATCGGCGAAGCGTCGTTGGCGCGTCTGGCAGAGACACGCGTTATTTTGTTTGGGGTCGGCGGCGTCGGCAGCTGGTGCGCCGAGGCGCTGATCCGCTCCGGCGTCGGCCATCTGACGCTGGTGGACAACGACGTGATCTGCGTAACCAACATCAATCGCCAGCTGCAGGCCACGGCGAAGAATATCGGCAAATCGAAGGTCGAAGCGCTCAAGGAACGCCTGCTCGAAATTCATCCGGATGCGGAGATAACGGCGCTGCAGAAAGTGTACACCAAAAGCACGCGCGAAGAATTTAATCTGGAAAGCTACGACTACGTCATCGATGCCATCGACAGCCTTTCCCATAAAGTGGATTTGATCGCGTCCGTTATGGATCTCGGAATTACGCTCTTTTCCGCCATGGGCGCGGCCTGCAAGCTGGATGCCACAACGATTAAAGTGGATTCCATCTGGAAAACCCGCGGATGCAAGCTGGCGAAGTTTGTCCGCAAACGGTTGCGCCACTACGGCACCACCGGTGACTGCCTGTGCGTCTATTCGCAGGAATTTCTGCCCCCGCAGTTCGAATCCAAAGCCGCCTGCGGCTCCGCGCAGTGTTTCTGCCCGAAACAGCTCGACGAAGAGGGGAGCGAAATTTCAGCCGATGTCTGGTGCAACCAGAAAGCGCAGATCAACGGATCGATGGTTCATGTAACCGGTGCTTTCGGCTTTAATCTGGCCGGCCTTGTCGTGCAGGATGTGGCTCGCAAAATTTCGGGCTTGTAAAACGGATTGTTATAACTATTGTTATCACATGGCCTACAAAACAAAAGTTCGGAAGATCGGTAATTCTCTCGGCATCGTGCTGCCTAAAGAGGCTCTTCAGGCAATGAAGGTGGAGGAGGGCGCTACGCTTTACATCACCGAAGCACCGAAAGGTGCGGTGCAGGTGACGCCGGAACAGAAGGATTTCGACACGATGATGCAGGTTGCGGAGAAGGGCATGCAGCGTTATCGCAATGCCCTCAGGAGGCTTGCTCAATGAAGGAGCCGCTCTGGGTTTGCGCAGAGGTCATTTTGGCTGTGCAGGCGGAACTGCTTGCCCGCTTTGGGGGAATCGAAGGTCTGCGAGATGAGGGGCTGCTGGATTCTGCCATTAGCCGTCCGCAACACCTTTTTCACTACGGGAAGCCATCACTGTTTGAGCTGGCGGCCGAATATGCATTCGGCATTGTGAAGAATCATCCATTTATCGATGGCAATAAGCGCGCCGGATTCATGGCTGCCTATATTTTTCTGGGTGCAAACGGGCAGGCTGTAGAAGCTCCGGAAGATGAAGCGGTTTTGCATACGGTGGCGCTGGCCGCTGGGGAGATCGTCGCGGAGGAATACGCCGCATGGCTTAAGGCCTCCTGCTCCAAAAGCGGCTGATCTTTTTTCCGGCTAACTATTCTCTTTTGCACGGGGAGAAGCCCTGCGCCGCGGCTACTTGTGCTTGCGGCGCTTTTTGGGTTTCGCGCCGTATTTGCTGCCACCGGAGAAGGAGACGGTGTTCTTTTTGTTTTTCCTGTGCCGCGTGGGTTGGCCTTTTTTCGTGGCGGTTGCCTGCTGTCCGGTGAGCTGGAAGTCGACAAAGTTGCGCGCGATATCCACCCTCACCAGATCAACTTCAATTTCATCGCCGATTTGGAATGCTTTGCCCCAGCGGGTGCCGGTGGCTTTGGTTTTGGTGGAGTTGAGTTCGTAGCGGTCGTCGGTGATCGATGAAAAGGCGACCAGTCCGCGCTGCAGGGTATCGCTCAGCTCGATCAGAAGACCTTTTCCGAGCACTTTCACCACACACGCTTTGTAGGGGCCGGTTTCGCCTTTGGTTAGCAGATCGCGGTAATACTCGGCGCGGCGCATGGCAATGCTTTCCTTTTCGGCGGCGTCGGCCTCCACTTCGGTACGGCTGCACTGCGCGGCAATTCCTTCGATGTCGTCGGTGCGGTAGGGCTGCTTGGCCTTCTGTTCCAGCGCGGTCAGCAGACGGTGGATCACCAGGTCGGGATAGCGCCGGATGGGCGAGGTGAAGTGGACGTAGTCGTCGAAGGCGAGGCCGAAATGTTCGCTTGATTCGGCGCTGTAGCAGGCGCGCTTGAAATTGGTGAGGATCGCCAGATTGGCCGAGTATTCGACCGGTTTACCCTCAACCTTTTCCAGCACAGCATTGATGTCGGCGCGGGTTTGCGGCAGCGCATCGATGCCGAGCGCCTGCAGTTCCGCGCCCATCTTCGCCCACTGATCTTCTTCCGGCGCTTCATGAATGCGGTGGATGGCGGGCCATTCCGCGGTCTTCAATTTGCGGGCCACCACCACATTGGCGAGCAGCATGCACTCTTCAATCAGCTGATAGGCCTCTTTGGCTTCGCCCTTTTTAATCGAGGTGACTTTGCCGTCCTCGCCAAGCAGACACTTGATTTGCGGGGTGCTGAGTTCGAGCGATCCGGCCTCGGTGCGGTTTTTGCGCAGTGTGCGGGTCAGGGGGTAGAGTTCTTTAATGGCTTCAACGACTGCGGCGGGGATGCTTTCATCGGTTTCGCCGTCGAACATCGCCTGCACCTGTTCGTAGTTCAGACGCGCGTCGGAGTGAATAATGGAGCGGCAGGTGGACGAATCGATAATCTCGCCGGTTGCGTCGAGTGTGATTTCGACGGTGTGCGCCAGCCGGTCGACGTTCGGGTTCAGACTGCAGATTTTGGTCGTCAGCTCGGTTGGGATCATCATCACCACGCGGTCAACGAGGTAAATGCTGTTGCCGCGGTGCAGCGCCTCTTTGTCGATGGCCGAATTTCTCGGCACGAAGTGCGCCACGTCCGCGATGTGCACTGAAAGTTTCCAGCCGTCGCTCTGCGAGCTATGGCTGGCACCGCCAATGTTGGGTACTTTTTCGATGGAAACTGCATCATCGAAGTCGCGCGCGGTTTCGGGGTCGATCGTAAACGTCAGGCGGTCGCGCAGGTCGGCGCGGCCCTCATAGTCCTCGGGACGCAGCTCGTGCGGCACGCTGGCGGCTTCGGCCAGCACGGCCTCGGAAAAGCTCTGGCGGAAGCCGTGTGCGCGAAGAATGCACTGCATGGCCACATTGGGATCATCGCAGTGGCCGATGCTTTCAACTACCACGCCGCTGAGCGGCTTAAAGGGGTCGTCCCATTCGTTGAGGCGGATCACCACTTTGTAGTCGTCGGGAATCTCGCCCAGCTCCGCTTCGACCTCCGTCACGCGCACATCGTGGCCGAGGCGCAGATTGTCGGGAATCACATAGGCGTAGTAGGGGGTGCGCTTGAGCAGACCGACCACTTCCTCGGTTGTGCGTTCCAGCACCTGCACCACACGGCCCTCGGGGTTTTTGAAAGCGGGCCGTCCGCGCGGCGGCGGCTTGGGCGGCAGGCGTTCAATGGTCACTTTGTCTTCGTGCAGTGCGCACTTCAGATCGTCTTTGGCGATGTAATACTCTTCGCCGCCCGCATCCGGAATAAAAATGCCGAAGCCTTTATCGGTTACGCGGATCGATCCGGTGATGGTTTCTCTGGTTTCGGGCAGGCCCCAGCGGTTTTTGCGCAGGCTGATGACCTTGCCCGCTTTTTCGAGATTGAGCAGCGCCTGCCGCAACTGGTTGCGCTCTTTGCTGTCGATGCGCATTGCCTTCGCCAGATCCGGCCGGCTGAGCGGCTGATATTTCGGGGTGGCGAGGTGGTCAAGAATACGCTGTTGCAGGCCGGGGCCTTTGGGTGATGAGTTTTTCATCTCCGCATCTTACCCGTTTTTTCAATCATTGAAAGGCCATAGCATGGCGCCGCTGCGGTTTTTCCAATGGTTGAACCGGAGCCCCGAAGCTTCGGGGGAACGTGCTTTTTGTATTCCAAAAAGAAGCGCAGCGGCAAATTAGGCTCGGGTGTAGAGCTTTTCGATGTAGAGCTCGGCGGTGGTGTTCCACTTAAAGCGGGTCTGTGCGGCGACGGCGCAGATGTTTCTCCAATCACTGGAACTTTCCGCGTGCAGGGTCAGGGCGGCTTTGAGCGCGGCGGTCATCTGGTCGACCTGCTGCTCCACGGTGTCGCCTTCGAAGCCGAAGCCGTTGACGTCCGGTTCGACGGTGTCGCGCAGTCCGCCGGTGCGGTGGACGAGGCAGGGCTGTCCTTCGCGCATGGCGAGCATCTGGCCGATGCCGCAGGGCTCAAAGGAGCTGGGCATGAGAAAGAGATTGCCGGAGGCATAGAGCGCGTTGGCGGCGGTGTTGGAATAGCTGTTGAGAAAGAGAAAGTTGCGGCGGACGGTGGCGGTTTCGGTGAGGAACGCTTCGGTTTCGCTGTCGCCGGTGCCGAGTAGGATGTAGAGCCGGTTCGGGCCGAGCGCGTCGAGAATGTTTTCGATCCCGCTTTTGCCATTAGAGCCTTTGGTTTTCATGAGCAGCATTTTCTGGTCGACCACGCGGCTGATACTGGTGGCGATAAAGTCTGGCTTTCTGCGGGCATTGGCGATTTTTTCCAATGTTTGGAACGCGGTGTAGTCAGCGAGGGAGAGCGCATTGTGTTTGGAGGCCCAGTGGGCGGCCTGCGCTTTGATCAGCTCGAGCAGAGCAGTCACGGAGAGTTTTTGGGTTTTTTCTGCCGGATATTCACAGCCGTTGAGGATGCCGTGCAGGCGGCCTTCGTTCCTGGCGGTTTTCAAGTCGCCTTCCAGGCCTTCGCCGCCGAAAAATTGAGGCGGCTGACTTGGTTCGAGAATTTCCTGCGCGTAGGTCGGGGAGACGGTGTGCACGGCGTCGGCCAGCCGGATGCCGACGGCCATGGGGTTGATGCAGTCGGGCCAGCGCGGGTCGCCGAGTGTTGCGAGCAGTTCCGGTGTCTGTTCCAGATGAGGGAACCAGCTTTCGAGCGATGAGGAGTCGGCTTCGAACGGACGGATTCCCTGCAGGGCGAGATTGTGGATGGTATAGACGGTGCGCAGGGTTTGCAGGTGGGCGCAGGCGGGGTCGAACCGGCGCAGGGCGAGCAGAAAAGCGGCGTGCCAGTCGTGCAGGTGCAGGATGTTGAGCGGCCCGAAAAGGTTTTGTTCAATCGCCACGGCTATGGCGGCATTGAAGCAGGCGAATTTGGAAGCGTCGGTGGCAAAGGGACGACCGGGGGCGTCATGGCTGTAGATTTCCAACTCTCCGCGCGCTTCGTTCTCCTTTTTAAAGGTGGGGTGGTCGATCACGTAGTGGGTGGCGCGCTCCCCGGCGGCGTTTTTGGGGCGTACCCGGTAGAGCTCGGCGATTTGTTCCGCGCCGGCGAACGGAAAGATGATTTCGGCGATCAGCTCGGAACCGGCGGCTTCGTGCAGGTAGCCGTAGGAAGGGGTGACGACCGAGACGGCGCAGTTCGCACTGCTCAGCGCGGTCGGGATGTCGCGGATGACATCGCCGATGCCGCCGACTTTACATTTGGAGATCCCGTCGTTTTCAGCCGCGACCATCAAAATGTTCATATTTTCCATGGGCGGAACTCTAGCTCTCCCCTTCGTGATGAACAAACCTTTATTGATATGGATGAAGATTGGCGGCGAGGGGGAGTTTTGAAGTAAAAACCGGCTCTATTTTTGTCTAAAAATGGATAGGGCTGCTGTTGTTCTGCAAAAACAGCCGTAATTTTCGCAAACAAAAGGCATATACTGCTTGCAGATATCCAAAAATAGTGTATTTATTTGTGAAGTTTTTAGAGATGGTTTTGTTTGGAGGTCTAAAATGAGTGATAAAATGAGTATGGATGGCGGTCAGGCGATCATTAAGTGTCTGGAAGCGCAGGGAGTTGAATACATCTTTGGATATTCCGGCGGATCGGTTATTCCGATCTTCGATGCCATGATCACCACGCCGAGCAATATTAAATTTGTTCTGGTTCGTCACGAGCAGGGCGCCGCGCATATGGCCGATGGCTACGCCCGCGCCACCGGCAAGCCCGCCGTGGTTCTCGTTACTAGCGGCCCCGGTGCCACAAATGTCATTACCGGCATCATGACCGCCCACATGGACTCGGTTCCGATGATCTGCCTGACCGGGCAGTCTGTTTCGTGGATGATCGGTAAAGATGCGTTCCAGGAAGCGGATATTTTCGACATTACCATGCCGGTTGTTAAACACAGCTATCTGGTTAAAGCATCCAATGAACTGCCGCGCATTATTCGCGAAGCGTTTCATATTGCCACCACCGGACGGCCCGGCCCGGTTCTGATTGATATTCCCAAAGACATGAGCGCCGGTCCGATGACGGCTGATTTGAGCGCAGAGATGGAGATTCCCGGCTACAACACGCACGAGGATGACGAAATCAATGCCGAACACATCGCGGCGATTGCTGAAGCACTCAGCAAAGCGCAGAAACCGCTGTTCCTCATTGGGCATGGCGTCATGATTTCCGGTGCGCAGGATGCCCTGCGCGCGCTGGTGGAAAAAATACAGGTTCCGGTCACCACGACCTTGCTGGGCAAGGGTGCCTTCCCGGAAACGCACGAGCTGTCGCTCGGTTGGCTCGGTATGCACGGCAGCGCCTACGCCAACAAAGCCATTTGCGACTGCGACCTGCTGGTTAACATCGGCTCGCGCTTCGACGACCGCATTCTGGGCGACCCCGCTCAGTTCTGCAAACAGGCCACCATTGTTCATATCGATATCGACCCGTCTGAGATCGGTAAAATGATTCAGCCTGATATTCACTGCATCGGCGACGCGCTGAACGTGATCAACGCGCTCGAACCGCATGTCGGCCTGCTGAACACCGGCGAATGGCTCAAAAAGCTCGACGGCTGGAAACAGAAGTATCCCTTCAAATTCAAGCGTCAGGGCGGCCTTAAGATGCAGCACGTCATCGACGAGTTCTACAAACTCTCCGACGGCAAAGCGATTGTTGTTACCGACGTGGGCCAGCACCAGATGTGGGCCGGGCAGTTCTATAAAACAGACAAGACCAACAACTTCCTCAGCTCCGGCGGAGCGGGCACCATGGGCTTCGGCCTGCCTGCCGCCATCGGCGCGCAGTTCGGACGGCCCGATGACCTCGTCATCTGCTTCTCCGGCGACGGCGGATTCCAGATGACCCTGTTCGAGCTGGCCACCGCCGCGCTCTACAAACTGCCGATCAAAATCGTTGTTCTGAACAACCACTACCTCGGCATGGTTCGTCAGTGGCAGGAACTGTTCTACGACGACCGCAAGAGCGGCGTGGATCTGGAAGGCAACCCCGATTTCGTTAAACTGGCGGAAGCGTACGGCATCAAAGGGTTCAACCTGCGCCGCCCCGGCGATGTTAAACGCATTGTTAAGGCCGCGCTGGACTATAACGAAGGCCCGTGCCTGATTAACTGCGAAGTCGAGAAGACCGATAACGTCTTCCCGATGATTCCCGCCGGCAAGCCGATTGAAGCCATGATTATTGAAGCGCCCAAAGCCGGCAGCAAAAAACTCGAAAAACCGACAGGGTCAACTTGATCAGAGGTCAGAGGACAGGGGTCAGGAGACAGAGGTCCGGAGTCAGAGGTCCGGAGTCAGAGGTCAGAAGACAGAGGACAGAGGGCAGAAGACAGAGGGCAGAAAAAGGAGTTGAACGGGTTCAACGATTTTAACGAATGAAGTGTTTTAACGAGGCCGTCAGGCCTTTTGAACGATCCGCAAGGAGAAAACCATGATCAACAATAAGACAATCCATACGCTCAGTGTTTACGTTTCGAACAAGCCCGGTGTGCTGGCCCGCATTGCGCAGACCTTCTCGCGCCGCGGCTACAACATCGAATCGCTCGTTGTTTCGACCGCCATCGACGGCCACTTCTCCCGCATGACCATCGGCGTCAGCGGGGCCGAAGAGGGGCTCGACCAGATTATCAAACAGGTCGCCAAGCTGATCGACGTGCTGCACTGCACCGACCACACCTTTGATGACGCCGTCGTGAAAGAGATGGGCTTAATCAAGATTGCGGTCGGCTCAGATGGCCGCGGCGAAGCGCTGCAGATTGCCGAACACTTCGGCTGCAAAACCGTCGACCTCACCGATGAATCCATCATGGTTCAGGTGATCGGCGACCCCGACAAGATCGATGCGCTGATGGGCATGCTGCAGAAATTCCGAATCATCGAAATTGTCCGCACCGGCAAAGTCCTCATGTCGCGCGGCGCAGAGATCACCTAGCAGGCTGAACCTGCACCCAAAAAGTTTTCACTCGACCGAAGGGAGAGAGGCTTTTGTATTCCCAAAAGCAACGACCATCGGGAGTGGCAAACCTTGGAACGTTGAAGCCCCGTTTTTTCCGAGGATTGGAAACTCGGGGCTTTTTTTGTCTGCTTATTCAATAAAATCCTCAATAAAGGATTTTATTGAAATAGCAAAATCGGACATCGATCTTTGCATGATTAAAACAAGGCGGACGTCAAGGGAATCACTTATCCATATGCAGAGCCAGTAGTATAACTATTCGCGCCCATGTCAACGGTGGTCGTTCTTGTGCAATCGTCCTGACCTTCGATCACCATGTGTGTATAGCCCAGTTCATCACCAATTTCACAAGCTCTCAGCAACGTGTAATTATAAACCTGTTTGTATGAAGAAAATCCATTTCCCTTGAATGTGATGCTGTAGACATTTTCAGCTAAACGTTTATGGAAATAACCACCAGCGCTTCCAACGGGTTGGTAGGGCGTAGCGCATCCAAATAGCAAACTACACAGGCCAAGGAAAATTATGTTTCTTTTCATATTTTGGTCCTAATAGTGACATAAGTGGAAAATTTTCCATTTATGCCCCGTCTTGAAAATCAATCTTCGTGCAGGCCGGCGGTGAGGAGCTCGTGGACGAGGTGGGTGTGGTCGGGGTGGAGGTCGACGGGGACAAGGTCGTGGCCGAGAGCGTGCGCGACCCGGCGGCGGGCGCAGAGCAGGGAATTGCCTTCGCAGTAAATGCTTTTCAGCTTTTCGACGATGCAGGGCTGATCAAGGACTTCTTCGGTTTTATAAAAACTGCATACAGCCTTCTGTTCGCATTCCATAATCGCGTCCCCCAATTCCAGCGAAACTATGATGCCAAGGATTTCGATGCAATATATTTCTTCCAAGCCTTGGAAAAAATCTGATCAAGGTTTCCAAGGGTTGGAAGGTCGGGTTGTTGGGAATGTGGGACAGGCTTCCAGCCTGTCTGCCCAAGAAAAGTTGATCCACCGCCGACAGGCTGGAAGCCTGTCCCACTTTAAAAACCGAAGAGCGGGCGGTGCGGGTCAGATTATTAACAAAATCATGGTCGACAAAATCATGGGGAGCCCATCTTTGAAGTCCGCGAATTGAAAATCATTTGAACCACCGAGTTATCCATCATCATATGGAACATAGGCAGAATAATTTTAAGGCAAAATGATTACTTATTCATTTGCAGGTGGTTGCGAGAATTATTGCCGCTGAAACATTCCCTCCGGTCATTATTTTGCTTTGCAAAATTATCTTTCCACTTCGTTTCAAGGCGCTGCCGTCTCAATTGCCAGTCGCTGCGCTCCTTGCCACACATCCGTGTGGCCTCTCTCCCTCTGGTCGAGTGCGCCAGCCTCACTTCGTGTCTGCCTCCAAATCATTCTGCCTAAAAATGCCCACTACTCCACCACTCCGGGACTCCATCAGCATGGCGGGCGGAGCCTATGGCGAAGACTGCTCTAATCTCAAAGAACCGGAGACATGAGCGCGGCGAGGTTTTCGAGGAAGCGGCGGTGGACGGGGCGGTTGTGCCAGTCGACGAGCAGAATCTCGTCGCTGGAGTCGATGTCTTCGTGGATCAGGTTTTTGAGGGCGTCGGCGAAGGGTTTGCTGTAGACGGCGGCGGAGGTTTCGTAGTTGAGGCTGAGGCTGCGGTTGTCGAGATTGGCGGTGCCGATCAGCGCGAGCTCGCCGTCGACCACCAGCGCTTTGGCGTGCATGAAGGGCGGATGGCGTTCGTAGATTTTTACACCGGCGAGCAGCAGGTCTTCGTAGAGCGCGCGGCTGGCGAACCCGGCGTAGCGGTGGTTGTTTTTCTGCGGCACGATCAGGCGCACATCCACACCGCGCAGGGCGGCGGAGTGCAGCGCGCGCAGAATTTCGGCGGGCGGCACAAAGTAAGGGGTGACGGCCAGAACCTCTTTTTTCGCCAGCGTGACGGCGTTGAAGAAGGTTTCGATGGCCACATCTTTTTCGGTAGAGGGTCCGCTGTTGATGAGCCGTACGGTGACGTCGCCGGCGTCGCCGCTTTTGGGGAAGTAGTTTTCGGTGAGCAGGGTTTCGGGATTTTCTCCGGTGATGAAGTACCAGTCGCGCAAAAAGGAGTATTGCAGTTCCTGCACGATGGGACCTTCGGCGGCGAAGTGGTAGTCGCGGATGGGGCCGTTTTTGTGGGCGGAGGTGTTTTCGTCGTGCAGGTTGACGCCGCCGAAGAAGGCGGTTTTGCCGTCGACAATGAGTGCTTTGCGGTGGTTGCGCAGGTTGATTTGAAGCTGGCGTTTGAGCGGGTTGGCCTGGGTCCACCCGGCGATCTGAATGTTTTTAACCCAGCGATATTTTAGGAAAAAGCCGAGCCGGTGGGCGCGGGTGGAGCCGAAGCGGTCGTAGAGGACACGCACCTGCACACCCTCGGCGGCTTTGGCGGCGAGCGCGTCCATAAATTCATGGCTGATGGTGTCGCGGCCGATGATAAAGCTTTGCAGGTGGATGTGCTTTTGCGCGCCGCGGATGGCGGTGAGCATGGCGGGGTAGGCTTCGTCGCCGCCGGCGAGCGGGGTGAGGCGGTTGCCGGCATGGGCAGGATGATCCGGCAGCAGGGCGTTGAGCACGTGATCCATTCCCTGCTGGAGTTCGTTGCCGGCGGGCGCTTCGGCGATGTCGTGCCAGTAGGCGAACGGCGCGGCTTCGCGGGTTCCTGCGCGGGTGCTAAGCAGATGCTCCTCCGTCAGAAATTTTTTAAAGCCGCGGTCGGCCACGCGGTCGACGCCGAAGGTGAGGTAGAACAGGGGTCCGACCAGCGGAAAAGACCAGGCGATGAAAATCCAGAGCAGGGTGGAGCTGGCGTTGCGCCGCCGCTGCAGACTGTGGAAGGTGACCAGCCCGAACGCCGTGAAGTGTAAAACGGTTCCGAGCGTCAGAATGATTGGGTGATGTAACATGCCGCATTATGGACACGAAACACCCCTTTGTGAAAACCGAAAACTTCCAACCATTGGAAAAAAGAGATCGGCTGTTATGCGATCTTATCCAGACATTGGATTTTTTGACTGGATAACAGATCCGAAGTGTCGGATTCCGAGTGTTCGGAGATGAATAGGATTTTTGGCATCCTGATAGATCCCGTAATCCTGTCAGAATTCTTTTAGCTCTCGAGCGCGTTGCGGATGGCGTCGTTTTCGATGAGTCGGTCGCGGACGACAGGCTCAACGCCCCGGGATCATTATCTGTCAGATAAAGATTTGCGCATGAGAAGGACCGTTCTTTGGTCTTTTCCCACCGGATAGAGCTCTTCCCCAACCATTGTGAATTCCCATTTTTTATAAATATCTTGAGCTACCGTATTGCCGTCCCAGACCCGAAGCCAGATGTCGCGTATGTTTCGGTTTTTCGCATAGGCCTCAGAATGCATTTCTAAAAGTCTGCCGACTCCGTGGCCTCGATAATCGCTGTCAACGTAAAGGCGTTGAAGCTCAATGCAACTGGGTGAGTCGATGCATTCGGGCGGAGGCGATTGAATCAGTTTAGCGTACCCACAAGGATTTAATGCTGAATTCTGACAGACAAAATAGGTTGCTGATAAGCCATTTATTTCTTCACGAATGGTGGATTCTGAAAAGGCATGGTCGATGTATTGATTCAATTCTTCCAGTGGCAAGGTGCACTGATACGCATAAATAAACGATTTGCGTCCGAAGTCAGAGAGATACGCGATATGCGATGAATCTGCCTCAATGACGGTCATTTGTTTTTTTAGATGGCCAGCGCGTTGCGGATGGCGTCGGTGTAGAGGTCGGGCTCGAGCAGGAAGGAGTCGTGGCCTTTGTCCGACGGTACATTGTGATATTCGCACTCAATTCCGTTTTCAATCAGGCGGTCGCGGATTTCTCTCTGTTCATCCGGATAGAAGCAGACGTCGTCGTCAATTGAGATGACGAGGTATTTCTGGTGGCGGCAGGGCGCGAACAGCGCGGCGTAGGTTTTCGCACCTGTGTTTTCGAGCAGGTCGTATTTGGACCACGCGGCGACCAGCTGAATGTAGCTGTTGGCATCGAAGCGTTTGACCAGCTTGCGTCCCTGATGCAGCAGGAAGGATTCGAGCGGGCTGCGGATTTTGTACCACGAAAATTCGTCGTGCTCCTGTTCGAAGCGGTCGTGGGCGCGCTGTTCAATGACGTGCAGTGAGACGAAGGTTTTGTGGGAAATCATCCGGGCGAGGGCCAGACCGCGGACGGGCGGGACGCCGTCGTAGTAGTTGCCGTCGCAGAAGTTGGGGTCGTTTTCGATGGCCAGGATCTGTTCGAGGTTGTGCGCGTGGGTGAGGATGGTGGAGGCGAGTCCGCAGGCAATCGGAATAACATGGTCGACGCGTTCTGGATAGCGCACGGCAAAGTTGAGTGTCAGGTTTCCGCCGAGCGATGCGCCGACCACGGCGTGCAGTTTGCCGATGCCGAGGTGGTCGAGCAGGGGAATCTGCGAGTCGACGATGTCGCCGAATTGGATGTGTGGGAAGCTGCCGCCGTAGGGTTTTCCGGTTGCGGGATTGATCGACGACGGGCCGGTCGATCCGTAGCAGCCGCCGATATAGTTGGCGCAAACCACGAAAAAGCGGTCGGTGTCGAGCGCTTTTCCCGGGCCGATGAAATCCTCCCACCAGCCGGTCTGGCACTCACTGTTCCAGTGTTCGCCGACGCCCGGCACGTCCGGGTTGAAGCCGGCGGCGTGCTGCGAGCCGGTCAGCGCGTGGAACAGCAGAATGGCGTTATCCTTCGCTTCATTGAGCTCGCCGTAGGTTTCATAGGCCAGCGTGACCGGGCTGAGCGTTTCACCGGTCCGGAGCGTCAACGAGTCGTACTCAAAAAATTTGGTTTCAACGTTTTCCATAATAGAGGGAATATAAAGAATATTGGAAGATGGGCGAACCCAATATTCCAATATTCCAATACTCCATCACTCCAGTTCTTACTTCAGCGCCTGTTCAATGTCGGCGGTGAGATCGTCAATATGTTCGATGCCGACGGAGAGACGGACGAGGCCGGGGGTGATCCCGCCGGACGCCTGCTGCTCTTCGGTCAGCTGCGAGTGGGTGGTGCTCGCCGGATGAATCGCCAGACTCTTCGCATCGCCGACGTTGGCGAGGTGCGAGAAGGTCTTGAGCGATTCAATGAATTTGCGTCCGGCCGCTTCGCCGCCTTTGAGTTCGAAGACAACGGTGGCGCCGTAGCCGTCCTTGAGCAGCTTTTTGGCCACCTTGTGCGACGGGTGGCTGTGGAGGCCGGGGTAGCGGACCCATTCGACTTCTTTCTGCTTTTCGAGGAACTTGGCGACGTCCAGCGCGTTTTCGCTGTGGCGCGCCAGCCGCAGGCTGAGCGTTTCGATTCCCTGCAGGAATTGCCAGGCGTTGTCGGGCGAAATACAGGCGCCGAGGTTGCGCAGCGGCACGAGCCTCATGCGCAGGATGTAGGCGAGCGGGCGCAGTTCGTCGGGCAGGTCGATGGCGTAGCGGATGCCGTGGTAGCTTTCGTCCGGCTCGGAGAGCAGAGGATGCTTGCCGGCCGCCCAGTCGAATTTTCCGGAGTCGACGACGATGCCGCCGATTCCGTTGCCGTGGCCGCCGTACCATTTGGTGAGCGAGGAGACGACGATGTCGGCGCCGTGCTCAATGGGCTTCAGCAGTGCGGCGGTGGTGAAAGTGCCGTCGACAATCAGCGGCAGGCCGTTGGCGTGCGCGATGTCGGCGATGGCTTCAATGTCGGAGACGTCGAGCGACGGGTTGCCGATGGTTTCGGTATACAGCGCTTTGGTTTTGCCAGTGATGGCCGCCGCAAAGTTCTGCGGGTCGGACGGGTCGACAAAATGTACGGTGATGCCGAGCTGCGGCAGGATGTTGTTGAACTGCGTGTAGGTTCCTCCGTAGAGGTTGCTCGACGCGACAATTTCATCACCGGCCTGGGCCAGGTTGATGATGCTGTAGAAGATGGCGGCGGTTCCCGAGGCGAGGGCCAGGGCGCCGGCACCGCCTTCAAGTGCGGCGACACGCTGTTCGAGCACATCGGTGGTCGGGTTCATCAGGCGGGTGTAGATGTTGCCCGGCTCTTTGAGGCCGAATAAATTTGCGGCGTGCTCGGTGTTTTTAAAGACGTAAGCACTGGTTCGATAGATTGGAACCGCACAGCTGCCTGTGGTCGGATCCGGGGTGTAGCCCGCGTGGAGCGCCAGCGTTTCTGTTTTGTTGCTCATGATGTCCCTCTCATTTCTATTTGTTCTCAAACTGTTTAAGAGAGGGCTGGGCGCTTACGCTTCCAACTTTCCCCTTGCGGGGCACATTGCCTTTTGTAAGGCCGGAGCACCTTGGTTGTCAGGTTGCCGGGCGCGTCACCTGCGCCTCTCTTAATGCATGGGGGCAACATACCTGTTTTTTTATTGGTGTCAACCCCTCTAATTAAAAAATGTTATAAAAAAGATCACAGTTTACGCTTTTAGCGGATGGCTACGGATATAATGCATGCGCAGGCCCTTCGCACTTGCCAAGCTTTATCGGCTTCCCTAGTCTCTGGCGAATATGAAAATCAAACAATTCGCCTTTTTTATCGTCGTTTCAGTTCTCTTCTCACTGACGGCCTCATCGGAAGAGCTTTCATATCAGGAGAGCGCCAGCGGGAATTATATCTATCTGAACCCGTTCAGCCATAAACCGGCTACGCCGGCGGAACACTGGGCGTATGCAAGTGTGTTGCGCGAGCAAGGGAAACTTACTGCCGCCCGCAAGCAGTTTGATGTGCTTCTGAAGCGCTGGCCGGAAAGTCCGGAGGCGGCGGCCGCCAAGCAGGCCGTCGGGGATATTTATTTCGAGCAGGGGAAAGATCAAGAGGCGTTTGAAGCCTACGAAGAGTTGATTCAGAGCTATTACACCGGCCTGAAAAATTATGACTCCATTCTGGAGAATCAGTACGCCATTGCTCAGCGGGAAATGACCCGCAAACGCATGAGGGTGCTCTTCGGCGGTTACACGGCGCCGGAACGCGCCATTCCCTATCTGGAGTCGATTCTTCGCAACGCGCCGCAGTGGGAGCTTGCGCCGGAGATCCAGTTTACGATCGGCGAGGCCTATCGCCGCAACGGGGAATATGCCATGGCGGTGGCCGCTTATACGACCGTGGAATATCGCTATCCCGACAGCCCGTTCGCTGAGCAGGCGGCTTTTCAAAAAATTCAGAGCCTGAAATATCTGGTTGAGCACACGCCGTACAGTGTCGATCTTCGTGAGGACGCACAGCTGGCGGTTGATGTTTTCTCCGCCAATTATCCGGACTCCGCGTATTCCTCCGACATCGCTTCCTTTGCAGACGATCTGGCGGAGCGCGCCGCACAGAGCGATTTCGAAATCGGCGAGTTCTATGAGCGCGTGCCGGATCCAATTGAAAAGGAAGCCGCCCGCATCTATTATCAGAAGGTGATCAAGGAACACGCCGGAACCGACTATGCCGAGGCGGCCACAGAGCGCTTGCGGGTTCTGTTCCCCGTAGATGAAAAGAGGACAGCCGAAATTACAACCGTTGCCGTCGTAGCCGCAACCGCAGCTGCAGACGCAGAGCGCGTGGATCCCGGACCGCTTCCCGACCGCCTGGTGGACGACGCGGAAGCCATTGAGGTGACCGCCGACCGGATGGAGTATCAGGATGATGTGCTGGTCGGGGAAGGACATGTGGCGATTCAACAGGATGGCGCCAGCCTGCAGGCTGATCATGTCAGTGTGAACCCCGAGACCGGCGATATCACCGCCATGGGCAACATCGTGATGCTTCGCGACGGTAACCGCTGGGAAGGCGACGAGCTGATCTATAATTTCAAAACCAAGCAAGGCAACTTCAGTGAGTCCGCCATGTATTTTGAGCCGGTTTATATTACCGCCGAGAAAACGGAGCGCACAGCCACCAACGAATTTTTGATGACCAATGCCCGGATGACCACCTGTTCCGGCGATAAGCCGTTGATTTATGCCAAGGCCCGTGAAATACGCATCATCGACGAGGACAAAGAGAGCGGACGCCTTATCAAGGCGAAAGACGTCACCTTCTATGTCGGCAAAGTTCCTGTTTTCTACACACCGGTCTGGCAGCGCTATCTGGGCTACCGCGTCTTCACTTATAGCGTCGGTTACGGCGGACGGCTTGGCGTCTTTCTTATGGGCCGCGCCACGGTGCATCCGACCGAGTGGCTGGTGTCCAGCACCCATCTGGACCTCTACTCCGATCGGGGTATCGGGGTGGGGCAGGACTTCCGCTGGACCACCGCGAACGGGCAAGGCGGCATCAAAACCTATTTCATTAACGACGCCGATCCCTTCGATGAGGACGACACCGCCGCCGAGCAGGCGCTGATCGACTCACAGCGCTACCGCGTGCGGCTCGACCATCGCGAGCAGATCAATGACGAGACCTATTTCCAGACGGAGTTTAACTACTTAAGCGATCCGGATATTCTGGAGGACTTCTTTAACGACGAATTCCGCGAAGAGGCGAACCCGGAAAACTTTGCCGTAGTGCAGCATGCCACGGACGAATACGCCGCCAGCCTGCGGGTTGACCGCCGCCTTAATGATTTTTATACCACCGTCAACCGTAGTCCGGAGCTGAGCTTCGACTGGTATCGCGCCGCGCTTGATAACGGATTCTTCTTTCAGAGCGATAACAGCTTTGGTTTTTATGAAATGTTTAGCGCGCAAACCAATCTGCCGCCGGTGCCAGACGGACCGGAATACAGCAGTGGCCGCCTCGACTCCTATAATCAACTCTTCCTTCCGATTCGGATTAAGGAGTTTTTCAACGTGATTCCGCGTGTTGCCTATCGGGGAACCTGGTACGGCGATACACCGGCAGGCTCAGCCGAATACCGAAACATTTTTGAGTTCGGCACGCTGACGTCCTTCAAATCGCATAAAGTGCTGACCGAAGAGAGCGCTTTCTACGGTGACGGCCTGCGCCACATCGTCGAGCCCTATGCCGAGTACCTTTACCGGGATTCAAGCATTGCAACCAACCAGCTATATCAGTTCGACGAAATCGATGCGCTCGATGACCGCAATGAAATCCGCTTCGGGGTGCGCAATTTCATTCAGACCAAGCGCGGAGCCACGCGCATCGTTAACTTCCTCGATGCCGATGTGTTCACCGCCTATCGTTTTAACCACGCGGAAGACGGAAACGCCTTCGGTCCGCTTGAAGCCGATTTGCAGATGATTTTGAGTGACCGGTTCCGCATTCAGTCCGATCTCGAATACGACATGTATGAGAGCAAATTCAATGACTATAACGCCCGCATCAAATACACCAGTGCCGACCAGAGCCAGTATGCGGTGGAATATCGCTATCTGGACGGGGCCCGTTCATTGATCAGTACTTCCGCTGAACTTTTTCCCAACGACAACTGGTCCTATCAATTCTTGCTTCGTTACGACTCGACATGGGAAGAATGGCGCGAGCGCCAAGTGATGATCAATCACCGCTTTGACTGCGTCGGCATGGGAGTCGGGATTAAGCTCGACGAAGATGATGAACTGTCTTTCTGGGTCCAGCTCTGGCTCGTCGCGTTTGGCAAGCCGGAAGGCATGGACCGTATCCGTTAGCGGAGGATTTTCGTCGCGGATGGTCCGCAGAGGAACTTGCAAAATCTCTGGGTTTGAAGTTCCGGGTATTTGTTGTCTGAGGTGCTGCTTGCCAGCTGTTACCCAATACCCAATAACGAATATCCAATATCACCTCGGGCAAGCCCACAGGGTTTTGCAAGAGGCGTTGTATTCGTTTTGAAACGGATCGTGTCTAGTCAAAAACGCCGGGGTGGACCTGACCTTTTCTGTAGAAGGTGAGCTGTGATTTGAGCTCGGGAATCCGCTCGGTATCCCCTGATCTTTTAGCCTCTTGTATCGCCTGCCTGATCGTGTCGACCGCATCTCTGAAGTCGTTG
This sequence comes from Kiritimatiellota bacterium, assembly GCA_014381785.1. GTDB lineage: Bacteria > Verrucomicrobiota > Kiritimatiellia > Kiritimatiellales > Tichowtungiaceae > Tichowtungia. The sequence continues at coordinate 41,179 of JACNKZ010000030.1, forward strand.
TTCTGGGCCAGTGCGGCGGCCAGAATCATCAGCGTCTCCGCATCCTGTTCGCTCAGGTCAATCGCCCGTTGCGCCAGTGCCACGGCTTTTTCGCCGTTGCGCGCCGGGGTCATGCGGTTGGTGGCCAATAGCCAGGCCCGCTCTTTCAGAAATTCCGGAGAGTTCATCTCTTCCGGAGAAATATCATCGGCGACGGGTTCCTCCGGCACAATATGGACCAGTGTTTTATCCACCACAATGCCGGCGTCATCAAATTTCTGCTCAATCGAAAGTTTATCGACGGCTTTCAAGTAGGCCTCGCGCGGGCTGATCAGGCCGTCCACGACAAGCTGGTAGAGGCTGTCGGTGAACGATCGCATTCCCACGTTGGATCCAACCTGAATCGCGGTGGGTAGCTGGTGGGTTTTCATATCGCGGATCATGGCCCGCACCCCCGAGGTGGCGATCAGGATTTCGGCCGCGGCAACCCGTCCGCCGTCATTTCGTTTGCAAAGGGTCTGGGAGATGACCGCCGTCAGGGTGTTTGACAGCAGGGTGCGGATCTGGTTTTGCCGCCCGGCGGGAAACTTATCGATAATGCGGTCCACCGTGGAGGTCGCCGTGTTTGTGTGCAATGTGGCTAGCACCAAATGACCGGTTTCGGCGGTTTCCAGAGCAATTTCTGTGGTCTCAAGGTCGCGCATCTCACCGAGCAGGACGATATCGGGGTCTTCGCGCAGGGCGGCGCGCAGGGCGCCGGCAAAACTGCGGGTATGGCGGTGCACTTCGCGTTGATTAATCAGGCAGCTCAAGGATTTATGTGAGAACTCAATCGGGTCCTCAACGGTGATAATGTGCTCGGTGCGCGTCCGGTTGATCAGGTCGATCATCGCCGCGAGGGTGGTCGATTTACCGGATCCGGTCGGGCCGGTCACAATAATCAGCCCTTTGGTATGCATGCTGAGTTCGCGCAGCGTGTCGGCGAAACTAAGGCCGAGTCCATCCAGCCTGGGCAGGTCGGGCGGAATGGTGCGGAACACCGCGCCGGTTCCCACGGAGTCGTTAAACGCGTTGACACGGAATCGTCCGAGGCCGTCAATTTCGTAACCGAAGTCCGTGTCCCAGCTCTGTTCAAATTCGCGCAGGTTGCGTTCCGGCATAATTCCTTCAAGAATTTTCATGTTTTCTTCAGCGGTCAGAATCGGTTGATCGGTGAGAAACTTCATCGATCCGTCCACACGGATGCACGGGCAGTAGCCGGCGGAAATATGCAGGTCACTGGCGCCGGAGGTCATAGCGATTTCCAATAGTTTATCGATTTGGCTCACAGTCAGGTTCCTCGCGCGTTGTCAGGGTTAATTAGACGGTAGACCGTAGAATAGCAGGAGCTATTCCATAAGAGTATAAAAAATTTCTTCTTTTCAGCTTTGAGAATAAACCTTGACCTTCTCGTGCCGAAGCTTCATTAATCTCTGCTTTCCACCTAATATGGGTTTTTTGTGTCTTTATGAGAAAATGGAGTGTTTATGGCCGCTAAAAAAGCAGCAGCAAAGAAGAAAACAGTGAAGAAAAAAGCGGCACCCGTCGAAAAGACGTCTTCTGCTAAGAAAACCGCCGCTAAAAAGGCCCCCGCCAAGAAAGCTCCTGCAAAGAAAGCCCCCGCTAAGAAAGCTCCTGCGAAGAAAGCCCTCGCCAATCAAGCCCCTGCAAAAAAAGCGCCCGTTAAGAAAACGGCGGCCAAGAAAACTCCGGCAACCAAAAAAGAAGCGGTAAAGAAGGCGCCGAAAAAAGTTTCTGCCAAAAAAAGCGTTAAAATGGAAAAGGAAGTCGTAGCTCCCGAAGAGGATGCCCCGATGTCCATTATGCAGCGCGAGGAGCGCAACGAGAAAATCAAAGAGTTGATTGCGTTGGCCTCCGACCACGGCTTCCTCACGCACGACGACATCGAAGAAGCGCTTCCCGAAGATCTGGTTGTTGTCGAAGACGTGGAGAAAGTCACCGCCCTGCTTAAGAGCATGGAAATCGAAGTGATTCGCTCAGACGAAGTCGAGGATTTTAAAGCCCGCATGGAGAAAGAGGAGCGCGAGAAACAGAGCGCCCGCAGCGATGTTCTCGATGACCCGGTTCGCATGTACCTCAAGCAGATGGGGCAGGTGCCGCTGCTGACCCGCGAGCAGGAAGTTGAAATTTCCAAACGGATTGAAGAAGCCGAAATTCACACCACCAGCCTGTTCAACCGCATTGGTTGCGCCACCGAAGCGTATCTGGGCGTGATTGATAAGATCGAAAACGGCAAGCAGCGGTTCGACCGCATCATCAGCGACAAACACGTGGAATGCCGCGAAGACTATTTCAACACGCTGCCCAAGGTGTTGCAGGGCATCCGCCGCAATCAGGATCTCGCCGGGAAATATTTCCTCGAAATGACCCGTGCCAAAAACAAGGCGGCGCGCGCCAAAAGCGAAAAGATGTTCGATAAAGCGCAGGAACGGCTTTCCGACTACTTCCGTCAGCTCTTCTTCAAGCAGAAAGCCATTGAGGATATTGTTCCGCAGTGCGATCACTACTACAAAGAGATCCGCGGCATGCAGATGGAGCTGGAGCGTCTCGATAAGAGCCGCGCGAAAAATGCCAAACAGGAGATCAAAGAGATCCGCAAACAAATGCGCGAGATGGAAAAAGTTCTCCTGATGGAGATCGATCCGTTTGTAGAGCACTACCGCGAACTCCGCACCTGGCTTCGCAAAGGACTGCAGGCGAAAACCGAAATGATCGAAGCCAACTTGCGTCTCGTGATCAGTATCGCTAAAAAATACACCAATCGCGGGCTTTCTTTCCTCGACCTGATCCAAGAGGGGAACATGGGGCTCATGAAAGCGGTGGAAAAATTTGAATACCGCCGGGGATACAAATTCAGCACGTACGCCACCTGGTGGATTCGTCAGGCGATCACCCGTTCCATCGCCGACCAGGCCCGCACCATCCGCATTCCGGTGCATATGATCGAAACCATCAATAAGCTCCTGCGTGTGCAGAAACAGCTTTTGCAGGAGTTTGGCCGCGAAGCCACGCCCGAAGAGCTGGCCGACGAAATGGAACTCGCCGTCGAACGCGTCCGTGCGATTTTGAAAATTGCCCAGCAGCCCATTTCATTGCAGGCACCGATCGGCGACAGCGACGACACCAGCTTTGGTGACTTCATCGAAGACAAGTCGGCGGAGAACCCCTCCGAAATGACCGCCTTCAGCCTGTTGCGCGAAAAAATCGGTGACGTGCTCGAAACGCTCACCGCCCGCGAGCAGGAAGTGCTCACTCTGCGCTTCGGACTGGCCGACGGCTATCCGCGTACCCTCGAAGAAGTCGGACGTCAGTTTAACGTCACGCGTGAGCGGATTCGTCAGATCGAAGCCAAAGCGCTGCGTAAAATGCGGCATCCGACCCGTATCCGCAAACTCGAAGGCTTCCTCGAACAGGGCAGTTAATCGGGGCGTGTTCAATGGGCAATATCCACTATTCAATGGGCACGGATCATTGGGAGTGGGTCATTGGCTATTAAGCAGACCATCAAACGAAACGGAACCCCGGTCGATTACGACCGGGATCGCATTGCGACCGCCATCTTCAAAGCCGCCGCTTCCATTGACGGCACCGACCGCGGCGAATCTGAACGGCTGGCCAGCCTGGTCGAGCAGCGGTTGGAAGTCATGTACGGCATGGATGCCCCCACGGTGGAGGATGTGCAGGATGTCGTCGAAACCGTCCTGATCGAAGAAAACCACGTCAACACCTCCCGCGCCTACATCACCTACCGCAATCAGCGCACACAGCGCCGGGGAAGCCGCGCTGACCTCGCGGCCTCCACCTTTAACAACATTCCCTACAAAAAGATCTACGACGTTCTGCGCTGGAACCTCGACCACTCCTGCGAATCGGTTGAATCCATCAACCGCATCATTACCGGGGGCGGTTTCAGTGATCTGGTCGTCGCCTGTGAAGAGCGCTATCTCGGCGAATGCCGCGACGCAGCCGCCAATGTGCTGGAGCGCATCGACGACATCCGCGTCATCATTGTCGCCGGACCCTCCTCTTCAGGTAAAACCACCACCACCATTAAAATGATGGAGCGGCTCGAGCAGGAGGGCTATGCGCAGAAAGCCATCAACATCGACCACTACTTCTTCAACCTCCAGGACCATCCCAAAGATGAATTCGGCGACTACGACTACGAAACTCCGCAGGCGCTCGACCTCGACCTGATCAACCGGCACCTCGGCCAGCTGCTGGCCGGTGAAGCCATTCGCACGCCGCACTATGACTTCCAGACCGGACAACGCACCCTCGATGTCCACGAGCTCAGCTTGGCCCCGAATGAAATCCTGCTCATTGACAGCCTGCACGGGCTCTATCCCGCCATGACCGCCTCCGTGCCCGACAAAAACAAATTCCGGCTCTACATTGAGACGCTCGGACAGCTTCGCGGCGAAAACGGCGAATTCATGCGCTGGGCCGACCACCGCCTTATGCGCCGGATGATCCGTGACAGCTGGCACCGCAACCATACCCCCGAGGAAACCATCACCCACTGGCACTACGTCCGCAAAAGCGAGCTCCAGCACATCATTCCGTATAACGCTTCCGCCGACTTTCTCGTCAACTCCGCCATGCCCTACGAGATTCCGATTTTGAAGAATAAACTCTTCCACTACTTCCCCGCCGCCATGGAACAGTTTAAAACCCACGCCAAACGGCAGGACGCCTACATCCGCGCCAAACGCGTGTTTGAATTACTCAGCCCGCTGGAGGTGTGGGCCGACGACGTACTCGTGCCGTCCACCTCCCACCTGCGCGAATTCATCGGCGGCAGCGACTACGAGTACTGATTTTTCCAATGGATTCGGCAAGCTCACCACAGGTGGTTGGAAAAATCAGGAGTCAGGTGACAGGGGGCAGAGGTCAGTTTTTTCGGCTCTTCTCGGAAGTGTGTCGCAAAGGCCTCTTCATTGCGAATGAGCATGAGAGGGAAGGCTTTTTACAAAATCATGGACAGC
>JACNKZ010000049.1 GCA_014381785.1 Kiritimatiellota bacterium
TAATGCTCGTCATAAGGTTTGGGGACATCTTTTCCAAGGGCGATACAAAGCGTTACTGGTGGATGGAGACGGAGATTATTTTTCTACGGTGGCGAGCTACATCCATTTAAATCCGGCCCGCGCACATTGTTTTGATTTAGAAAGCGGCAAACTCTCCGATTTCAGACCGAGCAGTTATCCTTGTTACATGCGTCCATCGGAGCGCCCCGCCTGGCTGGTTGCTGAACGGGTTTTAAATAGTTTGGGTTTTGAAGACACGACGTCGGGTCGCACAAAGTATCGTAATTACATGGCAAAGCGGATTCTTGAAATCGCACACAGCGACTGTCCGTCCGAGGCAGACGAAACTTGGGGGAAAATTAGGCGCGGCTGGATTTTTGGATCGGAAACTTTCTGTGCAAAGATGCGCGATGCGGTTGATCGGGCCGCAACGGGACATCGTCGCGACTCGCATAGTGGTGGCGCAACTCTACAGCATGACGAGGCGACTGCTGAGAAGCTTCTAAGAAAAGGACTTCACATCCTGCAACTAAAACGATCTGATTTGGCAGGAATGAAAAAAGGCGATAAGCGAAAGAAAGCCATTGCATGGTTAATGCGTAAAAATACAAGTGTGAAAATCGAGTGGATTGCAAAGGCTCTAATTATGGGGAATGTAGCAACGGTATCAAGGGGAGCGAGCGAGATTGAGTCCGCGACAGAAGGTTATTTATTTGAACTAAAATCTAAAATGTCAGAATTCAAGGACTGACCCCACCTCCGTAAAATGTCAGAATTCAAGGACTGACCCCACCTCCGTGGAAACTCCATCTGAAGCCTAAGGCCTCAGGTCTAAAGCCTTCTTCTTATCCGTTGCGACAGCGGTTTTTGTCTGCTAGCCTTGCGGGCTTATGGCGAAAAAATCGACACCGATGATGGATCAGTACCGGCGCATCCGCCGCGAACTGCCCGAAAACACCATCCTCTTTTTCCGGCTGGGCGATTTCTATGAAATGTTCATGGATGATGCCAAAGAAGCCGCGCGCATTCTCGACATCACCCTGACCAAACGCCACGACATTCCGATGTGCGGAATCCCCTACCATGCCGCCGACAACTATCTCGCTCAGCTGATTGACGCGGGCAAAAAGGTGGCGATCTGCGAGCAGGTCGAAGACCCCGCCGCGGCCAAGGGCATTGTGAAGCGCGAAGTGACGCGCATCATCACCCCCGGCACCATTCTCGACGAAGGCACGCTCGACCGCTCCCAGAACAATTACCTCGCCGGACTGGTGCGTGACGGCAACCACTTCGGCCTCGCCATGCTCGACCTCTCCACCGGCGCGTTCTGGATCGAAGAATCGGCCAGCGCCGACGCCCTGTGCGGCAATCTGGCGCGCTACTGCCCGCAAGAGTGCATCGTTCCCGAACTATCCATTGAGGACAATCTGATTGATCCAATCCTTGGAAACACGCTCAAAACGATCTGCGAGGACTGGACGTTTGAAGCCGACAACGCCGCGGACACGCTGCTGCGCCACTTTAAGGTGCACTCGCTCAAAGGGTTCGGCTGCGAAAACGCGCCGCTCGGTCTGCGCGCCGCGGGCGCCGTGCTCCATTATGTAAGCACCGAGCTGCGCCGCAATCTGGCGCACGTCCGGCGCATCCAGCTCAAAAATCCCGAAGACTATCTGCTGCTCGACGAAACGACGGTGATGAACCTCGAGTTGATCGCGCCGCTCAACCCGGCGCGCCAGGGGCCGAAATCCACCCTGCTCTCGGTGCTCGACTCGACCCGCACGGCGATGGGCGCGCGCATGCTGCGCGAGTGGATCGTCCGGCCGCTGCGTGAGCTCAGTGCGATTAACGCGCGGCACGACGCCGTTGAAGCGTTCACCACCAACCGCATGCTGTTGAATGACGTGCGCGAAGTGCTGGGCAACATGCGCGACCTCGAACGGATTATGTCGCGCCTCGGCTCGGGCGGCGGCAACGCGCGCGATCTGCGCGCCGTCGGCGAATCATTAGATCAACTCCCTCAGCTTAAGGAGCTTCTGTGCCGCAACGCAGTTGCTTTCCAAACCTTGGAAAAATCGATAGAAATTCTTCCGGGCCTTGGGAAAATCATCGATGAGGCGATCACCGATGAGCCCGCCGTTTCAACCAGGGAGGGCGGAATGATCCGCGCGGGCTATTCGGCGGAGCTCGACGAGCTGCGCAATGCAGGCGCGAAGGGTAAGCAGTGGCTGGCGGAGTTTCAGGCGGCCGAGCAGGAGCGCACCGGTATCAAGTCGCTCAAAATCCGCTACAACAAGGTATTCGGCTATTTTATTGAGATCACGAATTCCAATTTGTCGATGGTGCCGGAGGAGTACACCCGTAAGCAGACGATGACCAACGCCGAACGGTTCATCACGCCGGAGCTCAAAGAGTACGAGAACAAGATTCTCGGTGCGCAGGACCGGGCGATCACGCTGGAAATGGAACTGTTCGCCCAGATCCGCGACGAGGTGGTGAAGGAGATCGACACCATTCAGCGCAACGCGCGCGCCGTGGCCGAAACCGATGTGCTGGCCGCCTTTGCAGAAAACGCGCTGACCCGCCGCTACGTGCGCCCGCAGATGAGCGAGAGCGACGACTTGGAAATTGTCGACGGCCGCCACGCGGTGGTCGAGCAGATGCCCGACGCCGAGCGCTTTGTTCCCAACGACACAACGCTCAACTGCATCGACCATCAGCTGGTCATCATTACCGGGCCGAACATGGCGGGAAAATCGACCTACATCCGGCAGGTGGCACTCATTACGATACTGGCGCACATCGGTTCGTTCGTGCCGGCGAGCGAAGCAAAAATCGGTTTGGTCGACCGCGTTTTCACCCGCGTCGGCGCCAGCGACGATCTCGCGCGCGGTCGCTCCACCTTTATGGTGGAGATGCAGGAAACCGCCAATATTTTGAACAACGCGACGCCGAAGAGCCTGATTGTGCTCGACGAGATCGGGCGCGGCACCAGTACATTTGACGGCATCTCCATTGCGTGGTCGGTGGCCGAATATCTCTGCACGAATCCGGCGGTGCGCGCCAAGACGCTGTTCGCCACGCACTACCACGAGCTGACCGACCTGAGCTTGACGATGCCGGGCGTTCAAAATGCCAACGTGCTGGTTAAGGAGCGCGGCGACCAGATTACGTTCCTGCGCAAGATTGTTCCCGGCTCCGCCGATAAAAGCTACGGAATCCACGTTGCGCGCCTGGCGGGCCTGCCCGCCACGGTGCTCGACCGCGCCAATGAAATCCTGCGCAACCTCGAAGAGGGCGAATTCGAGGCAGAGGGCGCACCGAAAATCGCCCGCCAGCGTCCGCGCAAACAGAAAGCCGATGATTCTCAGATGGATCTCTTTTAGCGTCTCTGCGAGACGCGGAATGATGGAGTAGAGGAATTATGGAATATTGATTTGCACCGAATTCTCCTACCAAAAACATCTAAGAAAACGGTGAGGTTACCCGGTCCAAATGGATTTCTGGATGGGAACCATTGATCCAACATTCCCCCATTCCAACATTCCACTCCTCCTGTTTACTGCTTGTAAAAGAAGCCGCCACTGTCTAATAATCATCGATCTGTCAACAGAACATAAGGAGTCCTTGTCTATGAGCAGTAAGAAGTCCCTCGGTCTTATTTTAGTCGTTCTCGGCTTTATCCTCATCGCTTTAACCGGCATCCGCACCATCAGCAGTCCGGAAATCTTCACAAACATTGCTCTGGGTCAGGCTGAAAGCAGTGTTGGAGACCCGATCTCCTACACCATGGCCAACCAGAACTGGATTAATCTCAATCCGCTCTACAATAAACTGGTCGCCGCGTTGTGGGCTGCGGGCGGCGGTGGACTGATCACGATCATCCATCTCCTTGCGATGCTGACGGCCTTTATTCTGATGTTCCGCCTGGGTAAGGACTGGGGCGGCCCACTTAGCCAGAGTCTGGCGTTGCTGCTCTGCGCATGGCTTCTCATGCCGGTTTTCACCCCCTCGGCCACCTCATTCGCCCTGCTCTTCACCGCGTTGTTTGTGACGCTGCTCTACCGGCTGAAGAACTTCACCATATTGGCGACCATCCTGTTGGTTCTGCAGATTCTATGGACGAACATCCACCCCTCCTTCCTGTTCGGGCCGGTTCTGATTCTCTTCTTCGCCATTGAAAACTGGAAAGAAACCAAAAATACATCCCGCACAGCGCGGATGACTCCACTGACCACCCGGCTGTTCGGACTGGCGGGGGCTACGCTGCTGGTCACACTGGTCAATCCCAATTTGATTAATCTCCACACACACATTTTCGCCAATGCGGCGCTACTGACCGGCACCGGAGGCCTGGAGTGGATCTCGCTGTTCAGCAGCGGATTCCCGCAGGGCTTCATCACCAAACTAACCATCTTCTCACTGGTCCTGGGTGCCGGAGGGCTCATCACCCTGCAGAAAAAACTGCCGGCAATGATTACCCTGCTGGCGTTGGTCGGCGCATTCCTGACCGTCCGCTCGATCGGTGCGCTGCAATCATTCTCCCTGCTTGCTCTGCCCTTCATGATTCTCAGCATCAGCGCCGTCGGGGAATACCTCTCCCGCAGCCTGACCACCGCATTTAAAGTAAACGAAAACCTGCTCCACAACCTGATGGTGGTCGTAACGCTTGTGCTGATCCTGATCTCCGCCGGAACCATCATCACCAACAACGCTTATGTCAGCATGGGCAGCGCATCCCGGTTCGGTCTCGGGGTGGAAGAGGAAGCTTTCCCGGTTGCGGCCGCCGGCCTGCTGGAACGAAACGACTTCCCGAAAAAGATTCTGAATATCGCCCATGACGGTGGATATATCGCCATGCAGAACCCGGGCCGCAAAGTATTCTGCGACACCCGCACCACGCTCTATGGCGAGGCCTTTTACAAGTCGCTGACCCGCGCCCTGCTGGGTCAGGCCGGAGCCTGGAATACCATTCTGAGCGACTGGAACCCCCACGCCGTTGTCCTGAACGGCGCCTGGCCGGATTCCGGAGCGCTAGCCAACCGCCTCGTTGCAACCAAAGCCTGGAAACTGGTCTACTTTGACGGAGCCACCATCATTCTCGTCCGCGCTCTTCCGGAATACGAATCGCTGATCAATGACCCGTCCATTCAACAGTACGGCATGAAGGTGTTGAAAGAGACCCGCAAGGCCTATGTGGAAGGGAACAAGGGGCTGGTTAAGTCCGGCAATTCTTCCCGGCTGATCGGCGCAGGGGGGCTTTACCTCGCCCTGAACCGTCCGGTTGAAGCGCAAGCCATCTACAGCACGCTGACCAAGAACTGCCCGGATATGTCAACGGCATGGCTGGGTCTCGGACGGAGTCTGATCCTTCAGAAAAAACTTACACAGGGCATCGTCTACATGGAAAAAGCGGCGGAAATCACCCCGCGCAGCTCACGGGTCTGGATGGGGCTTTATGAGGCCTACAAGCTCAAAGGCGACCAGGCGAAAATGGGCGAAGCCGCAGAACAGCTGAACAAATTCTTCCAGGCAGAAGAGGCCACCATTGAGCAGCAGGAAGTCACGAAGAAAAAAGAACCGGTCAAACCCGCAGGCGCACTGAAGGGGAATGAACCGGAAATGCCCTCAGAGCTCAAATAACGCAATCTTTTGCGAAACAAAACGGTTCCGGATCCTCGGGGCCGTTTTTTTTATTTAAGCAGTGTCGCTTTTGACGTCGGCTGATGATTTTCAAACAGGTGGGAATAAGCAAACAGGGCGAAGCCCCTGCAACCCGCCTCGCGTGCCGCCGCAATCTGCCGCCGGATTTCGCGGGCGTCTCCCTCGCAATTGATGCCCACCACCAATTGATTGGCAGCGCCCCTGCGCCCAAGCACACGCTTCATGTTGATCAAACGCTCATCATACAGCGAAGCGTTGTAGTTCATAGGCACCAGCCAGTCGACTGAACCGGTTTTCGCCCACTGGGAGCTGTCTTGAAACGCCTGGGTGTAGCCTGCAGAAAAATCGGCCATCACGCTGGCGGAGAGAACCGCCTGTGGCCCGCGGGAGGCTTTAAGCACCCCGCGCAGATCGCTCACCACCTGCGACACCGCGTTGCGACGAAAGGCATCCCACTGCTTGCGTGACGTAGATGAGCCCATTGCACGGCGCGAGACCGGATCGAACGAAAAGGTGGAGTGCGCCATGATTTCGGCAGACGAAGCGCGCGGATAGATTTCGCGGGCGACATCCTTATAGTCGTAGGGAAAGCGAATGTAGTCCAGATGCAGCCCGGCGATGTCGTAGCGCGCCAGTTCGGCGGCAATCTGCGAAAGATGACTGCGCACCGCCGGATGCGCCGGATTCAAAAAACTGTACCACGCGCTGGTCGGCCGCATCCGCGCGCCGGTCGAGTCGACCATAAACCAATCGGGGTGCGCGGTCCAAAGCTGACCAGCCGCGCGCGGCGGGTCGACCTTCCCGCGCCAGCCGGGCAACACATTGATGTAGGCGTGGAGCCGGATATTGTATCGTTTGGCCCAGCCAGCAGCCATTTGCAGCGGGTCCCAGCCCGGATCTTTACCGGTGTTCGCCACATCCTTGCCGTGCAGCTCAAAGGCCCACGGCTCAACCTGGCTGGGATAAAATGCTGTTCCGTTGCCGCGCACCTGAAAAAAGATATCCGTAAATCCCGCCTTGGCGCAGTTAACAACAATCGACGAAACATCGAGCGGGGTTTTGTAGTCGAAGCGCGTCACCCAAATCGCACGCACCTCGGGCTGGCGAGGCGGGCGGGCCCCGGCGAACAGAACGACAGGCAGGAGCAAAAGCAAAAAAAGAAGCGGGCGCGTTTTCATCCGCACACCTTAAGCGATTTTTCCAATGTTTGGAAAGCAACAGGTTGCGGCTTGCGGTTTTTTCCAAGGTTTGGAAAATGAAGGTCGCATTTTTTCCAATGTCTGGAAAAATGGAGGTCGAGTTTTCGGAACCTTGGAATTGATAACGCCGTTGGCGTTAAAAGGAGTTTTTATGAACGGACTGATGTTTCCACTGTTTTTAGGGAGTGTGACAGAAATGTTCAATCAGAGTGCGCTGCCGGGCAAACTGATTGTGATGATTCTGTTCATCAGCTCGGTGGGGGTCTGGTATGTGATGGCCAGCAAAATGATTCAGCTCTCCCGTGCCCGGTCCGGTTCGGAGCGATTTCTGATCGCGTTCCGCAATAAAGGCAACCCGTTTGATCAAGGGCCCCGGATTCCGGAAAGCCCGCTGAACACGCTGTATGAAGCGGGTTGCTCAGCGATTTCATCGCAAGGCAATCCGCCGTTAACCGCCTATCAGGTTGAAGCGGTGCGTGCGGTGGTCGACCGCACGATGGCCGACGAGGCCCTGCTGCTGGAGGATGGAATGGGACTGCTGGCGACCGCGGTGACCGCCTGCCCGTTTCTCGGCCTGCTCGGCACGGTCTGGGGGGTGATGGATGCGTTCGGCGGCATGGCATCGTCCGGCGCGGCGACGCTCTCGGCGGTGGCGCCGGGAATTGCGGGCGCATTGCTGACGACAGTGGTCGGCCTGGTGGTCGCCCTGCCCTCGTCCATCGGCTACAACATGCTAACCTCACGCATCCGGCGGCTGGCGGTGCAAATGGATAATTTCGCGCAGGAGTTCGGCACGGCGGCGCAGCAGCATTTCGGAGCGGCGGAGTAAGCGATGGGACGGCGTAAAACCAGTCTAATTGCACTCAAGGAGATCAGTGAGATCAATATGACTCCGCTGATGGATTTGACGTTTATTCTACTGATTACCTTTATCATCACCTTCCCACTCATCGAACAGGGCATCCCAGTCAACCTGCCCAAAGGGAAAACCGCTGATCTGGATAATCCGGACACCCGCAGCATTACAATCAATGCGGTGGGCACGCTCTTTCTCGATGACCTGCCGATCACCAAAAATGCACTAGCCGGAGAAATGCAGCGCACCGGCGAGCTGACGCCGAACGCAACCGTGTATGTGCGGGCCGACCAGACCATCAACTATGGCCGCGTGGCCGAGGTGATGAAGGTTCTTTATGACGCAAAGATCACCCGCATGGCTCTGGTGACGGAAGCGGAAGAGTAGATATGCGCAACCGCCCCAATAAGATTTTCTGGTGGGTGTTCGGCGTTCATGCCAGCGCTCTTTTTCTTTTGCTGGTGATTCCGCTTCTGCGCGGTTGTATTCACCGCAAGCCGAAAGAGATCGTGCAAGAGTTCAGCATTGTCAGCGAGGCTCCGGCGGCGGTCGCCGCACCGGAGCCGATCCTGCCGAGGATCCAACCGGCACCCGCGCCCGAACCGGAAAAACCGACGCCGACGCCCGAACCGGAAAAGCCGAAATGGAAACCGGCCGAGGTGATTCCGCAAAACAAACGGGTGACCCGCCAGACAGCCACACCGCAGCCCCAGCCCGCCGTTCAACCCCGCACCGATTTGTCGGAGCTGAAGCGGAGCTTAAACTCCGTGATTGATCCGGATGATGCCTACTACGCTGTGATTCAGCCGCGTTTCTACGCCGTCTGGCAGCAACCGGCGGCCGCGCCGTACGGCACCAAAGCAACGGCAGCCATTCGGGTCAGCTCCAATGGACAGGTGAGTTACCGCACACTCACCGCGCCCTCCAGCAACACGATGTTTGATCAATCGGTGCAGGCTGCGCTCCGCGCGGTCAATCAACTGCCCGCGCCGCCAAAAAGCCTAGTCAACCGGGACATCCTGATCTATTTCGTGCTCGATTAGCACCCGCAGACTTGTCGAACCGGCCGGATTCCGATAAGGAATAGGTGTTATGAAAAAACTCATTTTCCTTTTCCTGTTATCCGCCTGCTGCACCGCCTCAGCCCAGGTCCGGGTGGCAAAGTCCGCAGATCGCAAATTAACGATCAATCTGGCCGGCCTGCGCATCAGCGGCCCGGCTGCACAGCAGGTTTTCCAAACATTGGAAAACGACCTGCGCCTGTCCGGATGGTTCCAGCCAATGCGCGGCGGCGGCGACCTGCAGCTGAGCGGATCGGTTGATCAAAACGGCTCCAACGTCAAAGCCTCACTGCAGGTGACCCGCGCGGCAGACCGCGCCCTTCTACTTTCCAAAGGCTACTCCCTTGAGGCCGCCCGTGCCCGCACTCTGGCCCACCGCGCGGCGGACGATATCGTCGAGGCCATCACCGGCCGCAAAGGAATCGCCTCCACCAAGATTGCCGTGATCGGCACCCAGTCGGGCGCTAAAGAAATCTATCTCTGCGATGCGGACGGCGGGGGACGGGTACAGCTCACCCGGGACAGAAGTATTGTGGTGGGCCCCAACTGGGGGCCGGACGGCAATTCACTGGTTTACACTTCTTTCATGCGAGGCTTTCCCGATGTCTATTCCGTCAACCTGCGCAGCGGGAAGCGCGAAGGGCTCGCGAGCTACAGCGGCCTCAATACCGGGGCGGCGCTGTCGCCCAACGGCAAAGAACTGGCGCTGATTCTCTCCAAGGACGGCAACCCGGAGCTTTACATCCAGACGCTCCGAGGCAAAAAATTGACCCGCCTCACCTCCACGCTGCGCGCCACGGAGGCCAGCCCGACCTGGTCGCCAGACGGACAGCATCTGGTTTATGTCTCGGATCGCAACGGGACGCCGCAACTCTATAAAATCAGCCGCACCGGCGGCCGACCGCAGCTCATCAGCAGCCGGGGAACAGAAAATGTCGCTCCGGACTGGGGGCCGAATGGGCTGATTACCTGCGCCAGCCGCTCCGGCGGCCGCTATCACATCGCAATCATTCATCCCTCCACGGGCGAAACCCGTTACCTTCCAAACGACGGGGCCGATTATGAGGATCCGTCATGGGCTCCCGATGGACGTCATCTGGTCGCCACCCGCTCTGTACGCTACCGATCCAGCCTCTACCTCCTTGACACAGTCAGCGACGCTCCGGTAGCTTTGATCTCTGGCGGCGGGGACTGGATTTCTCCGGCCTGGGCGCCACAATAAAACAACTGGAACACAAAGGGGTTCACGATGAAAAAACAAACTCTATTTATTATCTTTCTTCTAATCGCAGCAGCCCTGACCGGGTGCCAGAGCCCCGGAAGAAATCCTGCAGGTGTCTACGGATCCGGCAGTGAATACGGCGTAGCCGGCAGCATCCCGCTGGCGGACCGTTTTACAGGCGGAGCCGAGCACCCCGGAATGTTCGAGTCCGTTCTCTTCGCCTACGACAGCTCGCAAGTAAGCGCGACAGAACGGAGTAAGATTGAAGCCGTTGCCCAGCATCTGAAACAAAATCCTGCTGTCGCCGTTATTGTTGAAGGTCACAGCGATGAACGGGGAAGCCGCGAATACAATCTGGCCCTTGGCGAACGCCGCGCACTGGCCGTTCGCTCCTACCTCTCCGGCCTCGGCATTGAGGTGGAACGCATCCAGACCAAAAGCATGGGCGAAGAGAAGCCGGCGAGTCTGGAACACAACGACTCCGCATGGAGCCAAAACCGTCGCGGGGAGTTTATTCTCTACTACTAAACACCCTCCCGGACCCCTGAAATCTTAACTTCATGCTGAGCACGTATAACTTATTCGCGTTTATGTCGCAGCTGCCCTTGGTCGAAGCCGGGCAGCTGCTTCTTGTCATAGGTATTGCATTCGCAGTCATTACGCTGATCGCAAGCATGTATCGTTTTCACCAAATGATTGCGCTTGAGGAAAAAGACCTCGCAACGATCGACGCCTGTAATGACTATTTTTTCGTTCAGGTCACCCGCTATCTAAGCAAAATCAACCGTGTATCCGGCGGATTCGGGGTCATCGTTATCCAGTTTCAAACCGAAAACGACAACCTGCGTGCTATACAGGAAAAGCTGTTGCACCTTGCGAGGGGCCTGATTCGTGATGAGCGCGACAAAGCCTGTCTTTTTGGTGAGAATTGCGTGGCAGCGATTATCGACACCGAAGAAGATCGGGTGGAAAATGTTGCCGCGCGCCTTGTTGTCGATCTCATTAATGCCCTGCCTTCAATTGCAGAAATCTCTGCGTTACGGGCCGGGGCCAGCTCCTTTCCCGGGCACGGACTGACTACGCAAACCCTTATTGATACGGCAACCAACGCAATGGAAAAGGCCCTTTTCGATCAATCCGCATCGGTTTTTACAGCCCCCTTGCCGGATAAAGAGGAAGAGGAGCCGGAAATAGAAGAGATCGGCGAGCTCAGCAAAGAAGACAAAAGCTCCTCCATTGACCGCCTGACCGGCGTTCTCAAGCCGGAAGTCATCGGCTCCTACATGCGCAAATACCTCTCTGAAATCCGCTATAAGAAAGATCCGGCTACCGTACTCTGCGCCGGCATCAACCGGATCGATCACATCATCCAGCTGCACGGAGAGGACGCCGCCGATCAAGTCATCGCCGGGGTAAGCGGCGTACTGCAGCGCCTGACCCGGGAAAGCGACCTCATCGGCCGCTACCATCGCGACGACTTTCTCATCCTCGCGCCCTGCTCCATAGAACAGGGCGAAATGATTGCCATTCGCCTTCGCAACGCCGTACAGAAAGAGGTCTTTCTCTTTGAAGGCAGACGAATCAAAACCTCGATCAGTGTCGGCATCAGCGCGCATCCCGAACACGGCCGCACGCTGCGCGACCTGTTCCGGGGAGCCTATGCGGCCTTGACCATTATCCGCGAATGGAACACCAGCGCCTGTCTGGTTTATAACCCTGCTCAACACGACAAACGAGGTGTCCATGAGCCGATCTCTTAAGCTGGGCGTTAACATCGACCATGTCGCCACCCTGCGACAGGCACGCGGAACGGTCTACCCCGACCCCGTAGAGGCTGCAAAAATCTGCGCCCGGGCCGGGGCCGATAGCATTACCGTCCACCTGCGCGAAGACCGTCGCCACATTCAAGACGCCGATGTCTACCGCCTCAGCAAAGAGTGCCCCCTGCCCATCAATCTGGAAATGGCCAACGCCGAAGAAATCGTGCAGATCGCTCTGGAAGTTCAACCGGCCGAAGTCTGCCTCGTTCCGGAAAAACGGCAGGAACTCACCACCGAAGGCGGCCTGGATGTCATCGGAAATTTCCAACCATTGGAAAAAACCGTCCAGCGACTTCAGGAGAACGGATCGCTCGTCAGCCTGTTTGTCGATCCCGATGAAAAAACACTTGAAGCCTGCGCTCAAACGGGAGCCCGCGTTGTGGAACTGCACACCGGCGCATTCTGCGACGCAACCGATCCCGCGGAAGTAGCCGCCCTGCTCCGGAAACTGATTGCCGGCGCAGAAACCGCGCATCGACTGGGTCTGCAGGTCAATGCCGGACACGGCATTAATCTGAACAACCTGCCGCGCATCCTGACCCTTCCCCACCTAGACACACTCAACATTGGCCACAGCATCATCGCCCGCGCGGTTTTCCACGGTTTGGAACATGCGGTGCGTGAACTGATCGCGGCCATGAACCCGACACCATGAAATTCACCGCCATCGACTTTGAAACCGCCACCGGAATGCGCAGCAGTGCCTGCGCAGTCGGCATTGTTACGGTCGAAGACGGAGCCATCACCGAAGAGTTCCACTCGCTCATCCAGCCACCCAGCAACGCCTACTTCGGAATGAACATTGCGGTGCACGGCATCCGCCCTGCCGACACAATGGATGCGCCGACGTTTGACGAGCTCTACCCCGAAATCAAACAACGACTTCTGGGCCGGACGATAGTGGCGCACAACGAAGCCTTTGACCGAAGCGTCCTCCGGCGCACCATGGAACACTACGCGCTCGACTACGCCGAACTGGAACTGGCCGAGCGCTGGGAATGCACCATGCGGATCTACAAGACCAAAGGTTTTGTGCCGTACAAGCTGAACGCCTGCTGCGAACGGCTCGGCATCGCGCTCCGGCATCACGAAGCCCTCTCCGACGCCATCGGCTGCGCACACCTCTACCTGTTGCGATAAAACATTCGACGAGGCAGAACGCGCTGTTTATCCTGCGGGCATGAAAACGATCTCTTCCGCTGACATGCGCGAACTCGACCGCCGGACCATCGAAGAATTCAACGTTCCCGGCGACGTGCTGATGGAGCGCGCCGGACAAGGGGTCGCTGAGATTACACTCGATATTCTCACCGCCCGGATGAGCGACTCGGTGCTGCTCATCGCCGGAACCGGAAACAACGGAGGCGATGTATTTGCCGCCGCCAGCTTTCTCGCTGAAGCCGAGCTGGATGTAACCGTCTGGATTTGCGGATCGAAACGGAAAATCAAAGGCGATGCGGAATATCATCTGAAAAAAATGATCCGCCGCGGGATCCAGCCCGTCGAAATCACCAACCCTGAGGATCTCGCCCTGGAGCGCACGCCCGCCGTCATTGTGGACGGCCTGCTTGGCACCGGCGCCACCGGCGCGCCGCGCGGTTTTATGAGCGAGGTGATCAACTTCATCAATAAGGAGGCGCAGCGCAGCTTTATTCTTTCAGTCGATATTCCCTCCGGCGTGGATGCCGACACCGGGATCGCGGAAGGCAGCGCCGTCCGCGCCAACCTCACCGCCACCATGTGCCTGCCCAAAACCGGCCTGATTCGGCCTGAGGCGATCCCATACGTTGGGAATATTGAAGTGATCGACATCGGCATTCCCTCCATTCTGAAAGAACAGGTTCCGGCCTGTCCCGATGCGGAGCTGATCGACCGGGCCAACCTGCTGATTCCATTTCGCGGCAACGAAACCCACAAGGGCCATCACGGTCATGTGCTGCTGATTGGCGGTTCGGTCGGAACCACAGGAGCCATCGCCATGGCCGCGCGCGCCGCGCTGCGCTCCGGCGCGGGGCTTGTCAGCGTGCTGGCACCCGAAGAGGTCTATCCAATTGTCGCGCAGGCCGCCGGACCTGAAATCATGGTGCACCCTTTTCCTGACATTGGAAAACTGAGTGTCGATTTTTCCAAGGTTTGGAAAAAAGTGAATGCGGTTTGTGTCGGGCCCGGCCTCGGACAGCATCCAGAGTTCATTGAGCAACTCTTGAAGGTATGCCCGGTTCCGCTGGTGCTCGACGCGGATGCGTTATGCGTATCGCCGGAGAAGATTGCCGCGGCCAACTGTCCGGTGGTGCTCACACCGCATCCCGGCGAGTTTGAGCGGTTGTTCGGCGAGCCGGTCAGCGACCGCTGGGCGCAGACCCGCGCCGCCGCAGACCGTACCAGCCAAACCGTTGTGCTGAAAGGCGCGGGAACGGTTGTGGCGCACCCGGACTATAAAATGGGGGTGAACATGAGCGGGAACCCCGGTATGGCAACGGCCGGCTCCGGCGATGTGCTTACCGGAATTCTCAGCGCCCTGCTGGGTCGGGGCATGGAGCCGTTTGAGGCCGCCATCACTGGCGTGCACCTGCACGGGCTGGCTGGCGACATTGCCGCAGAGGAGATGACGCAGGAGGCGATGATTGCCACAGATATCATCCTCGCCCTGCCCGATGCGTTCCGCATGATTCAGTTCAGTTAAGCAGGTTGGACGCCTGATGCGTGGATTGCAGGACGGTCTGCCAGAACCAACTTTGCGGATCGATCATTTTGCGTGCGCCGATTAACGGAATCGGCAGATGCACCAGCCGGTCGTTATGCAGACCGACAATCACATTGGTCAATCCCGCCATCGCGGCGTGTACCGCATTGTTGCCGAGCCGCAGGCAATACATGGAGTCATTGGCATTGGCGCGCCGGGATCGAATGTTGTAGCCGGGATCGAAATACTTGACGTTAATCTCCATTTTTTCCTCAGCAAAATGATTCTGCATTTCATCCCGCAGAAACACACCAATGTCACCCAGCTTCTTGTTGCCTGATTTATCGCGGCCATCACCGCCCGCCAGAAGATTCTGTCCGGCACCTTCCGCCACCACCACCACCGCATGCTGCTTGCGCTGCAGGCGCTCTTTGAGGTGAGCGAAGAATCCGTTCGGTCCGTGTAAATCGAATGGCACTTCCGGAACAAGGCAGAAGTTCACATTGCTGTTGGCCAGCGTGGCGGATGCGGCGATCCAGCCGGATTCGCGACCCATGAGTTTGACTAACCCCACCCCGTTGCGGAAGGCTTTCGCCTCGGAATGGGCATTGGTGATGATTTCCCAGGTGGCTTCCACGGCGGTTTCAAATCCAAAGCTACGCTGAATCACATTGATGTCGTTATCGATTGTTTTCGGGATGCCGACCACCGCAATGGGCAGATTGCGTTTTTTAACTCCCTCGACAATATCGCGGGCGCCGCGCTGCGTACCGTCGCCGCCGATAGTGAACAGCACATTCACGCCGTAGTGAATCAGTGTGTCAATAATCTCTTCCGTGTCCTGCCCGCCGCGCGAGGTTTTCAGGATGGTGCCGCCTTTTTCGTGGATCTCATCGGTGTTGGTGGTGTTGAGCTCCATCGGGTAGTGATAGTACTTCGCGACCAGCCCCTCATAGCCGTACTGGAAGCCGATGACTTTTTTAACGCCATACCCTTCCAAGCTGCAGAAGGTCAGCGCGCGAATCACATCGTTGAGTCCCGGGCAGAGGCCACCGCAGGTGACAATCCCGACCACCGTCTCTTCCAGGTTGAAGTAGATTTTTTTGCGCGGACCGGCCAGCTCGAAAAACTCAATGTCGCTGATGTTTTCCAGCGTGCAGAAATCTTTGGTGCGGCTGCCGCGGGCGATGCCTTCATTTTCGTAAAAACGGCTGATATCATCTTTCAGCGGTGAATCAAATTTGCATTCGCCCAGCGAGTCGGGGCGGATAATTTTGGGCTCGATCATTAAAAACTCCTGAAGGGTTAAACCGTCAGGGAATATAAGAGAATCCCCTGCGAATAAAACGAAATTAAGCGACTGTTTTCGTGTCCGCCAGCCAGCCAGCCGATCCTACAGCCGCAATGGGGTCAGACCAGAATGGCACTAAGTTAAGCCAGTTTTAATGCTGGAGAAATTAATTAACGGGCATGTTTAACCGCGGATTACGCGGATGTATACGGATGAACCGGAGTGAGTGCTTTCTAGAAAACAAACCATTTTCAGCCCAACTTGCCGGCTGGTGGATTTTAAAAGGATGCTCCTGCCTTATCCGTGCTATCAGCGCAATCCGCGGTTGAAATTCCCTTAACTTAGTGCCATTCGGGTCAGACCACCCCGTACTTTTCGCACTCTTCGATGGCGTAGCGATCGGTACAACCGGCGACGTAGTCGCAGACGGTGCGCATGAGCCCCTCTTCTTCAAGACGGCTCTGCGCTTTTATGCCCATGGTTTCAGGATGATCGACGTAGTGAAGGAAAAGTCCGCGCATGAGTTCAACGGCTTCACTGTTCGCGTCAGCTACGCCGGGATGATAGTAGAGCTGCTGATAAAGGAAGTCGGCGAATTCCTTGAGCATACCGGTCATTTCATCACTAAAAATAATCAGACGTTCCGGCGCATTCATGATGTCGGCAATACCATGCGGATGATGGTTCTCGAGCCGGCGGCGGCCTTCGGTTAGAACATCCTGCGCCTGCAGATCGAGAAGGTTGCGGATGGTAATGCGACGGTGCTGATCTTCATCGAGCCCCGCATACTGCTCATCCGTGCGGGCGGCGGCCTTTTTCCAGAAAGCGAGTTCACGAAGCTGGGTGAGTGTAATGAGCCCGGCAGAGAGGCCGTCATCCACATCATGAGCATGGTAGCTCATATCGTCGGCCACATCCGCAACCTGCGCTTCCAGATACTGGAAGGGCCCGATGGGGTGTCCGTCGAGCTCCGCGCCGGGGGCGGCGGCTTCGTGCTTGAGCAGTCCGGCGCGCACCTCCCAGGTGAGGTTAAGGCCGGGAAAGCCGGGATATTGATACTCGAGTCTATTCACCGCGCGCAGGCTCTGCAGGTTGTGGTCGAACCCTCCGTGATCTTTCATGAGCTCGTTGAGCACATGTTCGCCGCGATGGCCAAAGGGGCTGTGGCCCACATCATGGGCCAGGCAGATGGTCTCGGTGAGGTCTTCGTTGACGCGGAAGGCGCGGGCGAGGGTTCGGCCGACGGCGGTCATCTCCATGGTATGGGTCAGTCGCGTGCGATAGTGATCGGCCGTTCCATTGACAAAAACCTGTGTTTTATATTCAAGCCGGCGAAAACAGCGGCTGTGCAGGACCCGGTCGCGATCCCGCTGAAAACAGGAACGCACCGGATGGGCGTCCTCTTCATATCTGCGTCCACGGCTAGTCGCGCTGTGCGCAGCGTACGGGGCCAGACCGTTGTCCTCCAGAGTTTCCCATGCCTGCCGATTGTTTGTCATTAACGGTATCCTAAGCGCAGAAGATCATTTGACCAATGACACGGCATGAAAAAACCGCTACGTTCCGCATCTGGTGGAGACACCGGAGGAGGAGCACAAAATATGCGCGAAAAAACGATTGGAAGCCGCACGGTTTTTGAAGGACGCATCATGCGCGTCGAGGTGCTGGATGTTGAACTGCCGGACGGGCGCGTTGCGACCCGCGAAATTGTGCGCCACGGTCCGGCCGTGGCCGTCGTAGCCCGCCGCCGTGACGGCCGGTTCGTCTTTATCCGCCAATTTCGCAAGGCCATGGAGCGGATCTGCTTCGAAGTGATGGCTGGCAACTGCGACCCCGGGGAAGAAGCGGAAGTTTCAGCCATACGGGAACTCCGCGAAGAAACCGGCTATGAACCCGACGCCATCCGCTTCCTCGCGCCGATCTACCCGTCGGTCGGCTACTGCGATGAGCGGATTGATGTCTTCTACGCCGACGTCCACGAGCCGGGCGACACCGACTTTGACCACGACGAGGAGATCGAAACCGTTCTGCTGACGGAAGAGGAAATGGACGAAATGATCCGCGCCGGCGAGGTGCAAGACGCTAAAACCCTGGCCGTCTGGGCGCTCTGGAAAATATTCAATTCTCAACAATCAATGAACATTGCTCATTGAGAATCGGATATTGAAAATTTAAATGGCCAGTAGGCCGGTCAGCTGCAGAACAAACAGCAGCACACAAATCAGGCACAGACTGATCGACCAGAACGGCAACGGACTCTGATCCTCCGAGCGGCGGACCACCTTTACGGCCGTTGCCAAAACGCCCAACAGCAGAGTGAAACCCAATACGGACAGGAATGAGCGCTGGTTTTGATCTGCATACGGCACACTGGAACCGGCGCGACCAACCAGCGGCAGCAGCATGCAGGTGAAGAAAAAGGAAAGACCAGCCGCGACGGTTAACACGCTACCGGTCACCGGTTTCAGTAGAATTGTTTTAAGATCGTTTTTCATATCCGCCCTTTATAGTTCCAAACCTTGGGAAAATACAGGCTGTTTTTTCCAAGGTTTGGAAAACCAACTACGTCGGAGCTTGCTGTTTTTCCAAGGTCTGGAAAAATAGCGGCATGAGTGAAAAATGGATCACCGTCACTGGCGCGCGCGAGCACAACCTCAAAAATGTGGATGTGCGGATTCCGCGCAATAAACTCACCGTCATCACCGGCTTGAGCGGTTCAGGTAAATCGAGCCTCGCCTTCGACACGCTCTACGCCGAAGGCCAGCGCAAATATGTCGAAAGCCTCTCAGCCTACGCCCGCCAGTTTCTCGACCAGATGCAAAAACCCGATGTCGACACCATTGAGGGCCTCTCGCCCGCCATCTCCATCGAGCAGCGTACGGCAGGTTCCAACCCGCGCTCCATCGTCGCCACCGTCACCGAAATCCACGACTACCTGCGCCTGCTTTTTCCAGCCATTGGAAACGTCCACTGCCCCGGGTGTGGCAAACCGATCCAGCAGCAGAGCGCCGAGAACATCGTCGAGCAGCTGCTGGACATTCCGGCCAAAACCAAAGTGATGTTGCTCGCCCCGCTGGTGCGCGGACGCAAAGGCAAGCACGAAGAGGTGTTCGAGACGATCCGCAAGCAGGGCTTTGTGCGCGTGCGCGTCGACGGCGAACTCTACGAAATCGAACACGCCCCCGATCTGGAGAAAAATAAAAAACACACCATCGAGGCGGTCGTCGACCGGCTGGTCATTGACTCCGCCGTGCGCAGCCGCATCAACGACTCGGTCGAGCTCGCGCTCTCCACCGGCGAGGGACTGCTGATCGCCATGGTTCAAACCGGAGACAAATGGGCCGACCGGCTCTACTCCGAAAAAAACGCCTGTCTCGACTGCAACATCAGTTTTGAAACCCTCACACCCAAACACTTTTCGTTCAACAGTCCCTACGGCGCCTGCCCAACCTGCCACGGCCTGGGCAACATGCTCACCTTCGACGAAGAGCTGATTGTCCCCAACGAAGAGCTGCCGCTCGAAGAATGCGTTCACCCGTGGCGGCGCGGCGGGCGCCGAGCCATCATCTACTACAAAAAACTGCTGTCCGCCGTCGCCGACAACTACGGCATCGATCTAAACACCCCGTTCAACGAGCTGCCCGCCTCCTTTAAGAAAATTCTCTTCTACGGCTCGGACGAACCCATCAGCTACTACATGCGCCGCCGGAAAATCGAAAAACCCTTCGAAGGCATCATCCCCAACCTGCAGCGCCGTTACACGGAAAGCGACAGCGACTGGACGCAAGACCGTCTGCGCGCCTACATGGGCCAGCAGCAGTGCACCGACTGCCACGGCGCGCGCCTGCGGCCCGAAAGTCTCGCCTGCACCGTCAACGGACAGAACATCCACCAACTCTGCTCCCTCTCCATCGACCGCGCGCAGGAGTTTTTCCAAACATTGGAAGGGAATAGTGGCAAAGGGCAAGGGGCAAAGGGCAAAGGAAAAACGGAAAGCTCTGCGATCACTCGCCACTCGCCACCCGACACTCGCCACCCTCCGGGGTTAACCCCGGAGGAGGCGCACATCGCCCGCGACATCCTCAAAGAAATCCGCGCGCGTCTCGGCTTTATGATCGATGTGGGGCTCGACTACCTCACCCTCGACCGCGAAAGCGGCACGCTCTCCGGCGGCGAAGCGCAGCGCATCCGGCTCGCCACGCAGATCGGCTCGCGCCTGACCGGCGTGCTCTACGTGCTCGACGAGCCAAGCATCGGCCTGCACCAGCGCGATAACGACCGTCTGCTCGCCACCCTTAAAGAGTTGCGCGACCTCGGCAATACCGTTGTCGTTGTCGAACACGACGAGCAGACCATCCGCGAGGCCGACCACGTGATCGACCTCGGCCCCGGCGCGGGCGTCCACGGCGGCGAGATCGTTTTTGCAGGCACGCCAAAACAACTGCTGAAAGCCAAAAACTCACTGACCGCGCAGTACATGCGGCGCGAAACCCAGATCGAAGTGCCAAAAAAACGGACCAAAGCAACGAACGGCTTCCTCGAAATTAAAGGGGCGTCCGAAAACAATCTCAAAAACGTGAACGTGAAAATTCCGCTCGGACTGTTCACCTGCGTCACCGGGGTTTCCGGCTCCGGCAAAAGCACGCTCACCGACGATGTGCTGCGCCGCGCCCTCTTCCGCCATTTCCACGGTTCCAAGGAACGTCCCGGAAAACACAAGGAACTGCTCGGCGTTGAGCAGATCGACAAGGTAATCGTGATCGATCAGTCGCCGATCGGTCGCACCCCGCGATCCAACCCCGTCACCTATACCGGCGCCTTTTCGATTATCCGCGATCTTTTCGCGCAGCTGCCCGCCTCGAAGGTGCGCGGCTATAAACCGGGGCGGTTCAGCTTCAACGTCAAGGGCGGCCGCTGCGAGCACTGCACCGGCGACGGTCTGCTCAAAATCGAAATGCACTTTCTGCCGGATGTCTATGTGACCTGCCCGCAGTGCAACGGCAAACGTTACAACCGCGAAACACTTGAAGTGCACTACGGCGGCAAAAGCATCGCCGATGTGCTCGCCATGACGATCAATGAAGCCTGCGAATTTTTCAGCGCGATCCCCGGCGTGGAGCGCAAACTGCGCACGTTGCGCGAAGTCGGGCTCGGCTACCTTTGCCTCGGTCAGTCCGCCACCACGCTCTCCGGCGGCGAGGCCCAGCGCATCAAGCTCTCCTCCGAGCTGAGCAAAAAGGCGACCGGCAAAACACTCTACATTCTCGACGAACCGACCACCGGGCTGCACTTCGCCGATGTCCATAAGCTGATTGAGGTGCTCGAAACACTGCGCGACGGCGGCAATACCGTGCTGGTGATTGAGCATAACCTCGATGTAATCAAACGCGCCGACTGGCTGATCGACCTCGGCCCCGAGGGCGGGGAGCGCGGCGGAAAGGTCGTCGTCGCCGGTACCCCCGAAAAGGTCGCCGCCCACCCAAAATCCTATACGGGAAAATACTTGGCAGAATTGCTAGGGGAATAGGATACTCCCCGCCAATGAAACACCGTCTTTTTAAACCTTCTGTTCTAATGCTTCTACTTGCGCCTGCGCTGTTTGCGCAGGACTTTTCCATCCGCGCCATTGAGGCCGCGCTGGAGGATGAACTGTACCCGCTGGCCGAGCAACAGATCTGGAACGCACTCAGCATTGACCGAAACATCGAAGAGAAAACCGAACTCACGATCCTGCTGGTTCGATCACTCATCGGGCAGCAACGTTATGACGATGCCGTTATTCTGACGGAAGAGTCCTCCCACCTGCTGCAACAGGATGCTTTCACCTACTGGAAAGCGCGGGCATACTTCGAGGCTGGCGAGATAGATTCGGTTTTCCAAACCTTGGAAACCTTACCCAAAAACAGCACCTACCTCCCTGCCGCCCTGCGGCTGAAGGGCCGCGCGGCCGATACAAACGGTGATCTCCGGGATGCTGAAAAGTTTTTTGAGCAATTCGAAAAACAGTTCCCGGAAAACGAAAACGCCGCACAAAACCTGCTCGATCTCGCGGATATCAATTTGAAGCGCGGGCGGGGAAGACCGGCCGTAAAAACCCTGAACAAACTGTTGGAACGATTCCCTGAAAGTGCGGAAGCGAACTTCGCCCGCTTATTGCTGGCCCGCGAGCTGATTGCCGATGACGGGAAAAAAGAGCGGGAGGAAGCCTCCGAGCTGCTCACCCGACTTGGCTCGAATGAAACCGCCCTCGCGCGCCTGCGCATCGCCGCCTGGGTGGAGCTGGCTGCGCTGGAGAAACGAATGGATCGCCCGGCTGTCGCCGCAGAGGCGTTGCTCAACGCGGAAAACCTGACCGCCGAAAACGTCGT
Source organism: Kiritimatiellota bacterium (assembly GCA_014381785.1). GTDB lineage: Bacteria > Verrucomicrobiota > Kiritimatiellia > Kiritimatiellales > Tichowtungiaceae > Tichowtungia. The sequence goes on from JACNKZ010000049.1 coordinate 22,162, forward strand.
GCGCGTTCGCCAGAAAACCGCCCGCGCCAATCTACTGATGGATGAAGGCAAAACCAAAGAGGCCTTTGATCTGTTTGACGAAACCATTCAGTCTGCGGCCAACAAAGAGCTCGCCACGGAGGTTCTCATTCAAAAAGCAGAAGCTCTGCTGGATGACGGGCAGTGCGCTGCGGCCGAACAGGCTTTTCAGGCCTGCTTAAACGTCACCGAGCAGCTCCCGTTGCAAACCCGGGCCCTCTCCGGCAAAGGGTGGAGTCTCTGGGAGCAGGAACGCTACGAGGAGGCCGCCGTGGCCTTTGAACAGGCGGCCGCCAAAAGCACCGATCCATCCGACTGTGTGACGACACGCGTCAAAGCCGGCGATGCCCGCCTTTCGGCTGGCCAATACGAACTAGCCTATACAAATTATCAGATCGTCAATCAGACCGAGCCCACTCACCCGCTCGCGGCACGCGCCAGTTATCAAAGCGGGGTTGCCCTGCTGCGAACTGGCAACATTGAAGAGGCTCAACTTCAGTTTCGCCTGACAGAGGCGGATTTTCCTGACAGCGAATTCGCACCGCGCGCCGCGCTGCAGCTGGCTGAGCTACTCAAAAAAGAAACCCAACTGGATGCCGCGCTGCAGGAATATATCCGCATCGCCGGACAGTACACCGATGCGGCAACCCGCGCCACAGCCCTGCACCAGCAGGGACTGATCCTCTTCCAGTTCAACCGCTATGCGGACGCACTCAACATCTTCGACTCCATCGCCGAAACCTATCCGGATGCCGCCGAAACCCCTCAGGCATTTTACATGCGCGGGTTCTGCCGCTATCTGCAGGGGAATGCCGAAGAGGCGCTCGCGATTTTTAACGTCTATGTTGAAAAATTCCCGGATTCGCTCTGGACGCCAGAGGTGCTCTTTTTGGTGGGCGAACACGCCTACAATCGAGGAGACTACCTCCGGGCCCAAACAACATTTTTCAACATTGCCAAGCAGTTCCCGCAACACGACCTCGCCGACAACTCCCTCTTCTGGGCCGGAAATGCTCTGCTCCGGCAGGACAATTTCATCGAGGCCTTCAGCACCTACACCCGGCTCGCCAAGGAATACCCGCAGAGCGACCTTCTTCTGCAAACCCGCTTCGCACAGGGCGAAGCCTTAACAGAGCTCGGCGAGTTTTCACGAGCGATTCTCGCCTACGAAGAAATTATTAAAACCGTGCCGGACAACCCACTGGCCGACCGCGCCCGCGGCCGGCTCGGCGACTGCCTTTTCACACTGGGTGCCACAGAGCCGGGCCGTTATCAGGAAGCTCTGGCGGCCTATCAAATGCTCTATAAACGACCTGGGACCCCTTTTGCACTGAAGCTGCAGGCCCTCTATAAAATCGCGCGCTGTAATGACAAAACAGGCCAGAGCGACCGGGCCTTCACCCGATACATGGAAGCGGTCTATAGTATCGCCGAACAGAGCACCCCTCTCTCACCCGAAGCCGCTCTCTGGTTCACCCGCGCCGCCTTCGAGGCCGCCGCCATCCAGGAGCAGCAGCAGAACTGGAAAGAGGCCGTTCATATTTACAAACGCATCGTTCAGGCAGGGGTCTCTGCTCAAAACGAGGCACAAAACCGTATAGAAAAAATTCAACGCGAACACGCGGATGTATTTCAGTAAAAGGAGTCAGTTATGTTGAATTGGATACACAGTGGCGGCCCGGTCATGTGGCTTATTCTGGCCGGTGGCTTCATCGCCCTCGTCATCTTTCTGGAGCGCCTGTTCCATCTGCACAGGGCGCAGATTGAAATTGATGATTTCATTAACGGGATCACCACAAACCTGAAACACGGCAACGAACTTGAAGCCATCACCATCTGCGATCAGACGCCCGGCCCGGCCGCCCTGCTGGTGCGCACCGCGATCATCAATTCAAAAGAGAAAAAAGAAGATCTGATCAAAGCGGTTCAGCTGGCGGGTATTCAGGAAGTTCCGCGTCTGGAGCGACACACCAACCTGCTCATCACCCTCGCGCAGGTGCTGCCGATGCTCGGACTGCTCGGCACGGTGCTCGGACTGCTCACAATGCTCGTAATGCTCCAGCAGGGCTCTCCGATAGCGGAAATCGGCGATCTGGCCGGCGGCCTGTGGGGCGCCCTGCTTACCACCGCCGCCGGACTCATCACCGGCATCCCCGCCTACGCCGGCTACCACTTCCTCATCAGCCGCGTGGAATCCATTGCCCTCGACATGGAGCAGGCTGCCGGGGAAATCATCTGCTTTCTGACCCGTCCGGAAACAGGAGTACACAATGAGTCGTAACGACTGCGAAGCCGTCCTGCATCTACACCGCATGTTCCGGCCGCGCCGCCGGACCGGCCGCGGCTTTCTCACCGGCACCGTATTCCTTGATGCCGCCCTGTTGATTTCCGCCTTCGTGCTGGCCACCTCGCCCTTTGTGCGCAAGCCCGGCATCCTGCTCGACCTTCCGGTTTCCACTCAGGCCGGCGGCATCCGCTTCAACGACATGGTTCTCAGCATCTCCCGCGAAGGACTGATCTTCTTTGATGACGAACTGGTCTCCCTCGACCGCCTGCAACCCGCATTGCGCGCCGCCGCGCAGGCGCAACCCGGAGTCGCATTGATCCTTGAAGCCGACCAGTCCATTCAGCAATCAACCGTAACCGCTGTATACGACGCCGCGGCCGCGGCCGGTTTCCGGCAGGTTTTCATCGCAACCCAGAATGCTGCTCAACCCGCACCGTGAAGCTTCGCCTCCAACTCACCCCGGCACTCGTAGCCGCTACGGTCTGCGCCCTGCTCTGGTTTGCCGCCTGGCTGATTCCATTCCGGCCCACCCCCCAGCGGGAGATTATTCCACTGATCCGCCCGGCAGTCTGCTTCTGGCCCGGCGGCGCGGAAACCATACGGGAAATCCGCTCTCCCTCCCTGTTTGCGCTTCCATCCGAACAGGGCTTTAGCGGAAATTTTCCGGAATCCCGCATCAACCTGCTTGTCCCTTCCGCCGGAGACATCCCTGGCATCGCCATAAAATCCCGCATAACCCCGCCGGAGCACCCTGCCCAAAACGAATCCTATCTGATGCGCAATCCCGTCGTCCGGACACAACCGGACACCGTCTCCCTGCTTGAAACCATTCCGCGCCTCACAACGGATCTCCCGTTCCCGAACGTACGCCCAGCGTCCATCATCCCGCAACCAGACCGGATTGCCCTCTTTCTCTCACCGGAACTTCGCGCTCGGTCAGATGCACCGCCACAGCTTGCCGTCCCGGGCGAGCTTCCGGCCTCGGTTCGTATTCATTTGAGTATCCGGCCCGACGGAACGGTGGATCAGGCCCTGTTTGAAACCCCGGTTCAAAACGATGCGCTGGCGGGCGCGATTCGTCAGTTGCGCTTTGAGCCGGCAACCGTCCGCACAGAGGGCTGGCTTGAGCTTCGCTTCACACCCGGAGGAGATACCTGATGCCTGTCGACCCGCTCTATTTTTTTGTAATTCCACTGGCACTGGTGTTGACCGGCCTGTTCGCGGCGGCTTGGGTGTATGACATCAAAACGTTCCGGCGGCGCAAAAGCAAAGACGAAACCGTATACCGGTGCGTGAACTGCAAACGCATCTTCACCGATATTCACCGCACCCCGCTGGCGCGCTGTCCGAACTGCGGAAAGCAGAATGAACCGGTTCCCGCGCGCTGATCAGCCCTTCAGCCGATCCATCCTCAAGCGGTGACGATCGTCAAACAACCGGTGCGATGTCATCCAGACTGCGGCCAGCGTGCCGAACCCTGTGCCGCCCGCAATCAGAAACATGATCAGGATCTGATACTTCACCGCATCGAGCGGCTGATTACCTGCCAGAATCTGGCCGGTCATCATACCCGGCAAGCTGACCAGTCCCGCGGCGGCCATCGAATTAATAATCGGGATCAGCCCCGTTCGGACACTCTCACGGCGGATATCGTCAATCGCTTCCGATTGGGTCTGGCCCAGCGCCAACCGCGTCTCAATTGCCGCACGGTTCTGACGCACATTCTGCGTCAAATGATTCAGCGACAGCGACAATCCGTTCATCGTGTTACCCAGCAGCATGCCGAGCAGTGGAATGGCGTAGCGCGGCGCATACCACGGCTCCGGCCCCACCACGACGGTCAGCGCCAGCACCACCACGGCAAAAGACGAAACAAACATCGAGCTTAGGCCAACACCAAAACCCCACCCGCCGCGCAACGGATTCTTCTGCCGCGCACGCACTTCGCGTCCCGCGCCCAACAGCATCACCAGCGCCATCAGCGCCACCCAGAACGGCGACGAGCTGGCAAACAGCGCTTTGAGCACGAAGCCGATTAAGGACAATTGAATCACCGTGCGGGTTGCATTCCACAACAGCTTGCCTCCGACGCCCAAACGGAGACGCCGGCATACCACGGCCAGCGCGATTACCAGCAGCGCGGCCAGAGACAGCTCAAACGGGGAAAGCTGAATGATTCCACTCATGCAACCTCCCACAGCTGAAGGTGCCGATCCGCCGCGCGGGCGATCTGCTCCGGATTATGGCTCACCCACACCACCGCCGCGCCGGTTGATTTCCGATACTCCGCAATCACCTCTTCGACTTTCCAAACATTGGAAGCATCCAGCGCCGCGGTCGGCTCATCGAGTAGCAGCACCTTGGGTTCATTCAGCAAAAGACGGAACAACGCCAGCCGCTGCTTCTCCCCCGTCGAAAGTCGATCCACCCGCCACTCCAACACATCGCGTTGAAACCCTAATTTTTCCAAACATTGGAAATCTGAACCGCGAATGAACGCGAACCGAGCCCCTGGCGAGCTGGGCTCCGCGAATGCGGGGCAACGAAGTGGCAATGAACGCGAATCCCCTCCTTCGGAGGGGTGGCCGTAGGCCGGAGTAGGTTCTTTTTGACTCCTGGCTCCTGATCTCTGCCCCCTGAAGTGGTCTCCGACGCAATCGGCCCACCAACTGCTTTCAGCCGACAGCCATCCGACCTGCCGCCGCCACTGCGGTGCTGGCATTTCATTGCGATCGGTTCCGTCCAGAAAAACGGCACCTTCCGCCAGATCGAGATCGGCCAGCGCGCGCAACAGCAGCGTTTTACCGCACCCCGACGGGCCGGACAACGCCACGCACTCCCCGCGCTCCACCGCAAAAGAAAAAGGGCCTCCGCAGACTGTGCGCAGGCCCTCTATGATCAACCGGCTCATTCGCTTTAAAGAATCTTGAGTTTGGGCAGATCCTGAATGTCGACGGTGCCGGCGACGCGACCTTCATCGTCCACCACCACGAGGTCGTCGATGTTTTTCTCTTCGTAGATTTTCAGCAGATCGACCGCGAGCTGCTCCGGCTTCAACGTAATCGGATTAGCGCTCATGATGGTGTCAATGACGGCTTCGGTGATGTCGGGCGTATCCATTAAGTGGCGGCGCAGATCACCGTCGGTAAAGATGCCGAGCAGCTTTTCATCCGCATCAGTGATCGCCACGCAGCCGGAGCGCGCGCCGGTCATGGCCATCACGGCCTCCTTCACTTTGGAGCCGCTGACCACTTTTGCAAGGCGGTCGCCGGTGCGCATCACATCGGCTACTTTCAAAAGCAGTGTGCGGCCGATGGCCCCGCCGGGATGGAGTTTGGCGTAGTCCTCTTTTTTGAACCCGCGCGCTTCGAGCAGCACAATCGCCAGCGCATCGCCAAGGGCGAGTGTCACGGTGGTGCTGGTGGTCGGCGCCATGCCAAACGGACAGGCTTCTTTATCAACCGTAATCGGAAGAATCAGATCGCTTTGCACCCCCAGCGGACTGGCGGCATCAGCGGTCATGCCGATAATCTTGAGTCCCTGCCGCTTAAGAGCCGGCAGAAGAGCGATCAGCTCATCGGATGCGCCGCTATAGCTGAGGGCCAGAACAATGTCCTTTTCGCCAACCACGCCGAAATCGCCGTGCATCGCTTCAATCGGATGCAATAGAGCGGCCTTGGTGCCGGTACTGTTGAAGGTGGCGACCATTTTCTGGCCAATATGAAAGTTTTTGCCAACACCGGTAACGATCACCTTGCCGCCGTTTTTCTCCGCTTCGAGAATCCATTCAATCGCGGTGGTGAATCCGCCGTCAATCTGATCGCGCACCTTTTCCATGCCCGCGATTTCGATGTCTATGATCTCTTTAGCCCGTTTCTGAAAATCCATTTTGTCTCCTGTTTTTCCAATGTTTGGAAAATTATAATAAAAACCGATCTCGCCAGCTCCAAAGGTTGGAAAACCCTACAGGCCTCTGTACAATTCATCAATCATGAAGATGAGCAACGGCGCACTGACAATTTTTCCGACCGAACTGGCCAAACGCCGGGCGGAGCGGAACGCCGTTCTCAAAGCCGGGGCCATCGACACCTCCCGCCTGTTTACGCAGAAAAAGCTGATGGACACCTGCGAGCGCGCCGCGCGCCGCACGGGGCTGCTCGCCGGTCGCGCTCACGGTGAGGCGGAAATGCGGCTCCTGCTCGAACAGACCGCAGAAAATGTGCGGTTTACCCCTCGTCAACCGATCGCCAGGCTCTCCCCCGCCGCGCGCGCCGACCTATTAAAACAGCTTATCGAAAAACTGGCTTTTCTGGCGGAAGACAGCAGAGCCGTTACCGAATGGCTACTGGCGCATGAGCCGGAGCATAAACTCCACGGCCTCGGGCAGCTGCTCGACGCATGGCGCGCTCAATGTTCAAACATGGGTCTTGCGGACCGTTTTGCGATCAACACCGCCCTGCTGCAACTGATTGAAAGCGGCGACCTGCCCGCAGAGCTGGACGGAGAAATCCACTTCCGCGCCGTGCGCTGGTTCAACCCGTTCGAAGAACGCTTTGCGGCCGCGCTCAAAACCCGGCTCGGAACGGAGCGGGTACAGATTTTCTCGGTTCTGCCGGGCGAACACGCACAGGCCGCCGGAGACCGGCTCTGCGCAAGAGTTCGCGCGGATCTCGGCAACGAGGAGGAATGGAAGCAGTGGGCCGAGGATTTTGCCGATGCCTATGAAGCCGACGACAGCAACATTCTCGAAAAAAACTCCCGCGAACGGGTTTCGTGTTTTGTCTCCGCTCATCCCTACGGCGAAATCGAAGACGCCGCACGGCGCATTGCCGCTGAAATCGAACACGGCAACGCGCCCGATCAGATGGCGCTGATCCTGCGCGACCTCAGTCCGTACACCGACATCGTCCCCGATGTCTTTCAGCGCTTCGGAATTCCCTACTACTTCCGGCGCGGCACGCCCGCCGCCGCGCACCCGCCAGTGAAAGCCCTGCTCGCCCTGCTCGCCTTTCCGCACAACCACTCGCGCGACCGGTTATGCGACCTGCTTCTTTCACCGTCCATTGACTGGCCCGGCGTGGAAGACCGCGGGGAACTGGTTGCGCAAATCCGCCAAACCGAGCCGCCGCGCCTGCGCCGCCTGCCGAAGGAGCTCCGTGACTTTTTCCAGAGTTCGGAATTTTCGGAACAGGTTCAATTTTTGATAAAACAACACCACCTCGAACTGCCGGAAGAGGTTCACAGCCTAATTCAAGAAATTGCGTTGCTTCCGGCGCTACCGATGGAACGAATGATTTCCCTTTTTGAGAAACTGCTCGATAACGTCACCCTCAACGATGAGCTCAGCACCGAAAGCGGCGTATGGATCGTCAACCCGATGGATGCGGCGGGCCTGCGGTTCGAGTCGGTCTACATCGCCGGCATGGACGACCGCACCTTCCCGCAAATTCCGAAAGCGGACTCTCTGTTCAACGCCGCCGAACGCAACGCCCTGCGCGCTTTTCTGGAAGAGCGCAACATTCCCTGCCCGCGGCTCGCACTGTCCGAAACCGGCGAAGCTCTGATTCAGGAAGAGATTCTCTTCCTGACCGCCCTGAGCGCCGCCACCGAAAAACTGACCCTTTCGTACACACAAAGCGATGCGGACGGCAAAGAGCGCGCGCCCGGTGAATTCTTTGAGCGGATGCGCGGGCTGTCAAAAATCGATGCGCCGGCACACGGCGAATCATTCCACACCATTCTGCCGCCGGAAGCCGTCCGCGCTGAAGATGAAGCCAGGCAGACCCAGGCCTGGTTAAATCCATCTCCCGCAACCATCCAGACAGCCATCACGCCATTACCCGCTCTCCAGAAGTGGTTGGAAAAAAATCCGGAGTTCAGCGCAACGGCACTGGAATCGCTGGCCCGCAATCGCTTTGTTTTCTTCCTCGAAAAAGTGCTGGGCATCAAACCCGACCGCACCCACGGGGACGACACCGACCCGATGGACCGCGGCTCGATCGTTCACGACATTCTGGAGCGGGTGTATGCCGCTGTCGCTGAACGGAGCGACTGGTACGCAAAAAAAGTTTCCAATCATTGGAAACTTTCACAGGAAGGTGAGATTCCGCTCGCGGTGTTTGACCCGGCCAAAGCCGATGAGCTATTGGCGCTGGCCCGCGGGATTGCAGAAGAGGAGTTTGCGAAAGCGGAGCGGCGGGCGAGCTGTCATCTGGGACATCGCGCGGTATGGGAAACGGAAAAACGCAAGCTGCACCAAGTGATCGAAAACATTGTCCGCATGGATATCAATACGGCACAAGCCGAGAACCGCTATCCCGCCCTCTTTGAAATGAAGTTTGATGAAAAGCACGATCTGCCGATTACCCTCCACTACACTCAGGGGTCAACTCAGGGGTCAGTCCGTGAATCGTGCATCGAAGATGACACGATTCCTCGTACTGACCCCATTCGCTTCGAGGAGGGTATCCGGCTGAAGGGAAAAATCGACCGCATCGATCTGATTTTTGATGACGACGGCGAACTGCAACAGTTGCTGGTGGTGGACTACAAAGGAAAATCAAGGATCGACACAGCGGAGACCATCGCCAAAAAGACCGCGCTCAATCTCGACTGCCAGCTGGCGCTCTACACCTTTGCCGCCCAGCAGTTTTTCTTCGGCGAGCACAACACACCGGAACTGAACGAAAAGGTGCAGGCGGTCTACCACCTGCAGGAGCGCGACCTTGAAAAAATGTCGAAGCACTTCGGCAACGACAAAAAACGCCTCGTCATGACGCCGGAGCTAACGGAACAATTCCTCGAAACGCTTTTTTCCAATGTTTGGAAACTCCGCAACGGCGATCTTGCCCCCGAACCGCTCATCGAAGGCTACGACGATTACTCCCACATCTGCCGCACCCCTGCTATCGATCCAAAAGAACTGTTGAAGTAACGCGGAACCCTCGGATGGCCTACGGGCTCTCTGCGCCTAGGGGAATAAGCCGATAAAACCGGAGAGGGACTGCGTTCGTGTCCGCAATGACCAGCCGGGAGCTGGTTGAAGTGACGGTCATCAAGGGGGTCCAGTCGAGCGGTTTCAAAGTCGGTGTGTATTCCGCACGGTAAGCATCTCCTGCGGCGGCGGTCCATATAATCTGCATATCACCGGTTTCAGCCTGTCCGATATCTACCGCCTGTTCGGGAACCAGCGCCGTGCTGATGGCGACTTGATGGATTTCGGTGTTGTCAGCGACCGTCGTCGCCAGATCGGCATTGAGCCCCCAGGCATACACCGGAACCGGCGTGGCGGTGTGGCCGGTGGTAGACCAGGTGACGGTCGGATTCACGCCGGGGCCGTTGTCCGCCAGAACATCCAGCCCGCCCGTTTCGTGGTCCGCTGTCACAATGATAAGCGTGTCGGAACGGCTGCCGGCCCAGTTGCGGATCAGCTCAACCGTTTCGCTGAACGCCAGAGTTTCGCCAATATTCCGTGAAAGATCATTGCTGTGTCCGGCATGATCAATCCGGCCGCCCTCGACCATCAGAAAAAATCCGTCGGGATCCTCTTCAAGAATGTCCAGTGCCACAACAGCCATTTCGGGCAGACGAGGCAGATCACCAAGGCCATCAAACTCATATGGCAGATGGTCGGTTCCAAACTGACCGGAAACCAAAGAGGCGTCCGTTGTGTTCAGGGAGAACAGATCATCCCGGGTGGTGACAACGGTATAACCCGCATTGACCGCTGCGGACGGGCTCATCCCATTTGCGCCGCCGCCGAAGAGAACCTGTGGACGGGTCTGGGTCAGGTAATCAGCGGCTATCTCTGAGAGGTTGTTCCGACTGATCGTGTGAGCGCCAAACGCGGCCGGCGTGGCGTGCGTCACATATGTGGTGGTTACAAGTCCGGCGGCCTTGTCTTTGGTTGTGAAATACTCCAGCAGAGTTCGCAACTCAGACCCGTCGCCCGGTAGAGACAGACTGATGACTCCATTGTTCACTTTCTGCCCGGAAGCCATGGCCGTGGCCGACGCCGCCGAATCCGTAACCGGATTATCCGCGGAGTCTGTGATCATCGTGCTCTGATACGGAAAGGTTTCAAAAAACAGGTTGGTGCTGGCGTAATATCTCGCGGCTTTCACCTGTTCCGGCCCCATTCCATCGCCAATGCAGAGAATGATATTGCGAATGGGGGCTGCAAAGCCATCTATCGCCAGAACCTCCATCAAAATGAATCCAGTAACCAATCGTCTCGGCTTCATGATTCAGCCTGCATTTGCTAATCCATAAATCCCCTTCATGCCGGATAAATGAAGCAGATATCACGCCACAGAATCAGCGTCAAATAACTTTTGGGAATAAATCTCTATACTGTCTGCCCCGGCGTCTCCCCGTTAAAGACAAAGATATATATTACCAAATACTCCTGTTTTGGAATCCTCATTCAAATAAAAAAAGCCCCTCCGCGAGCGGAAGGGCTTTTCATGTCCCCTGTCCGCCGTAGCCTTGGCGGAGGAGGAACCGGGGTGAAGCTTAGTCCGTGGCTTCTGCCTCGGCGTTGGCATCTTTGGCAGTGTCTTCGCCGTGAACTTCAGCATCTTTTTCAGCCATGGCCGCTTTGCGGCTGAGGCGGATTTTGCCGTCGCGGTCGACGTCGAGGACCTTGACCCACATGGTGTCGCCCTCTTTACAGATGTCTTCGACTTTGCCGACGCGGAAGTCAGCGAGTTCGGAGACGTGCACGAGGCCGTCTTTACCGGGCAGGATTTCGACGAACGCACCGAAGTCGCGGATGGTGCGGACGGTTCCTTCGTAGAGGGCGCCGATTTCAGCTTCAGCGCAAATGCCGTTGACGACTTTAAGCGCACCCAGCATAGCTTCGCCGTCGGAGCTGAAGATACTGACGGTTCCGTCTTCTTCAACGTCGATCTGCACGCCGTAGGTTTCAGTGATTCCGCGGATGACTTTTCCACCGGGGCCGATGAGGGCACCGATTTTTTCCGGGTCGATTTTGACCACTTCAACACGCGGAGCATGAATGCTCATTTCTGCGCGCGGAGCGTCGATGACGGTCTGCATGTAGTCGAGAATTTCGAGGCGACCTTTAAGGGCCATCGCGAAAGCGCCTTCAACCTGGTTCCAGTTAAGGCCGTTGATTTTCAGGTCGACCTGGAAGGAGGTGATTCCTTCGCGGGTTCCGACGACTTTGAAGTCCATGTCGCCGCAGTGGTCTTCGGTTCCGAGAATATCGATCACAAGGTCGGACTGTTCACCTTTGGTGAAGAGACCCACGGAGATACCGGCAACCGGAGCCTTGATCGGAACACCCGCATCCATAAGGGCGAGTACGCCAACACAGGCGGAAGCCATGGAAGACGATCCGTTGGATCCCATGATTTCGGAAACAACGCGCACGGCGTAGGGATAGTCTTTCGGCAGGATCGGAACGATACTGCGTTCAGCCAGGTTACCGTGGCCGATTTCGCGACGACTGGTGAATCCGAGGCGACCACACTCACCCACGCAGTAAGGCGGGAAGTTGTAGTGCAGCATGAATTGTTTCTCGGTCGGACCGCCGGTCACAGCGTCCATGGACTGAGAATCTTTCTTCGGGCCGAGGGTAACAGTCGCGAGCGACTGCGTTTCACCGCGGTTGAAGATGGCGGAACCGTGCACGCGCGGCAATACGCCGACTTGTGCTTTCAGTTCACGCATTTCGTCGAAGCCTCGGCCACCGATACGCATCTTTTTCTCAAGCACGTTGTTGCGGAGGGTTTCGATTTCAAGTTCGTGGAAGGCGTGGAAGTAGTCTTCGTCGGTCATGTCCGGGAACACTTCAAGCATCTTCGCTTTTACTTCTTCTTTCAGCGCGTTAACCGCGTCCTGACGTTTGAGCTTGGCGCCTTCTCCGAGGATGGTGCTGAACTTCTCGCCACCGATTTCGCGCGCTTTATCGAGGAGCGTGGTGTCTTTCTCAGCAACAACCACTTTCCATTCCGGCAGGCCGAGCTGTTTGCGCAGTTCGAACTGAGCGGCAATGATCGGCTGAATGGCTTCGTGCGCCACTTTCATGGCGGCGATGAAGTCGGCTTCGCTGATTTCCTCAGCAGACCCTTCGATCATCATGGTTTTTTCGGCGGTACCAACGTAAGTGAGGTCGAGGTCGCTTTTGAGCATGTCGTCGTGGGTGGGGTTCACAATGAGTTCCCCGTTGACGCGAGCCATGCGCACGCCACCGATCGGCCCACCGAACGGCAGTTCGGTCAGCATAAGCGCGGCGCTTGATGCGTTGATGCTGAGGAAATCGCACGCACGGGTGCAATCGGTGGACATCAGCGTGTTGTTGATCTGGACTTCATTATAAAACCCTTCAGGGAACAGGGTGCGGATCGGACGGTCCGTTACACGCATGGTGAGAATTTCCGATTCGGAAGGACGAGACTCACGTTTGAAGTATCCTCCTGGAAAGCGCCCTGCGGCATAAAACTTTTCGCGGTATTCAACCTGCAGCGGGAAAAAGTCGCACCCTTCGCGCGAATTGCCCGTGGTAACGGCTGAGAAGACGACATTGTCGCCGAATTGGCAGGAGACGGCACCAGCGGCTTGCTGTGCGAGGACTCCGGATTCAAAACTCATCGGCATGCCGCCGACTTCGAACTCTACTTTTACTGTATCTTTCATTTCTTTCCTTACTTCTGCATCCATTGCTGCCGGGAGCCTGCGAGGCCGGATGCGCTTACCTCTTAAGTGGAAATTCCCCGTCTAGACGGTTTGCGCCTGTAGACGGGGTTTAGAACAAGACAGCCCCGCAGAAGTGCGAGGCTGACGTGGCTTGTACTTAGCGGCGAAGGCCAAGGCGCTTGATCAATTCCTGATAGCGCGTGACGTCTTTTTTCGTCACATAACTAAGTAATTTGCGGCGTTTGTTGACCATGGTGATCAGGCCACGGCGCGAGCTGTGGTCTTTCTTGTGCACTTTGAGGTGCTCGGTCAATTCCGCGATATGGCTGGTCAGCAGTGCAACCTGCACTTCAACCGAACCGGTGTCGCGATCGTTTTTCTGATACTCTTTTTTTATTTCCGCTGTTGCTGCCTGATCCACTATAGGCTCCTTCTATAAAACTCTTATTTTTTTCTCTGTCTCTATTTGAGCGCCGCAATATACAGGCGGCCTCACCCCTTGTAAACCGCAATATTCAGGAATTTTAGAGGGGATATTGGAGTTGTGAAGTATGGATTCATGGGGATATTCCCATATTTCCAACACTCCTCCACTCCATTACTCCATTCCCCTATCGTGCGAGGGCCTTCATGGCGCCCATGGAGGCGCGCAGCTCCTCACCGACGATCTCAACCAGATGGTTGCGGATCTCGTAATTGACTTCGACCAGCAGTTTGTTGTCAACCGACAGATCGGTCAGTTCCAGCCCTTTGCCGATCACATCGGTGCTGATTCCGGCCATGAACTCCTCAAGCATCGGCACGGCGGCGTGAGCGAAGAGGTAGCAGCCGTACTCGGCGGTGTCGGAAATGATGCGGTTCATTTCGAACAGCTTCTTGCGGGCGATCGTGTTGGCAATAAGCGGGGTCTCGTGCAGGGACTCATAGTAAGCCGATTCCGGCTGAATACCCGACTCCACCATCTCTTCGAAGGCCAGCTCCACGCCGGCTTTCACCATCGCGACCATCAGAATGGCCTTATCAAAGTGTTCCTGCTCGGTGATTTCGCCGGCGGCTTCGGTCGCTTCAAACTCGGTTTCGCCGGTCGCTGTGCGCCAGCGCAGCAGATTGACATCGTCGTTGGCCCAGTCTTCCATCATCGTTTTGGAAAACTCGCCGGAGATGATGTCGTCCATGTGTTTTTCAAACAGCGGACGCAGGATGATCTTCAGCTCTTCCGACAGCTCGAACGCTTTCAGTTTCGCCGGGTTGGTCAGGCGATCCAACATATTGGTGATGCCTCCCTGCTTGAGCGCCTCGGTGATGGTTTCCCATCCGTACTGAATCAGCTGAACCGCCCACGCCTTGTCGATGCCGTTGGCGGTCATCTTATCGTAGGAGAGCAGCGCGCCCGCCTGCAGCATGCCGCAAAGAATGGTCTGCTCACCCATCAGGTCAGATTTCACTTCGGCCACAAAAGAGGATTCCAGCACACCGGCGCGGTCGCCGCCCTGCGCAACACAAAGGGCTTTGGCAATTTCCATGCCGTTACCATTCGGGTCATTTTCGCCGTGGCAGGCGATCAACGTCGGAACACCGAAGCCGCGCTTGTACTCTTCGCGCACTTCCGAGCCCGGAGATTTCGGAGCCACCATGATGACGGTGATGTCCTCGCGGATCAGCACACCCTCTTCAACAATGTTAAAACCGTGCGCATAACAGAAGGTCGCACCCTGCTTCATCAGCGGAACAACGGTTTCCACCACATTGGTGTGCTGTTTGTCGGGAGCGAGGTTCATAACGATATCCGCAGTCGGAAGCATTTCAGCGTACGTACCAACAGCAAATCCGTTTTCGGATGCGTTGAGGAACGACTGACGTTTTTCCGCAATGGCGGCATCACGAAGCGTGTAGGAAACGTCCAAGCCGCTGTCGCGCATATTCAGACCCTGATTGAGGCCCTGTGCGCCGCAACCGACGATGACAATTTTTTTGCCCTGAGCGGCTGTTGTGCCGTCAATAAATTCTGAAGCGTCCATAAAGCGGCAGGTGCCGAGTTCGTCAACCTGACGGCGAAGCGGAAGCGTGTTAAACCAGTTTTGTCCCATGAGAGTTCTCCTTCTTTTAATTAAAAACGGCCCGTAGGGTATCTCAACTCCTGTGTTGCGTAAATTGATTTGATTTCAATTATATATTGCATAAAAAGCAATGGTACGGGATACAGGATGCGGGATTCGAGAAATGACAACAGTAAGAAACCACGAAATACACGAACCACACGAAATATATATCTCCGCTCAGCTTTCGTGTATTTCGTGGTTAACACCCTTCTATGAACATTCATGAGCTGAATAATTTCCTGACTCTGGTCGAAACACTGCATTTCGGGCAGGCCAGCCGCGCATGCAATCTCAGCCCGTCAGCGCTGACCCGCTCCATCCAAAGGTTGGAAGGGGAAATCGGCCAGCCGCTGTTCACGCGCGACAACCGCAACGTCGCCCTCACCCCGGCGGGTGAGCGCATGAAGACCTACGCCCTGCGCACGCGCAGTGAATGGAAAACTCTGCAGGAAGAGCTGAAAGACGAGCCAACCATTTCCGGAACCCTCTCCATCTACGCCTCCATCACCGCCGTCTACAGCCTGCTGCCCGATCTGCTCGAAACCTACCGCGCCGCTCACCCGCAGGTTCAGCTTGAGCTCAATACCGGCGCCGCCGAGCAGGCGGTCGATCAAGTGCTCGCCGGAGAAATTGACCTCGCGGTCGCCGCCCTGCCCGACCGCCCCGCCGCGCGGATCGAATTTCTGCCCCTGGCGGAAATCCCGCTGGTCTTCATCGCCCCGGTCAGCGGCGAATTCGCCGACCCGCCGCGCAAAGGCAAACAGCTCGACCTCGCACGCGCTCCGCTCGTGCTACCGCGCAGCGGGCTTTCGCGCAGTCGTCTCAACAAATGGTTAAAGGGGAAAGCAATCCAGCCGGACATTCGCTCCGAAGTTTCGGGGAACGAAGCACTGATTGCTATGGTGCGGCTCGGCTGCGGCATCGGCGTTGTTCCACAGCTGGTACTCGAACGCAGCCCCTTCCGCGACGAAGTGCAGATTCTACAAAACGCGCCGCAACTCGACCCCTACTCCGTCGGGCTCTGCGCCGCCAAGCGCTCCCTTACCCGTCCCGCCGTTCGCGCGCTGTGGGATCTCGCCGCGCAAGCCCAATAAAAAACGGACCCTCCGAGGAGAGCCCGTTGCAAAATCTGCTGTCGCAGATTTTAATTGGCGCCGCGACCGCCGACACCTTTTGTGCCTTTGGCGATATCTTTGGCTTTGCCTTTCGGACGCAGCGAACGGGAGGCCGCACCGGCCTGCCACATTTCGGAGTCGTGAATGGCTTTGAGTTCTTTTTCCAGACGTTCGCGATAGTTCTTCGCTCCGCAGACTTTCAGCACACGCTTGGCTTCATCTTTGTTTTTGACCGCTTTGTAGAGGTCTTTGAAGACGGGCAGTGTGGCTTTTTTGAACTTCGGTGACCAGTCAAGCGCACCGCGCTGCGCGGTGGCCGAGCAGTTGGAGAACATCCAGTCCATGCCGTTTTCGTCGACGAGGCGGATCAGGCTCTGGGTGAGCTCTTCAACGGTTTCGTTGAACGCTTCGGACGGGCTGTGTCCGTTTTTGCGGAGCACTTCGTACTGCGCTTCCATCACGCCGGCCAGGCAGCCCATCAGCACACCGCGCTCACCAACGAGGTCGGAGGTGACTTCTTTCTCGAAAGTAGTCGGGAAGAGGTAGCCGGATCCGATACCAATACCGAGGGCCATGCAGCGCTCTTCGGCGTGGCCGGTCGCATCCTGGTGAACAGCGAAGCTGGAGTTGATGCCCGCACCACTCAGGAAGTTACGACGCACGTTGAGGCCGGACCCTTTCGGGGCAACGAGAATCACATCGACATCTTCCGGCGGAATGATTTTGGTGAGGTCTTTGTAGACGATGGAGAACCCGTGGCTGAAGTAGAGGGCATCGCCCGCGTTCAGATTGCGTTTAACCTGCGGCCAGCAGATTTTCTGCGCAGCATCGGAAAGCAGGTACTGAATGACGGTACCCTTCTGAACCGCTTCTTCGATTTCGAACAGCGTTTCGCCGACCACAAAACCGTCGCGCTTAGCGCGGTTCCAGTCCTTCATGAATTTTTTGGACTGACCGATAATGACGTTGAAGCCGTTATCGCGCAGGTTGAGCGCCTGGGCCGGGCCCTGCACGCCGTAACCGATGATGGCGATGGTTTCGTTTTTGAGGACCTTGCGGGCTTTCGCCAGCGAGAACTCTTTACGGGTAACGACGGTTTCTTTGGTTCCGCCAAAGTCAATGACTGCCATAACTCTCTCCTTTTTTTATTTGAATCTACGCTTCCCAAACACCACTAGATCGGCTCATCGAGCCGACAAACTTTATTCAGTGTCTGTAAAATCTGTAACCCGGCTAGCCGGCGGCGAGAAATTTCACGCCGTTTTCAAAAAGTTTGAGTCCCAGTCCCTGGGGGGGGAGCGTTCCGTCGAGTTTTTGTTTGTCCCAGTTGGGGTGGTTCTCAGCAAAGAGGTAGGCCTCGGGGTGCGGCATCATTCCGAAGATGCGCCCGGTCGGGTCGCACAGCCCCGCGATCGCATTGAGCGAGCCGTTGGGGTTGGCCGGAAAATCCTGCGTCGGGGTTCCCGCATCGTCTGCATAGCGGACGGCGGCGCATCCCTGCGCTTCAATTTTTTCGATCACCGACGCGTCGGTGGTGAAAATCTTACCCTCGCCGTGGCGAATCGGCATCGGCATCGTGTCGAGCCCTTTGGTGAAGATACAGGGTGAGGCGCTTTCGAACTTCAGGTTGACCCAGAAGTTCTGGAAGGTTCCGCAGTCGTTCTGCATCAGGGAAACTTTGGGGTCAAAATAGTCGCCGTCAAAACCGGGCAGCAACCCGATCTTGGTCATCGTCTGGAAGCCGTTGCAGACCCCCATGATGATTTTTCCGTCGTCGATAAACTGCTGCAGCTCGGCGCGCAGATGGTGCTTCACCCGCAGCGCGAATACATGGCCGCTGGTCATGTGGTCGCCGTAGGAAAAGCCGCCGATGAACATCATGCCCTGAAAATCGCGCATCTGCTGCGGCTTTTCAATCAGGTCGTTAATGTGTACTTGAACCGCGTCGGCGCCCGCCAGATTCCATGCATGGGCCGACTCCGCTTCGCAGTTCACTCCGTATCCGGTAATAATCAAAATCTTTGGTTTCATGAGCCTTGGAGTTAAACAGAATTTGAACCGCTAATGAACGCTAATTTACGCCAATATTGCCTTCCGCCATTTGCGGACAGAATTGATGAGCCAAATGAAGTCTGCACGCTTTAGATCATCGAGCATCACAATCCCCTCTTCAATTTCGCCTCGCTCCAAAAGTTCATCGCGGAATGTGCCAGCTAGCAGACCGCAGGAAACCGGCGGGGTGATCTTGTGGCCGTCGAGCTCCACCACCACATTGGCAATGCAACTCTCCGTCACCTCGCCGCGCTCATTATAGAGAAGCACATCATCCGCCTCAGGAAAATCCACCTTCGCCCGCTCATACGCCGCACGGTTCGTCGTCTTATGGTAAAGGAACACATCACCTGAATCGATCGGTTCTTTCGCAATGGCCAGCCTAATCACACGTTCGAAGGTGTGATTAGGCTGATGCCTGATCGAAATTACCCCGTCCCGGTTCAATAGCAGTCGAATTCGCTGCGGCTCGTCAAAGGAGAGCGCCGCCAGCTCCGCACGGATCTTTTCGGAATCGATTTGGAAATCAAAATAGTCCGCTGACTCAGCCAGCCGCTTCAGATGACGTTCCAAAAGAAATATTTCTCCACCCTCCCAGAGCATTGTCTCGAGCAGCTCTAACGGCGGCATCCGCTTTGTCAAAATCGCGGCTTTTGAAAGTGCCTCTTCGTATTCCGATTCCGAATCAGAATCCCAGACGATCCCGCCACCAATCCCATACTCCACCACTCCAGAACTCCGATCCACCACCGCCGTGCGGATCGCCACATTGAACTGCGCGGTTCCGTCCGGCGCAATGAATCCAATCGAGCCGGTGTAGATGCCGCGCGGGCCCTTTTCCAAACCCTGGATTAACTCCATCGTCTTGGCCTTCGGCGCGCCCGTGATCGAGGCGCAGGGAAACAGCGCCCTCATGATCTCCCCCAACTTTTCGCGTTCATTGCCACTTTGTTGCCCCGCATTCGCGGAGCCCAGCTCGCCAGGGGCTCGGTTCGCGTTCATTCGCGGTTGAAGCCTCCCTCGAACAGTAGACGTCATCTGCCAGACGGTCGGATATTTTTCGACATCGAAGCGGCTGAGCGTTTCAACTGAGCCGGCCTCGGCAACGCGGCCGATGTCATTGCGAATCATATCGACGATCATGATATTTTCCGCGCGGTCCTTGGGCGAATTCTGCAAAACCTCCCGCTGCTTGCAATCATCGGAAAACGTCAGTCCGCGCGGAAGCGTTCCCTTCATCGGGCGCGAGGTGATGGTTCCATCTTTCAGTTCAAAGAAGAGCTCGGGTGAGGCGGAGCAGATCGCAACGTCGTCCGTTTCGATGTACGCGCCGTAACGCCCCTGCTGCGCGGCGGCCAGATCGCAAAAGAAGGAAAATGGATCGCCCTCAAAATCCGCATTGAGCCGGAAGGTATAGTTGACCTGATAGGTGTTACCCGCCGCGATGTGCTCCTTGATTGCCGCAATCACTTTGGAATACTCATCGCGAGAAACCGATGGTATCCACTCGCCGAGTCGATACTCCCCGT
This sequence comes from Kiritimatiellota bacterium, assembly GCA_014381785.1. GTDB lineage: Bacteria > Verrucomicrobiota > Kiritimatiellia > Kiritimatiellales > Tichowtungiaceae > Tichowtungia. The sequence goes on from JACNKZ010000049.1 coordinate 41,924, forward strand.
TTGATTCGGGTGATATTTTTCCCAAGGTTTGGAAAAGTCCGAATTGAAGAAGCGGCAGATCGCCCGGTTGATGCGTTTTGAGTGCGTCGTCAAACGCACCCGCGGCTTCGTAGGAAACAAAGCCCGCGGCCCACAGGCCGCTCGCTTCTATTTTTTCCAAACATTGGAAAACTTCGTCCGGCGTGCGAGCCGTCAGCACCTCGACCGGATCCTTAAAGGAAAGCCAGTCGTCACCGTGTTGGATCAGGCAGTTCATTCGCCTTTTACTTTGTAGTCGGCAGGTTCTTCAGCCACACGGAGCTCCGGCACGGCGCGGCCGTACAGTTCCAGATAAGCCGCGTTGGCCTCCTCCAGCCAAGTCAGACGCTGGTCGGGCGTCATCCGGGCGAATGCTGTATGCCCGTCGAAATCTTCCGGCGTAGTCTGCTTCAGTATCTCGAGCATCTCTTTATTCATCATGAATCATCCTGCGCAGTGCGGCTATATCCAGCTGATCCTTATCACGTGGCGGCGTGATGGCCTCTTTGATCGCCAGAAGTTTGGCGCGAGAAACCAACTTAATGGATCGTTCTCCCAGATCAACGGCTTCTGAATGCCGATTCAACACGTCATAAGAGAGATCATCACGCAAAAACACATCTACATGACGCATCGGGTTGTTTACATCGAGGAAGGTAAAAACCAGCGCATGCTTTTCTTCTACCATCATCTTCACAGCATCCGGATTCAGCAGCGCTTCAGGAGGAACTGGAACCCGCGGCGTGAGATGTTGCTCCTTCATAACCGCAACAAACCGCTTCAGGTTTTCCGGCGTCAGGTTGATCGCAATATCCAAATCCATCGTGAAACGCTCGACGCCCTGCAAAACACAAGCCACTCCGCCGCCAATGACGAATTCTACTTCAGCATCAGCAAGCGCAAGTATGATTTCCCGCAAATGAGTCATATGCGATGCAGATTACTATGCCCGGTCTTCAGCTCAAGGATGAAATGCCTTCCGGCAAAGTCATTTTAACCGCGAATAGAAGAGGAATATTATTGGCCACGAAAAACACGAGGGACCACAAAAGGCCACGCCTGTTTTTTATGATCTGTGCGCTCTTCTTGACCGCCATCTTATCCCTCCATAGCTCACAGAGCGACGGCGGAAGCCTTAGCAACGGCTGGTTTGTAAAAAATTCAATCTTCCAGTTCGACGCCGATTTTGTAGAACATCTGGCTATCTTCCACGTGGTTGGTGTCGGTGAAGGATTCGACTGTCCACGGGATATTCATTTACAAAGGCAGGAACCCGTCCAGCAACACTCCTCGAATGACCAGAAAATTGCGCTCTTGACTAGCGAGTAAAGGAGCGGGCAGAAAAATTGCTCTCTGATGTTGCATTATGTGCTCAGCTCGAGCACCTTTGAAGGGTTAACATGCGCATAAAAGAAGCTGCAGGCACACCGAGGTGTTTGCAGCTTATGTTAAGCAACCAAAAAACAGGAGAGAAATGACTGTACCTGCAAACGCAAGCCCCTTCATTTATCGATCTCTCTTGTCTGTTGATGAAAATAGCCCCTCTTCACCGACAGTAATTGTAAGGGGAAAATAAAAAGGAGACAGTTCATAAACATACCCAGACAACTATCACGCAAGCTGAAACTCTTGCTCCTCCTCATATCCGGGGTCACATTGTCGTATGGAATAGCGACGGCTCAGGTCATCTGGAGCGATGAATTCGACACCGGGACGGCTCCTGACAGTACTGTATGGACCATAGAAACCGGCGCTGGCGGCTGGGGCAACCAAGAGCTTCAGGAATACACCAGCAACCCCGAAAACGTTCGTGTCGAAGGCGGCAACCTGATCATTACGGCCATCTCTACCGACGTCACCATCGGGAGACCGGGATCCAAGAGCTTTACCTCCGGTCGAATGAAAACTCAGGACAAGTTCACATTCCAATACGGAACAATTGAAGCAAGCATAAAGACCCCCGATCTGGCCGACGGTCTCTGGCCTGCCTTCTGGACTCTCGGCAGTGATATATCGAGCGCGGGATGGCCTGCCTGCGGCGAAATCGATATCGTAGAAATGGGATTTGCGGATGCCATAGCCGCCGGCCTTGTCAACAGACGGGTTGGATCAGCGGTTCACTGGGACGTCAATGGCAGTTACGCAACCTATGGGTTGACTCATGACGCGTCCTCCGATCTGAACGGCTCATTCCACACCTATCGCATGGAATGGACCCCAACCATGATTTCCACCTATATCGATGATGTAATGATGTGGGCGTTCGATATCAGCGACCCGGCAAGCTTTGGAGGCGAAGAGTTTCATCAACCGCACTTTATCATCCTTAATCTTGCTGTAGGCGGCATACTGACCGATATCTACGGGTCCGCTGACATCACCGCGCCCTTCCCAGCCGAATACGTAGTCGACTACATCCGCATCTCCGATAACGGATACACCATCCTCGGCGGAAGCTCTGTTGGCGGCGGCGGGGAAAACCTGGCTCCGACCTGGAATGCCAACCCGATCGTTGAAGCGGATGCGACTGAAGCAGCAGCTTACAGCTCAACACTCTCCGACGATGCTTCTGATGCAGACGGCGACTCACTGACCTTCTCGAAGGTTTCAGGTCCGTCCTGGTTGAGCATTGCCTCCGACGGCACACTCTCCGGCACTCCGGCTTTGAGCGATGTGGGCGTCAATACGTTTGACGTTACCGTCAGCGACGGCATCAACTCTGCCGTAGCAGCCGTGCTGGAAATTACCGTGCTTTCAAATGGCGGCGGATCCGAAGGTACTGCTGCGCATGTGGCATCCATCGTCCCCGGCACATCCGGTGGCGGCCCGCAGACCGTAGCAACCGCTGTAATCAACATTGTTGACGAAAACGGCAGCCCGGTTGCAGGAGCTGACGTGACAGCAATCTTCTCCGGATCGCACAATGAGACGGTCACCGGAACAACAGACGCCACCGGTTCTGTCACATTGGTAACGAGCGTGAAAAACAAGACGGTGTCATTTGACGTCTGTGTTGATGATGTAAGCTCCG